>JARJMZ020000014.1 GCA_029335875.2 Thermoprotei archaeon | reverse complement strand
TCTTCTCTTAATTTCAACATCTCCTCATCATATCTCTTGAATGCTGCATTCATATCCTCTCTAAGTTTTCTGATCTCCTCATCATGTCTCGCGAACCCCTTGTTCATGTCTTTTCTCAGTTTTACTAGTTGTTTTTCGTTTCTGTCCAGCCTTTTCAGTATTTCTTCCATCCCTATTAATCCCGCTATCGCGTAGCGGAATTCCTCATCTTTCTTCAGCAACTCTAGGAATTTGGCTTTAAACTCTTTCAATTCAGCCCCCACTTTTACACGCGCCCCTCTAACATTAGTATTTTAAAAGCTTTAAGTGTTTAAAGTAAGTGGTGACGGGAGGAAAGTAGGGTATGGCGGGAAGGGTTTCGACTTTAATCCTAGCCATTATCATTATAGGGGTTTTAGGTTTTATGGGGTATAATGTTTACGGGGAGTATGTTGCCGCTAGGAACATTAAGGCTGAAATATTAGATGTTTCAATTGACAGGATCGGGTTAACAAGTAGCGACATATCATTTAAATTGAAGTTCACTAACCCTACAGGATACGGGACACCTATTTTCTGGATCGACTCATACTCCATCTACATAAACGATCACTATGTTGGCAGCGGGACTCTGCCACAGACCAGAATCCCTGCAAACTCGACCATATACAAGACAACAAAAATCACCCTTGAACATGCAAAAGTAAGTGAGGGAGTAGTCTCAGCTGTTAGGGCGGGCAAATTCACTTTAACTATTGAGGGGGTCATAGAAGCTAGAATCCTACTCAGCACCATCCCAATATTCATACAGTTCTCCGCGACATACGTATACGGCTGACCACACATGTTTAAATAAAGCATGAAGTTTAAAGCCACATCTACACGTCATGGAAGGCTCAAGATAGTTTAACAGCATTATTATAAAGCAGGGAAGAGCTGGAAACTGAGAGGTTCACGCTTCATCTCGTAAACATTTACCAGGGTCTTCCACAGGTTTTAAAGTCTTAAAGCGCTTCACCCTATAGACGACAATGCTTACGTAGTGAACCCTAGCTAGCTTTAGAGACGTTTTAAGGTGGAAATGAAAGTAATGGTGGAGGTAAACGTTAATATAGTAGCCATGTCCATTCCTTAAGCTCGCCTGTGATTGGGTCTACTTGGAGTCCTAGGATCTCTAATGTTGTAACTCCTATTAATACCTTATCTATTATATCTGATATGATTACCGGCACTATATCCTGCCTCCCATGGATCTCAATCCATCCACATTCTAGACTTATCCAGCGTAACCTTGCCCCCGCCAGTCATTACAGAGGCTTTCCCGGTAACCTTAAGGTTTAAGGTTTCAGCTAGACTTCTAGGAATCACTGTTAACGTTGCCCCAGTGTCTACTAGAGCATCGACCTCCACGACCCTACTGCAATCTTCGCTCCCAACTCTAGCTTTAACCCAAACGCGGCCCATACACCTTTCACTTCCGCATTTTATTTCTATAACGGACAGTCTTAAACGAAAGGTTTCAGTTGAACTCTACATGAGGTTAAATTTTTAAGTTAGGAAGCACATAAAACTAAGGTTTGGAGCCGTCTCCACTTAATATGTGAGGCTAAACTTTGAAGATTGTGGGCTACATCAAATGAAAGTGTCCCTTATAAGCTTTAGGCTTGCAGAGGTTGGGAGTTGTAGGTTAGACATGCTCCTCTAGTTCCTCAATTGTATGGAGTAAAGTATAATGGGTTTGTCTGGATATTTACTGTCGGTGCCTGTTTTGGAGCCTTTTAAGTCTCATGTTGCGTCTAACGTTGACTATCTCGTAGAGGAGGTTCGCAAACTCCTTAGGATGCCCAGTATTTCGGGTACTGGTGAGGGTGTAGGGGAGACTGCCAGTTATCTGAGAGATTGGCTCAGAGAGAGGCTTGGGGTTCAGGCTGTCCTCTCAAGGTATGGGGGTCACCCTATAGTTTATGGAAGGCTTAATGTTAGCGCTGAAACTTTTAGTTCTTTATTATTTAGAGTGTACTCGTTGGGGGCGTGAGCTCTCCCCCGCTTCTTTTAGTTCTTTGTTATTTAGAGGCTACCACCGGGTGTTTGGGGCTTGTCTTACTCCATGTGTACTTTTAGTTCTTTGTTATTTAGAGTGGTTTGTTTTGTTATTTCCCACTCATCACTTAAATTCTTTTTATCTTATTTTATCATGTTTTCTGCATTTCCCCGGATATTCTTTTGTTTCTCCCTGCTTTTAAATCTTTCTCTGATGAAACCTCTCTATCTGATATGCTGAGCGTATAAGGCTTCTCACCAGAAAGCTTAAAAAACTATAGACTGTACACTTCAAGCCTACAGTTAACATAGACAGTTTCACCTCGGGCTACATGGGGCCCGGAACTAAAACCATAACGCCTGGGGAGGCTGTCGTGAGGCCAGACTTTAGGCTAGTCCCTAGCATAGAGCCTGTGAAATCCACGTCCACGACGTGTACGCATGGAGCAAGACTAGCCTATACGCCCGATGGTAGCTGAGGCCATAGAAGCTTATAAAGCCGTAAACGTTAAACCATACATAATACCCATACTCCCCGGCTCAGCACCATCATATTTATTCACCAGGAAACTAGGGATACCCTTCATAGCCACAGGGCCCGGTCACGGGGGAGAGCTCACGCCCCCAACGAGTACATAACATTAGATACAATACCGAAGATAACACTATACTCAGCCACATTACTAACGCTAATGGGGGGAAGATAGGGAAAAGCTAGCTGAATATGGGGAAGTAGCGGGAAAACTTTAAAACCCGGGCAACCCTATAGTTTTAGAGGGCGGCCGTCGTCTAGCCTGGACTAGGACGCCGGCCTCCCAAGCCGGCGATCCCGGGTTCAAATCCCGGCGGCCGCACCACACTCTTTACAGGTAAAGGTTTGTAGTTACGGTTATGATGGGAATATAGTTCTCCGCCCATAGTTTTGTGGCTTTAGATATTTAAAGGTTTAACTAAAACTTTAACCATGTTGAGGTGCTGATTTTGGAGTTTAATACTGCAAAGAAATTTGGCTTAGGAGGAGCTGTTCTTATGATTCTCTTTTGGCCTGTGGGGATCCTTCTTCTTTTGAAATTTCTCTCATATCTAGCTCAGGTTTATGGCGAACGCCGTATTTTCAATTATATGCTTTACTGGCTTGCATTAACAGTTTTATTGCCACTGCTACTATTATTTTTAGCTTTTATACTGTCTGTGCAAATGCCTGATGTAAGCGTGCCGTTATCTGCACTGTTATTTTTCTTAGCATTTTTCGTTCTTCCTGTTTTCGGGTGTTTCCTCTTTTACAAGTCTATGAGTTTACTTGCCTCAAAATCTAACATAAATCATTTCAAGATTTCAGGACTTCTAATTCTTATAGGAGCTGTTTTTATAGGAGCTGCTCTTATGGTATCTGTTCTCGTGGGAGTAGTTTTTGGAGAAGCCGCTTTCGAGAAAGCAGCTTTTATTCTTTCTTTTGTGGGGCCTGTTGGTGGAGTAATGGTGATAGCTTCCTTTATCGTTCTTGCAATAGCGTTTTACAAGTTAAAACCTCCAGTAACACTCCCTACTAGCGTTCAAACCTAGTTTTAGCCTTTTTTCCTCTAATATCTTTTATTAGTTTTTCTTGGTTCATCGCTGCTTAACTCGTTGGCTCTTTCAACCCTTAGAAATCGTATTGTCAACTTTTCTCCGCATTGCTGTTTTAAGGGGTCTTTATTTATAGTGTTTTTTGGTGTTAGTGTTGGGGGGTTTTAGGTCTTTGAGTGAGGTTTTTGGTCATCCTCTTGTTGAGGTTGCTTTGGCTTATCTTGTTTTGTTGTCTCTTTTGATTGTTGTTGTTGATTTTGTTGTTGTTGTTCCTTTTGATGTTAGGCTTCAAATGTATGTTCTCGACCTTGCTGTTGTGCTGGTGCTCTTTTTGGATCTCCTGGTTAGGGCTTTTAGGAGTGGGAGGCCTCTCTCGTACCTGGTTTTCCATTTCTATGAGGTTGTCGCTTTGGTCCCCCTCTATCTCATATATCTTGTTGAGGCTAGCAGTGTTTTCGGCATTGTTAGGGCTTTGAGGTTTATTAGGCTCGCCAGGCTTATTGTGCTCTCCGCTAGGGGTGGGGCTCTTTTCAGGGCTTTCCTTGAGACTTCCAGGAGCCTTCAGGCTTCCACTGTTATTGGGGCTCTAGCTTCAACAGTTCTAGTTGCGGCTATCACCGTCTACTTTGCGGAGTCGGGGAGCCAGGGTTCTATAAAGAGTTTCTGGGACGCTCTCTGGTGGGCTTTCGCCACTGTAACCACTGTGGGTTATGGTGATGTCGTGCCTCAGAGTGGTCTCGGCAAGGCTGTCGGGGTTATGACCATGATAGTTGGCATTGGCGTCTATTCAGCCCTCATAGGTATTATTGCTGCGAGCCTGGCCAGCATAGCTAGGAGGGCTGGGGGGGCTGAAGACCTGGTTTCGAGGGTTGAGAAGCTGGGGGAGCTTAGCGAGGAGGAGCTAGAAGAGCTCATAAGAGATATTAGGAGAAGGTGGAGTGAGGCTAAACTTGAACGCCGCTAGGGGGTTTCTTCAAACTATAGAAAGCTACAGCTAGAATAACCCAAGAGGCTAGGATCAGGATGAAGCCCAGGAGGAACAATATTAGGGTGGCAGCCCCTATGAGGGTGAGCATGCCCGCAACCCTGAAAAGCTCAACGCCAGACCTAGAAGCGAGCACATCCATAGACCTGTAAAAGAAAAACCCTGAAAGGACGAGCATGACGAAAACCACTAGAAAAACTAGAATCCAGAAACCAGCGAAAGGAGCGAAGGGCCAGTTACCGGGCATGTGCATAGGCATAAACATGGGCATAAAACCAAAAAACCCCACAATCATTAAGGGAACTAGAAACGCCGGGACAAAAGCAAATATAAGCCCGTAGAGAGCATAGTCGAAAATACTCCTCACACCATAAGCCTGGCCCAGGTAATAGAGGGACAATAATACTAGGACCGCACCAACAAGCCAGGAAACGGGGGTAAGCACCACCGAGGCTATCATAAGAGCAGCCCCCAGTATCCCCAGAGCTTTCACAGTGTCAAAATCCAAAACAACCACCTCAAAGTATCAGGGTTAGAGCAAGCCTTAAGTATACATAAAACTACACCACTATCCACAATACACTGGCACCCACGAAAGACACCACAGTAACAGAGCTCCCTGAAAACTCTAGCCGCCAAGAGAATCCACGACCAAACTGAAGCCCCAACATAGGGCTCCCTCGTCCCGCGCACTTCAACCTTAAACCACCTAATAGTTCCTGAGAACACGGTAGTTAAGAGGGGAGTAAGAGCATAATAATGTGAAATGGTTGCTTAGAGTTGTTTCAAGGCCCCCCGTTATACTAGCCCGCCTCTATGATCGGCTATCAGAGGCGGGCGCAGGCGGCCCTGCGGCGCCAACCTATGGAGCTCCCAACGGGCTGAGGGGGAAGCCGGGCCCAATATCATGGGAAAGGACCAAAACACCCATGGTATGGGGTTCTGGCGGCTGCATCGGCAGGGGCTAGACGGGATGGGGTGCAACTGGGCGGGCATGGTCGTGATAAGAGTTGGGGGTAAGGCTCTTTGGGAATGGAATACGCGGTTTTAGAGCTTAATAGTATATGAGGGGTTGTAGGCGCTGGACTCTTAATAGCTGAGCTGACGCTAGCCGGGAGGCTTTTATGGATTCTCGAAAGGGCTGTCCGGGCTGTGTGGAGTTAAATTTAAATACCCCCTAAACATTCTTTAGGAGGAAGGTGTGGGATTTGGTTAGCGATAGGGCTATAGGTATATTGTTGATGGTTGTCTCTGTAATTGTGATCTTGGCTTATTTCTGGCTCCTATTCATACCCCCAAACATATACGTCCCAGTTATAGGCTTGACAATAACAGAGTTCATAATAAGGCTCACTGTGATGATTGGGGTCTTAGGGGTCTTCGGGATACTAGCTTGGATAGGCTACACTCTAGCGACGACCCCGCCGCCGAAGCCTATAGAGGAGATTGAGAAGGAGATTGAGGAGGAGCTCAAGAAGCTTGAGTCGGAGGTAAAGAAGGAGGGGAGCTGAAACTATTCTAGTGTGCTCCATATTCTCCTTTAAGTAGCATTACACATTTAAACCTTTAGAGTCTCCAACTAGCGTGTCTTGAGGTGTGGTCTTGTGCCAGACCTGCTTACTCACTATGCTCTAAGCCTCCTCGTTGCTAGTAGGGTTTTCAGGTTTAGGGTTGCCGCTTTCATAGCTTTAGCGGGCCTCCTCCCCGATGTTGATGTTTTGTTCCTGGTTCATAGGTGGGTTACCCACAGCCTTGTCTTAACCATGGTGGCTGGTGTTTTAGTCCTCGCTGTTACAGTGTGGTTTTCGAAGTCGGCGGTGATCCCTGTCTCTGTGGTCTTCGCTCTCTACGCGACTCACATTGTTATGGATGCGCTCACGTCTCCGACCCCCGTCCTCTGGCCTCTCATAGGCTTATCTCACGCTGTCAAGATTAACGTTAACGGCCTCCTCTCCAGCGGGGATGTAGCCCTGATCCCAGCAATATCCATAGAGTCTGCGCCCCTAGAATTCACAAGGAGGTATTTCATAGAGGGCCCCATAGTCTCGGAGTATGGGGTTGTAATAGCCCTGGCAGTAGCGGCAGCTCTCCTAGTAGAGTTCCTGGCTGGGAAGGTGGGGAGGGGTGTTTAACAGCCTATTAGAGTTCCCCTCTGGTTGCCGCTTTAACCCCTCTAGGGCTCCGTGTTTACCGGGGTGTTAGCTTTTGAAGGTTATTGTTACTGGGGGCGCCGGGTTCCTGGGGAGCTTTCTTTGTGAAGCCCTCCTAGATGCCGGTTTCAGCGTTATTGTTATCGATAATTTCTCTAGCGGTAGCCTTAGTAATCTGGCTAGGCTCCTGGACAGCCCCCACCTTGAAGTTGTTGGGAGTGATTTGAGGGAGCCCGGTTCTTGGGTTGAGGCTTTCAAAGGCTCCTACGCTGTTTTTCATTTCGCGGCTAACCCCGAGGTTAGGCATAGCCTTAGGGGCCCTCTAGACCATTACCACCAGAATGTTACCGCTACAGCCAATGTTCTCGAAGCTTCCAGGATCTCAGGCGTTAAAATATTCGTTTTCGCATCTAGCAGCACTGTTTACGGTGACGCCACCATAATGCCAACCCCCGAAGATCACCCCCTCAAGCCCATAAGCGTCTACGGGGCCACTAAGGCGATGGGAGAGGTTCTATGCGAGACGTACGCCAGACTCTACAATATGAAATGCCTCATACTAAGATACGCTAACATAGTAGGTCCAAGGCTGAGACACGGGGCCATATACGACTTTCTAGTGAAACTATCAAGAAACCCCCAAACACTCGAAATCCTGGGAGACGGGAGTCAGAGGAAAAGCTACCTACACATATCAGACTCTATAGAAGCTACGATAGCAGCCTTCAATAGAATAGAGGGTATAGGAGAGCAGACAATAACGTACAACGTGGGTAACACAGACTGGATAACAGTGAGGGAGATAGCAGACATAGTAGTTGAAACACTAGGACTAGAGAAGGTAGAATACATATTCAAACCCGGAACACCAGACGGGAGAGGGTGGCCTGGAGACGTGAAACTAATGCTACTAAGCATAGACAAGATAGTGAGGGATACAGGATGGAAACCCAAGCTATCAAGCAGGGAAGCGGTAAAACTAACGGCGGAAAGCCTAGCAAAAGAGTTAAGGCTAACCCCTAGAACGCCAACATAAACCCCACTTATTAGACTTATCAGGATACAGCTCCAGATAAGATGGCGGGCCTTCTCGGGTTACATTGAAATCTAAACTTTTCCCGTGGAGTTGAGCTGTCTCCATTGCGGGCTGTGGGAGGCTAAGTTATCAGCCCTAAAGCCCTCAATAGTAGCGGGACTATTATTGTTGCTAGTAACGTTATGAGTATCGCGATTAATGTTGCCCTAACGTTCCTGCTTACATCGTCAACCCTCCTATTCAGATCGTCTATCCTCTTATCTAAGCTATCTATCCTCGCATTGACAGATTCGAACCTCAAGTCTACATAACTCTTTAAATCGTCTATCTTCTTATCTACATAATCCTTCAACCTCGACTCCAAATCTTTCAAGTCGTCCTTAGTCGCAACCTCCCCAGCTATGGCCCTTAAGAGCGATATCCTCAAATCCCTGTCTAACGCCAGCCTAACAATTACATCCGGCATTATCTCAGATATGAACTCCTCCCTAATCTTCCTATCTCTCCTCAACTCGTCAATGATCAAAGCTAGAGACAAGAAAAGCAAACACCAGGAGTATAGTGTTTATGAAAGAGGCTTAAATACGCGCTACAGCCCCCCACCAGCGTCAACTCCCCAGCTAAAGCACGGAGAAATGAGAATACTAGGCGAGAGCTTCCAGGTTAAAGTGCAACAGTCAAACACGAGCCTCCAAGCCCCCCGAAGTCTTCAAGCTCAATCTCCGACCGGCATTTATTCCCGGCTACCACCCTTTATAGTCATTTCCGGAAGGTAGATGCAGGCCCCAGGAGACATGAGAAGGAGTGTGTAGGACTAAAATTTTAAAGTGTATAAAGCGATATTTTCTATTGGTGCAAGCATGCTGAGGCATATCTACGTTAAGGCTACATTCTACAATGCTATCGACTACGTAGAGCACTCTTTTAGTTCTTTGTTATTTAGGCACTACGTGGAGCACTTGCTGGGCAAACGCGAACTTAACTTTTAGTTCTTTGTTATTTAGGCTGGTTTGCTTTGTTATTTCCCCACGCACTTAAAATTAGGTTAAAACTTAAGTAATTTCATGAACCATACTGGGAAGTTTTCAAGCTTATGGATGTTTAAGCTCGCTTAAGAGGACTATTGATAGGAGGCTGTACCCCTATAAGGGAGCGTAGTTGAAGCTTGTGAGAGCCCTTCCACTTCCAAACTACTGTTAATGGAGCTCTAAAAGTAGAATTCCCTTACAAATTCTGAGCGGCCGATGCCTCACAATTAGTAAGCTAGCGGAAACTAAGCGGAAAAACGCCTGCTATGATGCCGGCACCATAGAAAGGTCTCAAAATCAAACCCTCATATAAGGCCCGAGCATATGGAGCCCCTATTAGCTAAAGCCTCCACTATGCCGCTTCTACCGCTCATTCATTGTAGACCTCACAACTCTGGCATCAAACACTCTCCAGGGTTTGCCTAGCCCCGGGGCATTAGGAGGCTAAGAGGGGAAAACTCGGGGGTTTAACGCCAGCTTTTATGGGGGAAGCTTGTGGTATCGGCTTTAGGGGTCTGAGGGTCTAAGACGCCAAGGCTATGGGGCTCATAATGGGAGCATCCCGTAGGCCCGGGTATGATGCCGAGGCCTGGAGGGTCTGTTTTGAGGCTCTAAGATGCCGGCACTTAAAGGGCAAACACTTCTATTATATGGTAGGCTTTCTTACAGGTTCGAGGCTATCGTTAACCCCTCTATCCAATAATATCATTAGCTCCCGTTAGCTCTGCACTTAACACTACGTTAGAAACTTACCACGTCCTATCCTCCCACCCTTCAGGTATCCCTATTTTCTATGGAAGCTCTCGCCTAGCATACGTTTCACTAGCCAGGGTGTGGGGCTGACGGATTAACGTTTCAGCCTTCTTAGAGGAGTGTTTGTCATTGAGGCCTCCATAGCCCCGGTATCTTAGCCTAATAGGAATATGGGGTTTTTTAGATTCGGAGTTTAGGCCCTTATCAGGGTAAACACTCACTTATTGACCCCCTTCCAGGTAGGGGAGCCTCCCTAAATAACCTCGGGGCTTTAAGGGGTCTGGAAGCAAACACTTCTATCTTCCTTGAGTGTTTGTTTCTAGCCCTACATGTCCGGGCACTAAGCCCCCAAAGGCTAGCCCTCAAGCCTTACTCAAGCCTTAAAGGCCTAAGGCTTTGCTTCTGGAAATTGCGTAGCGGGCAGTCTGCGTATTAGGGGTTAAGCCTGGGTTTCAATGCCGGGGCCCGTGGCTATAAGCTAGCCCCGACACTTTGAAGGGTCTAAGAGTAAGCCTCACCTACTACCTTAAAGAAACTGGGTAGGGTGCTCGCTTTAGTTTCAGGAAACTGAAACAGTACGTGTTTCATTTCTGAAACTGAAACGCTCAACTCTCTAGGCTTAGGGGGGCTAGCTAGTGTTGAGAGCTACTCTAGAAACTCACCTACACCCTCCCCCCTAGACTTTAGGTTGCCCCAATAAAGCCTTTCCAAGGCGCAGTCACTTTATGTCATTGCGAACTGTGAAAAGTGCATAGAGAAGGCTTATAGGTGGGGAGAGCCTCTAGAATGCTGATTTGCGGGTTTAAGGCTTGATCTCAAAATGGGAGAATAGCCTATGGCTAAACCCTCCCGCCCATATGATGAAACCTCCTAGGCCCCCGGCACTAAGCTCAAGGCTTCCCAGCCTTAATGGCCCCAGCACCCTAGGGAGGGTTTGTTCCCCGGCTTAAGGTTAACCTTAAACTTGTGGTGTTGACGTTTATAAATATCACAATTTAAACACCAAACCCCTTAGTTCCAGGTAGGGGGCTGGAAGTAAACACTTGGGGGGCTAGTCCCCAATACCTTCTAGGAAGTAGTAGGAGTGTTTGTTTTGAGGGCTAAACCCGGGGCTATGGGGCCGGGCACTATGGGCTGTTTTAACCCCAATAACACTGTAGGGAGAGTGTTTGCCTTTTAAGCCCCCCTTAGAGCCCGGCCCATCCTGGAGAGGTATGGGGCTTAAAGCCCGGGGCTATGGGGGTTGAAATCAAACACCCAAGCCTTAGGGGGCTAAAACACGCTGCAGTCTCTAGGCTCGAGCCTAAGGACGGAGGCCTCTAACGCCTTTCACACCTTTCAGCCCAGGCGTGGAAGCCTTTTTCACACTTTTCACACTCATATGAAAAGGCCGTTTCACACCTATATGAAACACCTTTCATATCGTTTCTCTCAGAGTGAAAAGCTGAAACACCCAGCGTTTCATATCCCGTTTCTTTTACCGTGAAACATTCACGCGTTTCAGTCCGGGGGCTTGAAACACTGTAGAATCTACCATACCCTCCCCCCTCCCACCCTCCACGTATATTCAAACTATTCAAGTACTCTAGTTTGGAGTGTTTCACTGCTTCGGTTTTCAGGCCCCGACTGAAGCGTGTGGGTGTTTCACTGTAAAGGATATGAAACGCCGTTTCATATAGGTGTGAAAAAATGAAAAGATTTTTCATATGAGTGTGAAAAGTGTGAAAGATATTTTAGCGGGGAAGTAGAAGCCTGAAAGATCCCGGCATTATGGGCTTAAATCAAACACTCCTGGGGGGCCGTGTTTATAGCTCATCAAATGGATCTTCCACGAGCTCAGGGCTTAGAGTAGCTAAGCCCCCTCCTCGAGCAAGCCCCACTTACCCTCTTATGTAAGGTGTGGTATCGGTCCCCACAGCCCGGGGGTTTAGCTCTTAGAAATCGAAACTCCCACTTAAAGCAATCCCTCTCCTAGAAACTCCCTTTTAGTAGGTGATTTCTAGGAGTATGCCGGCACTATGGGAGGGTCATGGGTTTAGAGTCCTTAGCTGATATTTGAGTGTCACAACCCGGACGTCCCTACCACCTTATAGGAGAGGGTTTGCCTTCAGACCCTAGAGGCCGGCACCTTGAGGATCTCAAAGTCAAACACTCTCCCCCCTACTATAAGGAAGCCCGAGCTCCTAGGGGGTGTTCGCCTTTAGCCCCCATAGCCCCGGCCTCTGAGCATGCACTCAGGGGTTTAAAGACTGTCTTTATGGAGACAGCCTGTGATGCCTTCTTCCAGGTTTCTGAAAGTAAACACTCCTATACTAAGAGTAAGGGAGGGTTTGATGACGGGCTTACGAGAGGCTCACTTTCCATGTAAGCGTTTACTCCTAAAAGGAAGTGGGGGGCTAAGCTGGGCTTATCAATCCGAAATAAGCTTGGGCTATGCTTCCACCCCTTTCTCACACACTCAAACACCCTTACTCAACAAAAAGGATGTTTGAACCCTCAGGCTGGGGCTAAAAACACTCCTAAAGGGAGAGGTAGTAAGAAATGCTGGGCTACCGTATCGCTTGCTAGGCTTCTCAGAGAAATTCTCGGGAAAATTGAGGCTAAGGTCTAGATGGGTAGGGGTTTAAGGGGCCGGGCTATGGCTCCCGAGTGTTTGCTTCTAAAGGGCTTCCGGGCGAGTTTAACGTTTATGGGAAGCTCCATTACTATATTGGTTGTGGTGTGATTAGTGTAGGAGCGAGCGCTATTCGGGCTCTCCTCGAGGCTTACAGTTTATAGTAGCTGGCGAGTTCCTCTTTTCGATATTAAAGGCATTGTAAACTCTGAAATGGGGGTTAAATGTCAGCTTGAACGTGCCTATACCTATTCTAGCTTAGCCTCCTTCAGAGGTCTGTTAAGGATTATGTTCTAACGGCTTAGTGGGATTCCTGTTTAGGGTCTGCTTGCTCTCGGTCTTCCCTCACTCTTAGCTGTCTGAGCCTCTCTGAGTGTTGTAGTCTCGAGTTTATGTAGATGGCGTGTAGGTCTGTTTGTCTAAGTATTTCTAGGTATTCCCTCCTCTCCCATTTAACTCTGAACTCCCTGGATTTCTCGTATATCGGTATGCCTTCTTTAAGTATCCTAGCTTTTAGTATTGTGTCTGCTTTGTCTACTGCCACCACATCCACCTTGTCTGGAGGCACTTTAAGCTCTCTGGCTAACTTCATGGCTAGCTTAATCTCGTCAATAACGCTCACGTCAGGCCTGCCGAAGAGCACTGCTATGTCGTAGTCGCTATCCTCCCCCCAAGAGCCTCTAGCCCTACTACCGAAGAGGTATGCTAGGATAACATTGTTCTCCTCAAACACCCTAGCCACCCACTCGGCATCGCTCAAAGCTTCAACCCTAATAGCGTACATGCCGCTAAGAACATCTCTAAGTTTTGTCCCGAAGTTCAAGTTAAACCAGAAAGTTAGAAGCTTATTGCCAAAAGCAAACACAGGATTCATAGCCCTAGGCTCGGGCCTCCTAACACCAATAACCATATCGTAACCCTCCTCAAGCTTCCTACAAAAATCCCAAACCCTATACCCGGGGTATGTAGCATCGCCATCCATAACAATAACATACCTAGACTTAGAAGCTTCAATCCCATCCTTAACACCGCCAGCCTTACCACCAGGATACTTCTGACTAACAACAATAACACCATACTTCCTAGCAACTTCAACAGTCCTATCCCTACTACCCCCATCAACAACAATAACCCTACCAGCCTCCACCCCAGCCCTAAAAAGCTCCTCCAAGACGAGAGGCAAACCCTCCTCCTCATCTTTGACGGGGATCACAACAGCAAGATCGCTACAACTCAAACTCCAAGAAGCACCCCCAAAGCTAACATCTTAATAGTATTAGATAAGATCTCTTATATAAATGTTTACGTGAAACATTCGATGGACAAACGTGAAAGGCTTAACTTTCACCTTTCACCCCATAAGGAAGCTTACTGGAACATTTGAGGATATCTATAGAAGCCCGTTCACTTTTAATCTTGACCTCAGCGGCGTTTCTCATAACCTAACTATTCTCGCTTTTAGTCTGCATTGTCTAGCGCTACTATATCCACGAAATCAATTCAGCTATAAAAATCGTATATTTCGATTTCTAAAGCGGAGGCGAGCTCCCGGGCATCATCATCTATGAAGGGCGACGCCACTATAAGTCTTGAAGGTTTAACTCCAGTCTTTTTCTCGTAAAACTCAGCTTTCTTCTTGAACACGTAGACAACGCCGATAGTCGCTTTAGGCTCTATCTCCATGAGGACTACTTTGCCCTCGCTCGCCGCCGCGTAAACCTCTATGTACCTTGGGATATTGAAAACGTAGCCTTCACCATCCCACTCCCTCCACTTCTCAAGTTTAAACCCGAACTTTTTCTCAACTACTTTCCTAGCTTCAGCTTCGAAAACCTCCTCGCTACCAAGGCCGTATATGGCGTCTAACGCGCTACCACGTACTTGAAAGAGTGGTAGTTCATCTGACACGTTGAAAGCCCCTAAATCAGGGTTCTACTTAAACCTTAATAAAGTTCTGCATCCTCAGATCGCCTGGACAACAGTTCCAAGATAGAAAGATTTAAATATATGTTAATTGTGTTAAGTATTGGTGGACTTTAGATGGAGGGTCTTTCTCCACCCCTTCCCGGGGGGTGGAGTGGGTTCACCCTGACAGGGGAGAAGGCTGATGATAGCTCCAATGAACCCGAGAGGAGCTTAAAGCTGATGAACCCCAAGAGCTACGTAACTACTACGTAGCTCAGAACCCCGTTTCAAGCTCTTCTCAGACGTTAGGGGCGGGTTTTCCCGCTTCCACATGCCTTCTTAAATGTTTTTTAAATATCGTGTTGAGTAGTATTGTTGGCGGTGTGTTTGCCCGGGCTACACGGTCTCACTTACGCTTTCAAGGTTGCCCTTAGGAGGCCTACTGTCTTCCTTTGCCTCGCCACTCTCATAGCTTTATCTACAGTAGTCTCTATAACTATGCTCGCCTCAGAATACCCTAAAATTTCCCGGGGCCTCCTGGCCGCGGCTTTAGCGTACGGCTCTGGCATCTCATATTCCGAAGGGCTTCCCTGCGAGGGTGTTGTGAAGGCTAATAATTTAGAGTTGTCCGTTAACGTTGTCGCCCTCGAAAAAGAGTCTAAGCTGTGGGAATTTCTCAAACTTAAACCTCCCGGGGAGGGCTCGGCATTTCTAGGTTATTGGGTTGCGAGCTCCCTGAAAGTTAAGCCTGGCGATACTATTACTATTTTTATAAATGGAACTCCTATGAATGTTACTGTGAGAGGCTCCTATAGAGTTAACAATATACTAGACACTATGATCCTCCTCGGGGGTAGCCTAGACTCTTGCAGTAGCCTCTACGAGCTCGGCGAGCATAACCCCTCAGTTGTTATGGGGGCCCTTTCAACTCAGCTATCCGAGAGCTTAGTGCAATGGTATTTTGTGAGTCTCGCGGCTCTAGCTGTAGCATCGCTACTATCAACTTATAAGGCTTTGAGGGATTTGAAGCCTGAAGTTGAGAAGCTTGAGGCTCAAGGGCTTCCAAAATTATATGTTATAGTTGCTTTGAGCTTGTCAACCGCAACCCTAATATTTATTGGGGCCTCCTACGGCCTAGTAATATTCGACATCATAGTCTCAGCTACATCATCATACATGGGACTATACATGCCAACCCCCGGCGTCAGCCACAATTTCGCCCTTAAAGCTATAGCTGCCCCGGCAATGGCGGCCCTAACAGCTTCAACGCTCGCCGGTGTAATAGCTTGGAGAAACTCCTAGCATACACGGTTAAAATACTAGGGTTAAGGCTCTTAGCAGTCATAATAGTGTCTATAACGCTATACTCTACAGCCTCAGCTTACATAGGTGGGAGCCTCATAGGCCTCCTAGAACTCCCCCTAAACCCTGAACCCTCAGGAGACCTAGGGCTCCTAAGCGTTTACAGCGGAACATCCATAGCCCCAATCACCGGCATAGTGGAGGCTAAACTGCTAGAAGAACTCTCTAAAGCCCCGGGAGTCCTAGCTGTATGGCCCGAGTCTACAGCACCATGCCTAGCTAATGGGAGCCCGGTGATAGTTAGGGGTGTCCCGGAAGTTTGGGCTCAAATCTATAAGCCTAGAATCTTATCCGGAACCCCCTTCAACGCGAGCAGCTACTCTAAAGCATGGGTTGGAGCCGAGCTCGCCAGAAAACTTAAAGTTAAACCCGGGGATATCATAGTGTTGAAGCCCCTCTTCACGCGAGCCGACTCCGTCCTTAAAATAGCTGGAATACTGGAAGCTGGGCAACCTTACAACTACGAGGTTATAGTCCCACTACATGTAGGCTATAGCCTCAGAGGCTCTAGCAACCCTTCAGTAGTAAGGGTCATATACGACCCTGAGGTTACTAGTTTAACCTCGATACTCGGAGCTCTAGGCCATGTTGAAAGGGCTGAATTAGAGCTTCCCGGGGAGCTGGTTAGGGCTGCCTCAGCACTGATCTATAAGGGCTATGTGAGGGCTGAAGCTCCAGAGGCCCTCCAAGAATATTATTTGAGGAGGCTTGGAATACCGAGGGAGATTATATTTCTTGCAGCCCTAGCTTCAATCCTGGTAGTTGCCCTGTTGAATGTTACCCCAGCACTACTCATATACACTGCTAGGGGCCGCTCTTTCAGGGTAATCGTTGATCAGGGTGTTGAGCCTTCAAGAGTTAAAGCTTCAATATTACTCGTAGCTCTACCGTTAATAATAGCAGGCTCTTCTGGAGGAGTAGTTTTAGCAAGTCTACTAAACCCGCTAACTATAGCCGGCTACCCTGCCCGGCCCTCCCTAGAATTGAATCTCATCATAGCCCACATCTCAATACAAGTCACACTCTACACTATAGGCCTGGTCTTAGGTGACTTAAGGTGAGAGCTGCTTTAACACTAGCTCTGATCCTAGCTTTCACTTTCAGAGCTTTCTACGCTATATACAGCGGGGAGCCTTACTACGTAGACTCCTGGCCCGTAATAGCCGGCGCTAGAACGTTCTCGAGTAACGTTGAAGCTAGGATTTTCGATGACAACTTCTACGACGGCTACAATAACAAGTGGCCCCTAGCAATAATAACTGGAGGCGTTTACAGCATCATAACAGGGCTCGACCCTATATTTTCAGGGGCTTTCATGGGCCCCCTCCTAGGCTCTTTCGCAATCCTAATCTTCTACATTATAGCTTCTAGGCTATCAGAAGGCTCTAAAGCCTCACTCTCAACTATTATAGCAGCATCTGCAGCAACACTTTTCGCCTTCGAGGGGGGATTCACTAAGGAGGTATCAGCTAGACCCCTCTTCCTAATCCTAATATTCGCCCTCATACACCCTAAGGGGGCCCCTCTAATCCCGTTTACAGTGTTAGCTCTAACCCTAGCACACCACATATCTAGCGTTGCGGCCCTAGCGGCCACCATAGGGCTTTTAGCGTGTAACGCCGCATATAACCTAGCTCGCGGGTTTGAACCCTTAAACCCTAAGAGGATAATGTTAACAATCATACTTCAGACCCTAGCTATTTCAACCCACTACGTAGCGCTAGCCCCAAGCTTCTGGAAGACAGCTATTAAAGTTGAAGATATCGTCACAGCTTCAATGATCATGGCGACATCAATAAGCATACCGGTCATAGCCTGGCTCTCAACACAAAAACCTAGATGGCCCCATAGGATAACGTTCTCAACAGTCATAGGGGCCGGAGTAGCCTCAATGACAGTACTAGCCATAGCAGCGCCCACAACCCCACAAACACCCCCGCTAGGACCATACATGCTCCTATACGCCGCCCCACTAGCCCTCTCGCCAGCCTTCGCGGCAACTATAGGAGCCTCCGGAGCTCAAGCTGTCGTAGTGGCGGGGTGGCTTTCAGGAGTCGGAGGGCTAATGGCATACTCAGCCTTCTCAGGAGATCCCATGGCCTCCTCAGCTATACATAGGCTCATAAACTACGAGCTCTACGCAGCCCTCCTAGGCTACACTACATGCCCTCAAACGCTCCTAGCAGCCCAGACACTAGTAGCCCTAGCCCCGGCCCCAATAGTAACTTTAAACATAGCAGAGAGGAGAGACCCATATTTCCACTTCAACGTGTACGGGCGCGACGAAATAGTAGCTCTAAAGCTGGCCTCAGAGAAAGCTGAAACCGTAGCTGGAGACTCTAAAGTAGAGTACCTCTCGTACATGTATAGGGTTAACGTTAAACACCCACCCCTAAAACTATCAGACCTTAAAGAGCCCCTAGTAATCCATAGAGAGAACTGGGCTAAAGGCTTCTGGGTCTCAGGATTCACGTACGGAGACCCCGAGGAAATCAAAGCTTTAAAGTGGAAATGGAGCCTAGTATACGACGGCGTCACTACAATAGTGTTAAGGGGGTGAAAGCATTGAAGGCAACACCACTTCTAGAAATGTACCGCTTGAAGTTATCCAAAGGCGGAACACTACTATTCGACGGTCTCAACATGACACTCAAACCAGGCACTATAATATGCGTTAGAGGGAGAAACGGGGTGGGCAAAACAACCCTACTAAAAGTAGCAGCCCTAATAGAAAATGTGGAGGAAGGGGAAGTTGTAATACTAGGACTCAAAACCTCAAAAATAAACCCCCAAACTAAAGCCATGCTAAGACTCAAAACAATAGGATACGTCCCACAAGAAGGAGGGCTAATAGACGAGCTGACACTAAAAGAAAACATAGAACTACCACTAAAACTCCAAGGCCTATCACGAAGAACAATAGAAGAACGAGTAGAAGAAATAGCTGAAATTTTAGAAATAAAACACATACTAAACAGGAAACCATGGGAAGTGAGCGGGGGACAGCGCATGAGAGCAGCTATAGCGAGAGCAATAGCTAAAAACCCAAAAATACTCCTACTAGATGAGCCAACAGCAAGCCTGGACGAGCAGGGAGTACAGGCACTACATAGGCTACTGCCGGAAATGGTGGCTGGAGGGGCCGGAATAATAGTGACGACGGCGGACCCTGAGGAGCCCTTACTATGCATGGAAGACTACACACTCAACAAAGTCCTAATATCAAGACAACCATAAACCCTCCTCTATCCCAGATCAGTTGAAGGAAGGGAAAAAGGCTGGTATATACTTTCCAAATGTTAAATGCTCAACATACTCTACTGGATGAAGGTTTTCCTTTATAGCTCACATTGTCATATCCATGCCGCTCTGAAACTTCCTAATGAAGCTCTCAACATTAAACACTATAATTCCTGTGACATTAGGAGCTCATAAGGTGGTAGTCTAACAATATGCGCCCTATAAACGCTTAGATAGCCCTCCCACGTCAGTATTAACCATGATACCCTATAAGCCTAGCTTAAAGCCTTCTTTCATATAGACTATGGGGACTTATGATATGTAACAAAAATAGGCAGGTTATGCTTAGGTAATTGCAAATAATACAGCATAATATTTCCATTTATAAATATGATGTTAAGCAGCTTCTTAGGAGCATATATGACGTCCTTATAGGGTTTTCCCCAAAAGCCTCTTATAGCGAAGCCTGCTTTAATTGAGAATAATTTAACTTTGAAGCCTTTAGTCAAAACTTAAGACATAAAATATGGACATCATGATAAGCGAAGAGCTCTGAATCGCGAAGCTAGCTCGTCCTCCTAAGACTTCTTACTATAAATAGAGTGGGCTCCATAAGAATATAATGAGGTAACGTTCCATAATACAGTTTGGATCTTCAAACTTAAGTTTTCTTCGCTTGTTAAATATTCGATTAGGCTTATTGAGAAAAGGGATAGGAACATTGTTCATGATCGCGACGTAGTCCGAGTCTCTAGCATGAGCATACTTAGCATTACACGCTCCTGCTCAGCTTTTGCTCTTATTCGTTTTAATCATTTTAATTTTAGACTTGCCCCATCTTCCGATTTTTAATATCCTAGAAACTACTATTGATGGAGGCATCGCTAACAATATGAGATCATAATTATCATAGTCTAAATTTCTAATAGCAACTAAAAGAATTGGACTAGGTCATGTTAAGGTAGCCTTAGGGATTGGGGTCGAAATCAGCCCGGGGCTGGTAAGAAGCAGAGAGCATAAACATGGCCTCTCTCCGCGGCTGGGGTTTATCGTGCCTCATCTCTCTGGAAATGCGATTATATATCCTTGTCTCTCTATGGGGATCTTGAGGCTTTTTATTGGGCTTAGTTTCGTTGCGAATCCCGCTTTTCTCAGTATATCTATTAGGGGTTGAGGGCCTTCATGGTACTCCACGGCGATTTCTTTAAATTTCTTGAGTGTTTCCACATCTGTTAAGGCTTCATATTCACAACCTTCACAATCTACTTTTAACACTAGTTCTTCGCTTTCAAACTTCTCTGTTAAAGTTTTAAGGCTGTATATGGGGATTGCCGTCTTCTGCCCCCTACATGTTACGGCTGTCGGGCTGAAGAGCAGGTAGGCTTCGAAGTCGCAGTCTTCGATCTCAACGACCTTGTCTGCGTTGCCTAGGGCGGCGTTTAAAAGTGTCACTTTACCCTCGAAATTATTAATTTGTATGACTTTAACAGCCTTTCTATAAATGGCTGGGAAAGGCTCTAACGCTATCACTCTCTTAGCACCTCTAGCGGCGAACATAACTGGAGTATCGCCTATACCCGCGCCTATATCAATAACGACCCTATCTTTAACGTTGAAATCGTCATAAGCTCCTCCAAAATTCTCACATAGAATATCGTACATGAAAGGGGCGGCAGCATCTTTGGGGAGGATTATTTCATGGTTGAAATATGTTAACTTAACGCTATCTTCGTCAAAGCACGCCTTAAGCCTCTTAGCACACGGTAAAGCTAGGATAGACTCTAACCATGTCCCAGGTAGTTCGAAACCGTCAAACTTAAAGCTAACACCGCAACTCATACTTTTAAAAACACCATAATAGTAGGCTCTAACCATGTTTACGTAAGCCTTCCTGCTTATAGTAGCTTCACCATCCCTACATTTAACCCTTAACTCGCTCTTACCCAGCAAGTAATCAAGACAGAGTTGTAGCCAGTTCGAAAATATCCCCCTACTCTTCCACACCAATCTCAGCTTTCTAAGCATCACCAGACAACCTTATAGTTGTGAGATAAACATAGTTTAAATAGTTAAAGTTTATGTCAGCCTCCCTATATTAACAATTCAGGCTTAATATAGCCGCTTTAAGTCAGGCCCCAAGGTTTGAATTTTGAATATAAATGTTCTAAAGTAGCCTTCACATAACATCTAAATCTCAGGCTACAAGAACTATATTAAATTTATACTTCCCGAGAAGACCGTTAGCGCAAGGGTGAAGACAGCCTCCGTAAAGGAAAATCATGAGGGGCTAAAGCATTAAACGAATACTCTCTAAAGGCAATCGGGATGAAATTTTAACTTGGGAGTGGATAACGTATCTGAATCTCTTTTCTCATAGTAAGAAGTCTAGAGTTAGCGGGAAGCAGCTTAATAAGGTCTTTAGCTCATGTAGGGACAGTCTAAGTTGATTTAGCTACCTTGAGAAACTCTCGGGGTCTGTTAAATCATTAAGATATTTGACGTGAAAAGCTATAGGCGGAACCTGCAGGTATTCTGACACGCAAGAACGTCCGTTTAAGTGCGTTGCGAGTAATGTAGAGGTTGAACGTGAGAAGCATAGGGTCGGCTCCAGAAAATTGGGGAAGGTAGAGGTTTAAGCAGTGTTTTAGCATAGCTGGCGGTGTTAGAGAGATATGAAATACCCTCAAAGAGCATAGATCTGGCTCCTAAGTAGGATAACAACAGTGATATGGCAGAATTTCCCTTCTTAGAGAATCTGGAGACCTTGCTAAACTGTAAACTTCTATGGGAAGCGCTTTTTCCATGGTGTGGCTAGATCGTTTCCGTCGTTTCGCGCGTGATCGCGAGTGGTGCGACTATCATTTCTACTTTTAGTAGTGTTTGGTTTAGTGTCTTTCAGCTGTTCTACTGGCTATACTTTCAACTATGGATTTTAGTTTGCTTTTGAAAATGTTGTAGTCGAATTGTTTTACGGTTTGAAGGCCTTTAAATCTCAGTGTTTCCCGCAGACCCTCATTTTCCTCTATCTTCTTGACAGCCCTCACTATGTCAGCCACGTCGGTATACCCTAACTCGTCGGATATTTGGGAGACTACGTCCTTCCAGCTGCCTCCATCCCTATATACTAGTGGTATGCACCCTGAAGCTACAGCCTCGACAATAGCTACGCCGAAATGCTCCGGATATTTAGGGTGTAAATAGAATGTCGACCGAGCCAGCACATTTATTAACTCACCTCTATCTGGGTTCTCTATTATACTCACGTTATTTAAATCATACTTTCTAATGGCACCCCTCAAACTTTTAAGTACTAGACCGGAGTATTTTGAAGTCGAGCCTGCAATAATGAAGTGGTATTCTCTTAAAACCGATGCCGCTTTCAATACTATACTGAAATCTTTTTCCGGAGAAAACCTAGACACTGTTACGACAGTTTTCCCTCTATCCTTGTAAGAGAACGCTTTCCTGTAAGCTTCAAGGTTTATGGGAGGAGGG
Organism: Thermoprotei archaeon; assembly: GCA_029335875.2. Lineage (GTDB taxonomy): Archaea > Thermoproteota > Thermoprotei_A > Sulfolobales > Acidilobaceae > DSZV01. Next base: position 16,617 of record JARJMZ020000014.1, on the reverse strand, counting down.
AGGAGCTCCGCATCTACCCCGTAAGCTTTCAATATTAAATCTCTAGTCCACGTAGAGTTAGTGAGCACCTTTGGGGATCCTTTAATCCTTTTTAGGTATATTCTGACCCCTAAATCATATATCTTATGTGGCAAACTCCTACCATATGTTGGGAAAACAGCGGGATAATGTATGTAGGCTATGTGGACGGGAGTTGGGGCATTACTCTGCATGTCAATAAAACATCATATTCCAAGGTCAAATTTTTAAATCTACTAAGAACGTAATCGGCGAAGAGAATCCTCCTAAGTCTTACAAGCCTACCCATAGAGGCTGTCCTTAAAACTCTATCAAGAGGCGCCTCTATAACCTTAATTTTCAAATTACTAATCCTGAAGTCTCCGTATCCTTTCAATGTCAACGTTTTCAGGCGATAATAAAGTAGCGGGATGGCCAGCTTCGTTTAAAGCTTTAACAAAATTGAATATCACATACTCAATAAGGCCCTTAGCTGAGGGATAATATATGACGAACACATTTAACCTCTCAACACATTCCTATAGCTTTTTTGAAGGCTCATAATGATATAGTCAGCCTTAAACCTTGTAACTCTCGCAGGCAGGAACACTAGGGGGATAAGCTCTTGGGGGGATAATTTAATGAGGGGTACCCTATAGACGTCTAGGGGGCCTTCCTTCCTCATTAAAAGCCGCGAAATTCTGTAAGCCTGGATGAGAGCTCTCTTCTGTATAAAGCCTGAAAGCCTATTAAAGGGGTTGTAGAGGTTGTATCTAGCAAAGGAGTATAGTATAGCGTAATATTTCCACCTGCTATTACTCATAAAAACTGTGATTAAATAATTTCTCAATTCTAAATATGTTCTCATAAGGCTCTTCCTCCCAAAAGTTTTCCCCCTATAGTGGAGCCCGGCTTTAACAGGGAACAATTTGACTTTGAAACCGTTCATCCAAAACCTGAGACCTAAAACGTTGTCATCGAAATAGGCGAAAAGGCCTGGATTGTATAGATAGCTAGACCTCCCTATCAGCTTAAGACTCCTCACGCTGTAAATAGAGTAGGCCCCATAAGAATACGTAATAGGATAAGACTTCTTAATGGAGTTCGGATCTTTAAATCTAAATAGGGGGTGAGGCCTTAAAAGCTCGTCGATCACGAAACCTGCAGAGTCTACAGTCTTCGTATTATAGTCCAAGATTATACCTTGAGCTCCCCCAACTTTTTCTTCAGAAGTTAAATACTCAATTAAACCCTTCAAACTATCCGGAAAAGGGATGAGGTCATTATTCATAACTACAACATAATCAGAGTTTCTAGCATGAGCATACCCAGCGTTACAAGCCCCTATATAACCTCTATTCGCGTCCATCCTGACAATTCTAACCTTAGGCTTCACCCATCTACTGACAAAACTCTTAACCACCTGAAAGCTACCGTCTGTAGAGGCGTTATCAACTATTATGAGATCATAGTTCTCATAATTCAAATTTCTAATAGCAGCTAGAGAAGAAAGAACGAGGTCAATAAAACCCATACTATTATAGTTAACCCATATTACCGAGACAGAAGGCTCTTTCAAAGCATCACACCAGCATTTTCCCTTTATCCCTGTAAGAACTCTAATCCTCTTATATTCAAAGCATTGACACTGAATAAGTACTCAATATTCTCCCTATTCCCCTCTCCGGCTTTAAACACGCTCTCATCCCGTATTAAATCTATTAATAGTTACTTATTGCTTAGGGCCTTGATTAAAAATAGAAACTTAAAGATGTAGTGAGTATGAGAGGGTATTATCTGATGGTTAAGCTTTATGTCGCGTGGAGGTCGCTGCCGGGTAGAGGTATAGGTTCGAGGGCTCTCGTTCTTTCCCGTATGCTTGGCGCTAAGCTATTTATATTGGCGGGGGCTCCTCCATATATTAAGCAGATAGTGAACACTGTAAGGCTCATTGCCCTCTATAGGCCCTCTATGGTCATGATAGAGCTTCCCCAAGGCCCTCTTCTCTTACTGGCCGTTCTTCTCAAGTTTATTTATGGCTTTATGCTTTTAGCTGACGTTCACACAGGGTTTATAGTTTACAGTAGCTGGAAAGGTTATCTCTTGAATAAACCTTTTACTCCCCTTTTAAGGTTTGTCGATTTGATCATAGTCCACAATAACCCCATCTCTAAACTGCTCCCCAGACCATTGAGAGTTAAAACGTTAGTTGTCTACGACCCTCCCAGGTTCACTCCTCAGAGGGAGGATGAGAGCGATTACATATTACTCCCGGTGTCGTGGAGAGAAGATGAGCCTATAGAGTATATACTGGAAGAGTTCCTAAACAGCAATACGCCCTACAAGCTCATAGTGACGGGGGATTATAATAGGAGGAGCATCTACGAGAAATTCAAGAATAGCGGCAAAATAGTGTTCACAGGCTACGTTAGTGAAACTGAGTACTTAAACCTGTTAGGGAAAGCTAAGGCTGTAATAGTAGTGTCGAGCAGGGAATATACTTTAACATCGTCAGGTTGGGAAACTATCTACGCTCAGAAAATCCCCATAGTGTCGGAGACTAAAACATTAAGGGAATTGTTCAAAGACAGCGCCATATACTTCAAAATCGTTAAAGGTGGTTTAGCGAAAGCTTTAGAGACTCTATGTGACCCGGAAATTTCAGTGCAACTGAAACATAGAGTGTCAAAGTTGAGAGATAACCTCCTAAATGATACAATAAACCAGCTGAGAACGTTAATGAAGCTAGTTAATTATATGGAGCAAGCGGAAACTGCTAGCCTCACAAGATAGAAAGTTGGTTTAACAATGTTTAAGATTAGAAGCTTTCGTATAATACGTGAAATTTGTTTCGGCGCTCCTTAATGGGGGGCATTTTGAGTCTTTCTCGCTCACTATAACATTATCTTTTATAGGCCAAGGTATCGCTAGTTCCGGGTCATTCCAGGCTATGCATCTCTCATGTTGAGGGCTATATTCTTTCGTCATGAGGTATATAAACAATGTATCATCTTCCAGCGATTGGAATCCGTGAGCAAACCCTGGGGGTATCCATAAGAGCTTAGGCTCGTCTTCGGAGAGCTCTACCGCCACGTATCTCCCGTACCATGGGGACCCTCTCCTAATATCTACAGCCACATCTAAAACTCTGCCTTTAACGACAGTAACTAGTTTACCTTGCTCCGCAGGCCTTAGCTGGTAATGTAACCCCCTTATGACACCCCTCCTAGACCTTGAAATGCTAAGCTGCACGAAGTCATACGGAATGTTACTAGCTAGGAAGTCAGTACGTTTCCAGAGCTCGGCGAAGAACCCCCTATTATCTGGGAATTTCACGTACTCTACCAGGATTACGTCCGGGATCTCGAGCCTCCTAAACTCTTTGAAAGGCACGTCAAACCCCTCTAACAGCTTCCATATATGTATTAACAAAATCTTTTAGGGCGTACTCCAAGGGAGGTATTGTTAACCCGAGCTTCCTAGCTTTCTCAGTATTCAGGCTCGAGTCTCTCGGCCTCCTAGCCTTAAGTCGGGCTTCATTAAGGGATCCCGGTTTAACTAAAGAGGGGCTCCTGCCCACTATATTAGCTAGTTTAAGGGCGAACTCGTACCTTGACATTCTCTCACCGGCCACATGTAATATTCCAGTAATCCCCCTATTTACAGTTCCAGCTATGACTCTAGCTAAGAAAGGTACGTAGGTGGGTGATAACCATTGGTCGTAAAAGGCAGTAACCTCTTCTCCCCTCAATAGCTTCTCGAGAGCTACTAGCCCGAAGTTTCTCTTGCCCGTGGGGCTATAGCCGTAAAGGCCGCTAACCCTCATTATTAAATACCGTTCCCTTGGAATAATACTTTCAACAGCTACCTCCCCTAAAAGCTTCGTTAGCCCATAAAAGTTTATAGGATTCGGAATGTCATCCTCACTATAATTCCCTTTTTCACCGTTAAAAACATAGTCCGTCGATATATAGATGAGTGTGGCGTCGATGTCTCTAGAAACCTCGGCTATCGCCTTCGTAGCTAAATAGTTAACCTTATACGCCCTATCCTTATTAGCCTCGCAACCATCAACCTCTGTATATGCTGCTGTATGAACAACCACGTGAGGCTTCACGTTCTTTAGGGCTTTAACAATATTGTCAAAGTCTTCTAAGTCTAATCTAACCCATTGAACGTTGTTCAAATAGAGGGGGCTCTTAACGTGGTAAGTAGCGTAAACATCGTGTCCACTCTCGAGGAAAACCTTTAAAAGCCAACAGCCTAGAAGTCCCGTGCCCCCGGTGACTAAGATTCTCAAAAGTCCACCATCCTCCAACTAGAAAAAGGGCGTTCCCCTAAGAGTTAGGACTTACTACCATGGCTCATCTCCTGAGACGTAAGTATCTACTAGTAGCGATTTCCACCACCACTCATTAGCTATATACCATTCAACAGTCTTCCTAAGCCCTTCATTCAAGCCTATTAAAGGCTCCCACCCTAAAGTTTTAATCTTATCACATCGCATAGCATACATTCTATCCTCACCCGGCCTGCCCTTAACTCTCACTACGTCTTCGTAAGGATCTTTACCCATTATTTCAGCCAGCTTTAAAACAATATCTTTTACTGAGGCGAAATTGTGGGCACACACGTTATATATCTCGCCGTGAACCCCCCTTCTAATTGCCAAATCTAAAGCCCTAGAGAAGTCGTCTACGTAAAGCCAGTCTCTCACTTGCAGGCCGTCTCCATATATTACAGCCTTCTTCCCAATAATGAACCTAATTATCGTTCTTGGGATGAGTTTTTCAGGGTGCTGATAGGGGCCATAATTGTTTGAAGGCCTAACGATCTTGTATCTAACCCCATATGTTCTCCCATAAGCCATTATTAACATGTCTCCAGCAGCTTTAGAAGCTGAATATGGGCTTGAAGGATTAAGAATGTGAAGCTCATCAGCATAAACACCCTTACCCCATAAGTCTCCATAAACCTCGTCTGTAGATATGTGTATGAAAGAGTTTACATCAAACTTCCTGAGCGTCTCAAGAATGGTAAAAACTCCAAGAACATTAGTCTTAATGAAAGGGGCGGGATCATTTATAGACCTGTCAACGTGAGTCTCAGCTGCAAAATTAACTATTAGGTCCGGCTGAAAGCCCCTTAAGGTATCTTTAAGGAGATCATGATCACTTATATCCCCTCGGATAAACTTGATTCTATCCATAATATCGACTAAATTCTCCACTCTACCAGCATAAGTGAGCTTATCATAAACCAGTACTTGCACGTCATCCCAAGAATTAATAAGGTACCTGACAAAGTTACTACCCATAAACCCTGCTCCCCCAAAGATAATAACCCTCATATACGCCACCTCTAAAGACCTTCTAACTGGTTCCTCTCTCCCACGATAAGCCGATATTTCCCATCTCTCAAGACTACAACACTCCTAGGCCCTATAATCGAATCCACAATCCTAGCACGCCCTAAGACAAGCTTAGCCTCCTCAAGAATCAGGGATCTCGATATGCTTCCCCCCTCGATATAAGCTTGCTCCTCGACGCTCACATAATGCTCTATTTCTGAGCTCTTAGCTATGTGAGCGTTACGTCCAACATATGCGGGCCCGTGGACTACGCCCTCAACTATAGCCCCCTTCTCAACTATGACCTTCCCGTTAATAGTACCTAGCACTTCACCTTCTACCCTAGCCTGGGCCCCCTCAAGCATTAGGTTTAAGAGTTCTAGTAAATCCTCCGGGGTCCCCATATCCTTCCACCAGCTTCCAGTCATAGAGTACCCGATGTTATAGCCCCTATCAATGAACCACTGGATCAAGTCTGTAATCTCATACTCGCCCCTGGCTGAAGGCTTAAGATCGGAGAACGCTCTGCCAACAAGCTCGGGATCTCTAAACATGTATAAGCCCGAGAGAGTATAGCCCCCAGGAGGAGGCTCTCTAGGCTTCTCAATAAGCCTCCAAACCCTACCATCTCTCAAAACTACATAGCCAAACCTCCTAGGATCTCTAGCCTTAGTAAGAACTATGAAAACATCATAGTCGCTTTCAGCAAACTCCCTAACAAACTCCTGAATAGGCTCGCCAAAATAGTTATCCCCAAGATGAACTATAAAAGGCCCCCTCAAAAAACCCTCCTCAACACCCCTATAAATAGCATGAGCAATACCAAGCCTCCTCTCCTGCAAAATATAAGAAAGCCTCACACCAAACCTAGACCCGTCACCAAGCACGTCAACAAACAAACGCCCAAGATAACCCACAACCAGAGCAATATCACTCACGCCGCAATCCCTTAAAACCTCAACAACCCTCTCAACCAAACTCTTACCCATAACAGAGATCAAAGGCTTAGGAACTGTGAACGTTAAAGGTCTAAGCCTAGAACCCTCACCAGCAGCAAGAATAAGGCCTTGCACCACCATGACACCTTCTAAAATTATACTAGACCTAGTGATATTTAAGCATTATGATTGAGATAAGATAAAGACTTCAATCCTAAACATTTTATTCCACAGCCACAAGATCAATAATTAGAAAAGTAGAAGATTTCCCAAGTAGTTACTCAGATTCTAGCGTCTCTTAAATTTTAGACTATATGCACGGCCATGATAAGAGCCCATGAGACTTATGCCGCGTTTCTCCACTCTATTATTTAAGATTTCTGTGATTTCTTTTTCCCTAGGGTTTCCTCACGGTTTCTATCGCTGTCGTGTCTAGTTTTACTATTGATGTTATTGAAGTTAGCGATTTTAAGTTTAAGAAGCTGGGTAGCACGGCTTACTATGCTGGTTTAACTTTGAAGGGTTTGGGTTTAGACCCTGTCATAGTCTCCTCTTTAGGCTATGATGGTAGGAGGCTTGGCTTTCTATCTAACTCCTTTGAGAAAATTTTCTAAGCTTGACGTGAAGAGTCGTCAGGATACTGATAGGCTAGCTGAGGAGTTTCTCGTGTTAACTTCAAAATATGGAGTTTTCATTAACCCAAGACATTTCAAGAGAGGTTTCATTTTAGAGAAGTATGAAATTGATAGGATACGCCCGAGGCTCTTGAATGGCGCTAGTGTTTTTGTTAATATTAGAGCTTTTCTCGGACTCTATACCGTGGTTTCATGTGGGAGGGTTAAGGAGGTGATAACTGTAAAGCCTAACCGCTACACTCTAGCATTCCTCAAAACTAACGCATCGTTAAACTGTTCTAACACAATCGTTATTAGTAAGGCTGTAGCTTCACATAAAGGCATTATAGAACTTAGAATACCCCCTGAAGAGATCGCTATTTCTACGATAGCTAGTATAATATGGTGGAGTTCTAATTATAGCTATAAGTTTCTTGTTGAAACTGACACATTAGACAATATTGTTGCAGAAGCCGGAATCGATGGGACTTATGCTGTTAAAGTTGACATTGAAAGGGCTGAAGGGATAGCTTTCGAAGGAATGAAGGAAACATTAAAGAGGGCAAAAGCAGTAACGATGGAGATATGGCCTGAAAACTTATGGATAATAAATGAAATGAGAAACATAGGATATAAACTCATCAACATAATAGACCACCATAGATATAAAAACTATGTCTTCGTTAAAAGCTCTTGAGACCCCGGCTGAGAGGATTCTTCAAATGGATAACGTGCGTTAAGCGCTTTCAGCAGTTTAAGTCTTAAGTTTCCTCCAGACTTTTAATGATATTCTCTAATTTAGATCTGATAATTCTTGATGGCATGAAAAGCTCTGTAGGAGATAGTCTTATGATTGGCGCTTTATAAATGTTTAGTGGGCCCTCCCTCCTCACCATTAGTCGCGATATTCGAAGGGCTTGGCTTAGAGCCCTCTTCTGCATAGACCATGGGAGCCGATGACGTCGAGTAAGAGGATACAAGTTATGCCTGATTAACGCGAACATTATAGTATAATATTTCCATCTAATATTACTCATAAACACAGTAGCCAGGCGATTTCTTAAGATTATATAGGACTTTACAGGACTTTCCCTGAAAGTTGCTCCCTCGTAGTGAAGTCCAGCTTTGACGGGAAGCAGTTTAACTTTAAAGTTGTTCATCCAAAACCTGAGACCTAGAATATGGTCGTCGTAGTAGGCGAAAAGTTCCGGATCATAAAGGTAGTTAGTTCTCCCTATTAGCCTAAGACTCCTCACCCTATAAATAGAATAAGCTCCAGTCGAGTAAGAGATAAGATAGGATTTCCTAATGGAACTTGGATTCTCAGATGGGAACAGTGTATACGCTCTTAAGAGCTCATCATCTATGTAGCCCGCAGTTTGTACGCGTTTCGTATTATAGTCTAAGATTATGCCTTGAGCTCCTCCAACGTTTTCGTCCTGCATTAAGTGTTCAACTAGGCCCCTCAAGCTATCTGGGAAGGGGATGAGATCATTATTCATAACCACTACGTAATCCGAACTTTTAACACGAGCGTAGCCAGCATTACACCCCCCAATCCAGCCCCTATTCCTATCCATCCTAATTATTTTAACTTTAGGCCTAACCCATCTCTCCACAAAACTCTTAACCATCTGGAAGCTACCGTCAGTGGAGGCATTATCAACTATTATGAGATCATAGTTATCATAATCTAAATTTCTGATATTAACTAGAGAAGATAGGACAAGATCAATAATATTCATACTATTATAATTAACCCATATTATCGTTATAAAGGGTTCTTTCAAAGCACCTACACCAAACTCTCTACCGTGTTGAGGAATTATAATCTTTTACCAGGCTAAACTATTTATTTCCGCTACTATCTCTTTTGCGAATTTCTGAGGGCTGAATTTTTCTATGTGCTCTAGGGACGCCTCTTTAGGCTTCTCTAGTGCTGTGAGGATTTTCTCTGCTAGGATTCTCGGTTCTGCTTTGCTATAGCCGTGGCAGTATTCCCCTTCTAGGCATATGTCTGTCCATGTTCCGCTGAACGTTGGGACTATTGGTGTGGCTCCTGCCGCTATAGCTTCTAGGGGTGCTATTCCGAAGTGTTCTCCAACCATTGTGTGTATGTATGCGGCGCATTTTGATAGGAGCTCTAGTTTCAGGTTGTGAGGTATGTTCGCTATTACTCTCACGTTGGGCGGGGCTTCCCTCTTTATCTTCTCATAGTAGCTTCTCGACACCCTCCCGTAGATTCCCCCCGCTATGTAATATTCTACTCCTGGTGTTAGCTTTGCAGTTTCAAGTATTAGCTCGTAGCGCTTCTCAGGGCTAAACCTCCCTATTGTTGCCGCGCAATACAGCTTCTCGGGGCTTCTAGCCTTAACGTACTCATTTATCCTAGGTAGTGGGGGGTAGACTATGCGCGTCTTATCCATAATGGTGGCGTCCACTTTAAACGTTGACAGCGTGTACTTGAGGGCTTTAAGGGTGAAACTCGAGTTCACGAGGATCCTAGTGGCGGATTCCAGCATAGGCTTGTAGAGCTTCTTAACTAGGAACTCGTAAGGCCTAGAGTAGAGCCACCAGGGCACGCTCAAAGCTAGCCCTCTAAAACCGCTTACCGACGGGTGCTTAAGGGAATACTTAGAGTACTCAGGATTCCACACGGGGTCGGCGGTGAGGACTGGGGGAAAATGCATGTAATATATTAGGGGAGCCTTAGCCTTGAAAGCATACCCGTGGGTCACCACAGCAACATCATAATTAAACCTCCTAAAAGCTAAAGTTAAAATGAAACCCTTATAAATCGTGAACATGCGTGTGGTGAAAGGAGCTAAACTATAAAGCTTAACACCCTCAGGAAAAGGCTCCCCAACAACATCCTCATAAGACTTCAAATCAGGCTTATCAGTAGTAGCGACAATAACGTTAAACCCCGCATCTCTGAGAGCCTTAACAGTATAATAGAATACTACCACACCACCACCATAACCCCAACGATGATGAACCACAAGAACATTCAAACCCGGGAACCCGTAATCCCCGAGGAACTAGAGCCTTAAAATCCCTTAAGAAAATAGTGATATCTCAAGATCTCTCTAACAGCAGCTGAAAACGTATCTCCGAGGGCTGCCACCACACTCTTATGAATTAGCTATTTAGCTTTCTAACTTGAAACACGTTAATTGGGACTGTAATTAGGGGAGGGGCAAGTTGATATGCTTAACTGATGATAGAGTGTTACGTTTAAACCTCTCAAAATAACAAAGAACTAAAAGACGTTAGCCTCCCGCTCAACTAGAGCTGTCTTTTCATCCAAAATAACGAAGAACTAAAAGAGTAATTCTTTAGTGTTTCAATCGTTCTCGGCACATCCCCTAATGTGACACTTCTCTCTAACTTTAAACTCATGAACTCTTTCAGCGTTGGGGGCTTTAGGGGTTGCGGAATTTTAAGTTTTGAATTCACACGTGTTTCTCAGGGGTGTTTCCCTTTTTGGTTTCTTTTGCTGTCGTGTCTAGTTTTACTGTTGACGTTGTTGAGGTTGGAGGTTCTAGTTTTGAGAGGTTGGGTGGCCCTGCTTACTATGCTGGTTTAACTTTGAAGGGTTTGGGTTTAGACCCTGTCATAGTCTCTTCTCTAGGCTATGAAGATAAGGGGCTTGTTTCCGATGTGGTTGAAAGTTATGGTCTCGACGTTGCCTATGTTGGAGGCTGTAGTTCTGTCTTCAAGTTTCACCATGTTTACGTTGGTGGTAGGAGGGTTTCTAGGTTGGTGGGGAGGGGTTGTAAAATAGATGTTTCAGCTGCCTTTGAAGCCTTGAAGTCCGCTGATTGGGTTATAGTCTCACCGGTGTTCCGCGAGGTCGATCCTGGGAGTGTCGCCGAGCTCTCAAGCCATGTTAATGTGGCTGTTGACCTTCAGGGTTATGCTAGGGTCGAGGGTCCCGAGGGTTTGATTAGTTCGAGTGCTGAGGCGCTCCTAGAATCCCTCAAGCTACTCTCGAACGTCCACCTCGCCCATTTAAGTAGCGACGACCTCGAAGGCTCTCATGGGGACTCTAGGGATTTAGGGGTTCTCAAGAGTTTCAACTTTAAACCCCACATACTATCATATACTGCAGGCCCGGGAGGGGGCTATATGCGTTTAAACACCCAATGGTATCACGTGCCTGCATATGTTGAAAGCCCCCTGGGAGATCCGACGGGTTGCGGGGACATTTACTTGGCTGCCCTGGCGGCTTACATAGCTAGGGGTCTTCACCCGGTTAGGGCGGCCGCTAGAGCTTCTGTAGCGGCGGGGCTTAGAGTGTCCAGGGGGTTCCCGTTGAGTTTTAATCTCGGCGAGATTGAGGAGATCGCTGGGAAACTGGAGAAAACTGTCACCCAGCTTAACGTCGGATTCTAACGTTATAGCCTGCCGTTAGCCATAATTCTTTCAGCTCCGTGCCCTGAGCCTTAACGTTGGAGGGGGGTTATTTAGTGTTCTCTCGAGAGTGTTATCACCTGACTATTGTCGTTTTACCCATGAACCTGTAGAGTGTGTCGCGTAGTTCTTTCAATGTTTTCGCGTCTGCCTTGGAAGTTAGTGAGACTATGTTATCATCCTTGTATGCTGAGAGCTTGTATATGGGGTACACGCTACTGTTTACTAGCTGTAGGACTATGTTTATGTCGCAGTTGTCTTCGTAGTAGACCTCGTAAACCCCCCACCTGCTTTTGAGCTCGGCTCGGCTCAAACGTTTAGCGCGGCTTTTCAAGTCTTTAAATACTACTCTTTCGAGTCTCGGTTTGCCTTTAATGAAGGCGTGCATCTCGCACGCCACCTTCCTCCTATAGGGGTTTATAGTTATAGTCACTTCATGTTCCCGCTTTAACAGTTTAGCTATTGGATAGTAGAGTAGGGAGAGTATAGGTGCTGTGGTGAATAGTATGTGGGCCCTACTACCATCCTCTAGGACGTACACTGCTCTATAGCCTACCAGGTAGCCTAGTAGGTGGTATGTCTTATCTTTAGGCTTAAAAACCCTCTCCAGCTCCACTGTAAACTCTTTAATAAACCTCACCAGCCTCCTCCTATTCACAAAATACCATATGACCATTGCTGAGGCGAGAAGGGTTAACAAGAGGATTAGGAGAGGCTCTGAGATCAACCTTTCACCCCCTAATCACGCTAACCAGTTTCCTAAGCTCGACAACATCGCTCAAACTTGAAAGCTGCTTATTCACATACTCTAACATCACAGACTTATACTCCATAGACTTAAGCTCCTCAACAACACTCTCCTGAAACTCTAAGACCCCCAACTCTCTAGCCACATAATCCGGAAGGGCCTTATTCAAGACTAGAAGTCTGGGCTTAACGTTAAGCCTCTTCTCAAGGGTCGCTATCACCTCGCGCATCTCATATAATGGTAGGGGCTCAGGGTTAGCTACAACAACGTAAGATGTAGCTTGAGGGTCGCTCAGCAGCTTTGCTAGTTTCAAATAGCTCTCTTTAAGCTCGTATAGCCTCAGTAAAGCTGGGTCTTCGAGCTCCACTTTCCTGCCAAGAGTCCTAGCTATCACATATCTAAGCGAGACAATCCTCTCCCTTAGTTTAATGAGGTTCTCAATCCAGACCTCGTAGAGCCTCGGCAACACTAGAGTCCTCAACGCTACGCCCGTAGGCGGGGTATCAATCACAATATATTTAAACCTCCTATCCTCGTAGAGCTCGAGCAGGCTCCTCGTGAAAATCTCCTCTTCAACCCCCGGCGAATACTTCACAACATCAACAACATCTTCTAAGTTTAAGACAGGTAGTGATGGTAGGATCTCTCGGAGGATATCCACATATTTCATTGTGATCTTGCGAGCTAGCTCGTCAACATCAAGCTGGCTGGCGTAGAGGCCCTCCCTAACTTTAACTATAGCCATAGTCTTAGGTAGCCCCAGGTATTTCACTATGTGCTTAGCTTGGTCAAAGCTTATTAGAAGGGTCTCATCGAGCTCGCTTAGCTCACTAGATAACAGTATGGATATAGTAGTCTTACCAACACCACCCTTACCTAAAACCATAAATATGTGAGGCCTAGCCTTTAAAGCCTTCGCATCCATAAGATCGGCAATCATGCTATGAGACCCCAAGATCGCCCATCAAATCCGCCAGTACATCATCCCCCCTCATAGACCTGGTGAACAGGAATTTCAACTCGCCCCTCAACGCTTCCGCCAGCTCCAAGCTCAGATATGTCGGGACAGTCTTCACCCCAACTAAAGGCCCCAGGACTATTGTGAGAAACGCTATCTCAAGCTCTGCATGCTCCAATCTTAAAGCTTTAACGCTCTCCTCCAACATAGCCTGGTCTATGCCCCTTAACAGCTCATATAGCTCCTTCAAAGCCCTCCGCAATAGCTCGAAGAACATAAATTTACACACCAAAAAGAGGAGGGGAGAAGAGGGGTAAAAAAGTTAGAGGTCATACTGGCCTCCTAACTATGAGGAGAGCTCTCACGAATAACACTATGAGCAGTATGTCCAGCACGACGCTAACAGCCACCACAGTTCCCGCGCCAACCTTGTAAAGTAGCGGCAGATCTGGGACTATCATCAATAGCCATATGATTAATGCTAGCGTAACAGTTATCCATAGGAACAGTGCTGGGACCATTATCAATAGCGCCCTCCAGCCTCTAACGTTAAGTATCAGGTAAACCCATAGGGCGCTCGTTAAAAGGGCGAGCGCTGCGAGGAGCTGGTTAGTGCCAGCGAACGCCGGCCACACTACTGTGTAGGCGTACACATACTGTTTAAGCTCCGGCACATATATCTGAGGATAGGCGAGAGCCGCCCCCGCTAATACAGCTACTATGGAGGCTAGCCACCTGTTAGTTACAACCTTGTATGCTGACTCGTTTACTGGCCTAAGCCATTCAAAGAACTCTGTCCACGCGAACCTAGCCAGCCTGTTAGCTGTGTCCAGCGTAGTTAACACGAAAACTGTTAAAGCCCACGTTGCGAACATCCTGAAGAAGGCGAAGAGGGACTCGAAGGCTCCATATCCGAACAGCTTAGACCATGCCAGCGCTTGAAGCAGCCCGTAGCCCACAGCGAACCTCGCGGCGGGGGCAAGACCTCCTAGGGTGGGAGTTTTAGAGACATCTATATTAGCTACGTTGAGGAGGGTTGCTGAGACAGGGGCTCCAGTAGCGGCCTCAAATGCTGCAAAGTTCCAAGCCGCAGCTATAGGCACTATTACCGCGAGCGTCGAGACAGCTCCCTCCGTAAGCATCGCACCGTAGCCTACAAATAGGGCGTCGAGCTCGTTGGCCAGCTGCTTGGAGGTGGTTCCGGAGCCTACGACGGAGTGGAAGCCTGATAAGGCTCCACAGGCTATTACAAGAGGTACTGCGGGCCAGAAGTAAGCTATTAACGCCTCGCCTGAAGGCGTTCTGGGAAGGGCGCCTATCACTGTGCCCGGGGCGGCGAAGCCTGTGTATGCGGATAGGGTGAAGCCTGTTCCAAACACTAATAGGCCGCCTATGAGGGCTAGGGCCACGAAAGCCCAGAGGATGTAAGCGCTAAGGTAATCCCTGGGCTGTAACAGATACCATACTGGTAGGGCTGCAGCTATGATAGCGTATAGTGCTAGGACTATTACCCAGTCCCCGTATTTCAGTACTGTGGGGACGTTCATGGAGTATATGAAGGCGAGAATTATCAATATTAAGGCTATTAAAGATCCCGTCCTAATGCTCAGGCCATACCTGTATACGAGCACCCCGAAAACTAGCGCTATAACCATGTATAGTATGGCTAGAGTGGCTGCAGTGGGCGTCCCTACATATAATGAGGCGTTCACACTTAAGAAGGCTGCGAGAACTAGTATGAGGGCGAACCAAACATATGCTAGAAATATGTACCTAGCCATCCTACCCATAACGTTCTCACTTATAGTCATTATTGACACTCCACCGTACCTGACGCTGGACATAGTGGCTAGATAGTCGTGGACTGCACCAATAAATATGTTCCCGAAGATCACCCAGATCAGGGGGAGAGTCCAACCCCAGACCATAGCTATCGCTGGACCAACTATCGGGCCCGCCCCAGCTATGGAGGCGAAGTGATGGCCGTAGAGGACGTACTTGTTAGCTGGAACATAGTCTATGCCATCAAACTTCTCCAGAGCTGGTGTGAGACGGTTCGGGTCAGCCTTAACTATTTGCCTCTCTAGCAGCGTCCTCCCATACAATATATAGGCTGCAATGTAAATAGCCACAACCATAAGTACAACTATGATCACATTCACAGGACATCACCCCAACTTCCTACCCGTCCTAGCCTCCACGAACCTCTTCAAAGCGCCGGGAACAGTGCCAATCCAAAGCCACGGCCCCACAAGAAGCAGCAGCCAAGCAATACTGTAAAGCCACGCGTTCATAGCCTCTATTTTACGAACAGAGAAGCCTACATAGAGTGTCGCATACGCCATTATAAGCAAAGCAATAACAGTTATAATCAACCCTAGCAACTCTCTAGTCTGCACCGCTCTCACCTCTTCTTAAATTTATTAAAAAGGTTGCCACTATATAAATTTAACGCCTCCTTAACCAAACACTTCTCCTATTACAATAACACCGAAAATTTTAGCGCTTTCACAAACCTTTCTAGGAGATAATTCACAGTTAAAGCTGAATACAACAGGAAAACGACATCATTGATGTTAACTAGGACAAAAGCGGCAACACGCCACGAAAATTCCCACTTAAAATCCTGGTGAGTAAAGGCTCATGAACCATGACAGGGTTAGGGGGCTGCTTTCTTACTGATGTTTCTAAAATAGATTTACAAAGTTCCGCCTATCTCATAGTGGTTAAAGTCTGGGAGGCATGGGAGTAAAGCTCCAAGCCCCCCAAGGCTAGCCGTGGATGGAAGCCTCGTCCCGTTAGGCTTTACAGCTACCTATGAGCCTATAGGGATAACCTGTGGGCAGGGCGGCAAGTCCCTGGATGATCAGGGGCAAAGGGAAGCTTGAACTCCTAAAATATAGAACGTCCGAGGTGTCGGTTGCGGGCGACCGTGCTAGGAGAAATTGTTTCTTATACTGGTATGTCTTTTCGCCTGTATAATACTATGGCTGCTACGGTTAATATTGTTGTGGCTAGTGCTAGTATGATTGCGTCGGCTGTTTTGAGCGTGCCGTGGACGGCTATTTCCAGGACTGGATAGTATCTTGTTAGGGTTAGGTAGCCTAGGTTTTCTAGGCTAGTGTTTAGGGTCATGGTGTCCAGTATGTACATTGCTAGAACTATTCCCGCGGCTGTCGACTTAGCTAGTGTTATTGGGAGTATAGTTCCGAGTAGTGTTGCTAGGCTTATTACGCTGGCAGCATAGATGATGCCCATTAGGTGTAGTAAGGTTACATTTTTGAGTGTGAGGGGCCTATCAGCTACCAGTACTAGTAACATTGTTGATATTAGTAGTGAAACCGCCATTACCACTACTGCTAGAATAAAATTAGCTATTATGCGGGAGAGGAGAAGTTTCCACCTGGGCATGGGGAGGCTGAGGTTGACGGCCCCAGTCTTATATAGAACATCGTCCACAACACTCCCAGCAGATACGTAGGCAATGTAAGCCCCCACAGCCAAAACAACTACTATGACGAAATACTCGAAAACATAGAAAGTGTTCGCGTCAAATACTGGAGGGATCCCTTTACCGAAAAGCTTCATAATCTCTT
>JARJMZ020000004.1 GCA_029335875.2 Thermoprotei archaeon | reverse complement strand
GTTCTTATAGCCGCCGGCGTGGAAATGGGGAGGGTTCATCCCGGAGCTACAGGACAAGGTCTCTTTATAGAGAAAGCTGCCGAAGGTAAGCTGAAAATATACTGGGTCAACCCTGTAGCTCCGAGGACCCGCGCCAGAGGTAACATAGTGTGGGTTCCAGTAAAGCCTGGCGAAGACGCGGCGCTAGCCTTCGCCATGATAAGGTGGATGCTCGAGAATAAACGTTACAATGAGAGCTTCCTCTCAGCGCCACACCTTAAAGCTGCGGAGAAGCTAGGCTACCCCGTCCACACGAACGCTACATGGCTTGTTATATTTGAAGAGGGGCACCCTAGGTTCGGCGAGTTCCTGAAAGCTAAGGATGTTAAACTTGAAGACACAGATAAGCCCGTAGTGTGGACTGGAGAAAAGCTAGCCGTATACGATACTATAGATAAGGCAGAGTTCCTCTATGAGGGTAAAGTGACGCTAGCAACGGGAGAGACTGTCACCGTTAAGACTGCATTTAAGATATTATACGATGAGGCGTTAAGCCGCGCTTTCGAGGAATGGCTGGCCGTGGCGAGCCCCCACGAGCCTGGAACTTCTAAGTTTAAGGAGTACGTTGAGACCGTTAAGGTCATGATCAGGGATTTCGCGGACGCTGCCCCAATGGCGGCAACATTGATCCATAGGGGCGCGGGCATGCACCCCAACGGCGAGTACATAGTGTGGACTTATAGGATCCTGGACACTCTCATAGGCAACTTCCATAGGAAAGGAGGCCTACTAGCGCGCCCAAGCCTTACAAGTTACAACTCTTACCTTTACGACCTCAGAGACTCGGGCTTCGGCGAGCCTGTAAGGTGGGGGCTTTTCATAGACAGGCACAAGAACGGGTATGAAGATACTTTGGAGTATTGGTTGGGAGTTAAGAAGGCTATGAAGGAGGGTAAGAAAGGAGAGGAAGCTATCAAAGCGGCGTTCCCAGCTAAGAGGCCCTGGTATCCTCTCACCCCTGAGGAGATATATGGGGAGTTATTTGCGGGCATAGCTGAGGGATACCCATACCCTGTGGGGGCTTTTATACTTTACTATGCTAACCCGGTCTTATCCGCCAATTACGGGCTCAAGTTCGTTGAAGTACTTAAAGATACAAAGAAGCTCCCACTATTCATAGGGGTAACTACTACCATAAACGAGACATACCTATACGCAGACTACATAGTGCCGGACTCTACATACCTGGAGATTGGAACCCTTGGAGTCCAGTTCCTGTACGCCGGCGGCCTTGGCCTAGTAAGGGCTGAAGGCTGGCGCTCCCCCGTCATAATGCCTCTGACAGAGTATATAGGCGTGTGCCCCAACGGGCATCCGAGATACGCGTCCATGTGGGAGTTCCTCATAGACACCGCTAAGGCCCTTAAAATGCCGGGCTACGGGGATAAAGCATTTCCAGGAGTTAAGGGTAGAAAGTATGAGGGTCAGTGGTTCCCAATGCACTGCCTGTGGGAGTACATTATGAGAGTATACGCTAACGCCGCAGCACATGCTGTAGACCTTAAAATAATACCTGAGAACGTTCCAAGCGAGGATGTTGAGTTCGTGGAGAGGAACTATCCAATAGCTAAGTTCAAGGACATACTGCCAGCGGACGAGTGGAGGTATGTGGCCTACGGCTTAGCTAGGGGCGGCATCTTCACAAGATACGTGGACTCCTTCGACGGGCGCGGCATATCTAAACGTTCAGTGCCCGGAGACAAGATACTCAAGTTCTGGAACGATAAGCTAGCTAAGACTAGGAATAGTGTGACCGGGGAAAAGTTCTGGGGAGGACCCAAATACTTCCCGCCAGCAACATACGCGCCCGTGCTAGGCCTAGCCGTGGAGAAGAAAGATAAATGGCTTCACGGGGCGCCTCTAAGGCTACTCTACAAGAGTGAAGAGTGGCCCTTCACCCTGATCTTCAGCAGCGGGCCCCTATTCACTAAGCATAGGAGCCAATTCTACTATTGGATGAAGCAGATAACGCCCGAAAACTTCGCGGTAGTAAATCCAAGGGATGCAGCTAAGTTTGGCGTTGAAACGGGCGATATAGTCAGGGTTGAGACCCCCGCGGGCTCAATAGAAGTTCCAGTGGTCGTGTCAACAGCCGTGGCTCCAGGAGTACTATACATACCCTACGGGATGGGTAGGTGGGCTGAAACCGTCACGGTCAAACCTAAATACTTGAGCGTGAACGGGCTTAAGAACCTAGCCGAGGAGATTCCGGAGCGTGTTGAGATCCCTGAAGATGCAGTCAACCCCGTGAAACGCCTCCCCGACATTGTGAAGAAAATATTGTTCACCAAGAGCCCAGCAGAATACTATGAGAAAGGCCTGGCGCCAGACAAGTGGAGGTTTAACGGTGTATCGCCGAACCCCATAGAGCTCGCAGACCCTTCATTAGGAAACTGGCCTCTACAAAGCTGGGTGGGCGGGGGCCAAGCCTATTACGACACGCCAGCGCGCATAGTCAAGACTGGGAGGAAACATAAGTTCGAGACTCCATATATAGTCTGGTGACACCTGAGCCTCCAACCTTTTTAGTTCCCAATTTCTTTTTCCCCTTGCTCGCCTTCGTGTTTCACGTATAAACGTTTATTTTTTAACTTTCAAGATAGGAAAAGAATTGTTGGTGGAGCATTGTTTGTTGCGGGAGTTTCTCATACTCAGCCGTGGAGGTCAGGGTGGGGTTACTGCTTCTAGGATTCTAGCCTCTGCCGCTGTCCTTGAGGGTTTATGGGCCCAGGCTATACCGGAGTTTGGGGCTGAGAGGAGGGGGGCTATAGTTAAGTCTTATCTCAGGGTTTCCGATGGCCCTATAGCTAGGCATTCTAATGTTAGGAGGCCTGAGGGTGTGGCTGTCTTCAGCTCTAGGATTCTAGACTTAGTTGATATTTCGAAATTCGCCCCTGAAGGCTCTACTGTACTAGTTAATGCCGCTGAGAAGCCTAAGATACCTGGGAGGGAAGTGTACTATGTTAACGCCACGTCCATAGCTGTAGGGTTGGGCCTTGTTATAGCGGGTTGGCCCCTCGTGAACACCGCTATGTCCTCGGCTATGGCCAGGGTTTTCAGGATAGCTAGCCTCGAGAGTGTTGTTAGCGCTTTAAGCGAATATTTCAAGGGCGAGCTCCTTAAAGCTAACATTGAAGCTGCTAAGATAGCGTGGGATTCAGTGTCGGGGTGAAGCTTTTATGGGCTTCTCTTATAAGCCTCTAAACCCTGAGAGGGAGGGTTTTGAGGACCTGAAGGCTTTCGCTGAAAAACTCCTGGCGAAACCCAGCCCGGGCTCCGCTGGGAAGACTGGAATGTGGAGACTCTACAGGCCTGTGGTGAGTGTGGGTAAATGTGTAAAGTGTGGAATATGCTGGCTTTACTGCCCCGAAAACACTATAATATGGCCCTTCAGGGGGATCCCCAGCGTAGACTATGACTATTGTAAGGGCTGCGGGGTGTGCTCTGAAGTGTGCCCTGCTAAAGCTATAGACATGATTCTTGAGGGTGAGTAGTGTGAGACGCAAAGTCGTGACGGGTAACGTTGCCGTAGCTGAGGCCGTGAAAGTCTCCGGGGTCCAGGTGATCTCAGCATACCCTATAACGCCTCAGACGGTGATAGTTGAGAGGATCGCTGAGATGGTTGAGAGGGGGGAGATGAAAGCCAGGTATATAAGGGTGGAGTCGGAGCACTCGGCGCTAGCCGCAGTCTACGGTGCTTCAGCTGGGGGCGCTAGAGCTTTCACTGCAACGTCAAGCCACGGCTTACTCTACATGTACGAGATGCTCTGGTGGGTTGCCTATAGTAGGCTCCCAATTGTCATGGCTGTAGTGACGAGGGCAATAGGGCCCCCATGGAACATACACAGCGACCACCACGACGCTCTCACAGCTAGAGACTCAGGCTGGATCATAGGATTCGCCTCGAGCGTTCAGGAGGCTTTCGACATGACTGTTCAGGCCTTCAAGATAGGGGAGGACCCTAAAGTGCTACTCCCCGTTATGGTCGCGTTGGAGGGCTTCACCCTAAGCCATACAGCGGAGCCTGTAGACGTGCCTGAGGAGGAGCTTGTACGCGAATGGCTACCTCCGAGGGAGCCTCTACCTTTCAAGATAGAGCCTGGGAAGCCTTTCTCCGTGGGTAATCTAGGCCCCGACGAGGTTTCAATGGAGTTGAGATGGCTTATGTGGAGGGCTATGGAGAGGTCTAGGCTTGTAATCAGGGATGTCGACATTGAATACGCGAAGGTTTTCGGGTTGAGAAGTTATGGGGGGCTTGGAGAGGACTTCCACGCTAAAAACTCTGATTACGTGGTTGTGGCTATGGGTGCTTGGAGCGGGGATGCTAAAGAGGCTGTTGAGAGGCTTAGGAGCGAAGGCTACAATGTGGGCCTTCTAAGGGTTAGGTTCTTCAGGCCGTTCCCGTGGGAGGAGCTCCGCGAGGTTTCTCAGAACGCTAAGGCTGTCTTAGCCGTTGACAGGGCTGTATCTATGGGCCATAGGGGGGTTTTAGGGTTGGAAGTGTCTTCAGCCCTCGGGGGCAAAGTTCCCGTTAAAAACGTTATAGCGGGTATTGGAGGCGTGGACGTGGGCCCTGAAGACTTTTACAGTATAATAAAGGGTTTCATAGAAGAGTACGAGTACGGCTCTATAGAAGGGTGGTCTAGGCCCGAATGGTACATGCCGTGGATGGAGGTGGGCGGCGGGTGAGCCTCCAGAAGCTCGCACTATCAAGGGTTAAAGGCATACTCCCCGGGAACCCGGCGTGCATGGGCTGCCCCCACAACATTGGATTAAGGGTTGTAGGCAGCGTTCTAGGAGAGAAAGCTGTCCTAGTAGTGCCGGCGGGCTGCACGAGCATAATAGCTGGTAACTGGCCTAGGGCAGGCATAGACATGCCACTACTCCACGTTCCTTTCGCCTCAGCCGCTGCCGTAGCTTCGGGCCTTAAAGCTTCCCATGACACTCTAGGGGTTAATAGCGTTGTAGTTGTGTGGTCCGGCGATGGGGGCGCCGCTGACATAGGCTTCGCCACCCTAAGCGGGGCTGCTGTGAGGAACGAGGACATACTCGTTATAGTTAGCGATAATGAAGCCTACATGAACACAGGGGTTCAGGCTAGCGGGACAACAATGTGGAAATCTCGGACTACAACAAGCCCTGTAATAGGGAAGACTGAGGAGAGGAAAGACATAGCCCTCCTAATGTTAATGCATAAAGTCCCCTACGTAGCTACAGCCTCAGTAGGATACCCGACAGATTTCGCCGCTAAACTCGAGAAAGCATCTAAAATCAGGGGCCTCAAGCTAATACACCTACACTCGCCATGCCCCCCAGGCTGGAGGTTCGACTCGGACAAGACAGCCTACATAGCTAAACTAGCCGTGGAGACGGGGGCCTGGATATTGTGGGAGTATAGTGAAGGAAAACTAGCGATAAGCCCGCCGAGCAGGCCGTACATAGATAAAGTAAGGAGGAAACCCCTAGCAGAATACTTAAAACTGCAGGGAAGATTCGCCCACATAACAGAGGAGGACGTGAAGGTTCTAGAGGAGAAAATAGAGTTTAACTGGAAGCTCATAAGAGAACTAGAAAGGATATATGGCGGGGGGAGCTAAAACCTTTAAACCCCCGGCATCTCATATAAGCTAGACTGGGAGCCGCGGTAGTATAGCCTGGACCAGTATGCGGGCCTGTCAAGCCCGTGACCCGGGTTCAAATCCCGGCCGCGGCGCCACACACCTTCCCAGCATGACCTTAAACGTTAAAGGGTCGTTTCCGCTAAAATTTTAAGATAAGTAAATTTTTAATATGTCACACTGACTAACACCTAGGGATTTGATATGGGCTTATCGGGAGTCTATGAAGATCTACTGGATAGAGTCAAGGGTTTATCTTTTGAGGATTCTTTAAGGTACATAGTTTCCCTTCTCTACCCGGATATTAGCAGGGTTTTCGAGATACACAAAGTTTTCCTCTGCGTTCAGCCTCACCCCGATGATTGCGATCTAGGAGCCGGGGGGACAGTAGCTTCTCTAACGTCTAGGGGCTCTGAGGTCTATTATCTAACTGTCACCGATGGTAGGCTCGGTACTCTAGACAGGAACATGTACCCGGAGCTTCTAGCCTCTATTAGGAGGAGGGAGCAGGAGGATGCGGCTAAACTTCTAGGTGTGAAAGATGTTTACTGGCTTGACTTTAGGGATGCGGAGTTATCGGACACTTTAAGCGTTAGGAGTAGAATTATAACTTACATTAGGAAACTCAAACCTTCAGTTGTTCTAGCTCCAGACCCTTACGCTCCTTACGAGGCTCACGGCGACCATATTATTACTGGGAGGGCTGCCCTGGAAGCCGTACTCCTCTCCGGGCTGCCTCACGTTAACGATGTTGACATTAGGAGCGGGTTGGAGGCTTTCACTCCTAGATTTGTAGCTCTCTATTATACAAGTAATCCTAACGTGTTTCAGGATATTAGTGGAACCGTTAAAGTTAAAGTTGAAGCTCTGCTTAAGCATGAGAGTCAGTTTAAAGATAGGGCTCTCATAGAGTTTATTGTAGGTGTTTATGCAACCCTTTACGGTAAGCTTTCCGGGTTGGATTACGCTGAGGGGTTTAAAGTTATCCCCGCCGAGCTCCTACACGTGACCCCCTTCCTTGATAGGGTTTAGGAGAAGTGTCTGGCCATTTCCTCGTTGCCGGGCACCTTCAGAATAGCATCTATAACATTGTTAACCTGGCTCGTGGATCTAGTCCTAGGGTCTATTATTAGCCATTCAAAGAGGGAATCCCTACCCCCCTCTTTGAACGCCTGGATGGCCCATTCAGCCCTCATAAGCCTTAGCATCATTACGTACTTCATTATCCTCTGAGGTAGCCCGTTAAAGCTGAGCCTGTGAACTCCCCTACCGTCAACTACCGCCGGCATTTCTACAGCCACATCTGAGGGAATACCCGGTATTGAGTCCCCGTTAATAACGTTAACCTGGTACGTGCCGGGTTCATCGTTTACAATTGAGTTTATAAGAGGCACTAACGTCTCCCCGCTTTTAACCGGCGGGACCGTCTCCGCTAAAGGTTTTGAGGGGTCGGCTAAGGCATCCCTAAGCTCTCTAAGCCCCATCTTAAGATACTCTAGGTAAACGTTCCGCCCTATTTCAGAGTCGGGGCCTCCTGAGGGCCCGTACCAGAACTGTTTCGTCTCCAAACTCCAATGATACTTCCAGGTCCCCCCTCTTACAGTATCACCTATGGGGAATAAACCGTAAACCTTGTACATGTCTATAGCTGCGGGGGACATTTGTATGTCGAAGGGGTTCCACTGCGTCTTCCTCCATTCCTCCCAGTACTCCTCAGCTTTCTCGGCTATCCACTCGTCTATGAGAGGGTAGGCGTCCTCACCCTTATACTTAAACTTTGTAAGCCATATGACATGGTTGAAACCTATCATTTCAACATGTGCATCTTCAGGGTTTAACCCTAAAGTTTTAGCCATGTCCAAGTAGCCTAGGTGACCGTGACATAACCCTATAGTTTTAACCTTAGTCTCCCTACTTATTAGCGTCGTCAGCTCAAAAACAGGGTTAGCTATTTGTATAAGCCACGCGCCTGGAGAGAGCTCTTCTATGTCCCTAGCTATGTCTAAAGCTAGTTTAAACTGGTAGTAGCCCCATATCGTAGGATAGTCTGCAACCATGTTCCACTCAACACTATTAATACCCCTATAATATCCGTGAGCCTCGGAAATCTCTCTAAGCCTCTCATAGAACCCGTGACCCTTAGCTAACGCCACGTTAACAATGAAATCCGCATCCCTAATAGCTTCCCTCCTGTCCCTGGTTTTAGTGAACTTAATGTTGGCGCCATACTCCCGAGTATATCTCACGGAGAACCCGTGGATTAAGTTAAGCCTATCCTCATCTATGTCCATCAAGGCAACCTCGCTACCGTAAAGACTAGGGGTGAGTATGAGGTCCACCACTATACGAGAGGACCACGCAGCGCTCCCAGCGCCAATAATAGCTATCTTAACCATAGTAGCTTCAGCCTCGGCGGCTTCCTAGACTTACTGCTAATTAGGAAAATTTAAATTTAAAATACTCATAAATATCACATAGGCAGGGGGGATAAAGTTTGACCACGATACTCGT
The DNA here is from genome assembly GCA_029335875.2 of Thermoprotei archaeon. Classification (GTDB taxonomy): domain Archaea; phylum Thermoproteota; class Thermoprotei_A; order Sulfolobales; family Acidilobaceae; genus DSZV01. Next base: position 79,388 of record JARJMZ020000004.1, on the reverse strand, counting down.
CATTTTAATAATGATGGTTGGCGTAGCTATTCTAAACTCCGAGCAGAACCTCCTAGTCCCTCTAATATTAACCCTAAGAGAGGAGGGCATGATAATAGGGGGAGAGTCTTGGGAGCTCTACGCAGGCCTTCTAGGCTTCATGCCTGTAATTGTGGGCTCTTTATCGTCAATAATTTGGGGTTACCTGGGCGATAAGTTTGATAGAAGGCTCTTGTTTGCGGCTACAATATTAATGGGCGCTATACCCACACTTTTAACAGCCTTAGCTAGAAACTACTATGAGCTTCTAATAGCTAGGACCCTTAGCGGCGTAGGGATTTTCGGGAGCTACCCCCTCCTCAACTCCATATTAGCAGATATAACGCCGAGGGAGCGTAGAGGAATGGTTTACGGGGTCGCAGCGTTATCTATAGGCTTAGGTGTCTTAGGGGGGATGCTTCTTGCTGGCGTCTTCGCTAGGGAGAATTGGAGGGTCCCCTTTATAGTCACGTCGGCACCTCTGATACTAATAGCTCCCCTAATATATGTAGCTCTTGGGAACGTAAAGTTAGGCATGGCGGAGCCTGAAATTAGGAGGCTTTATGAGACAGGCTATAGTTATGAGTATAAGATTAAGGTCCGAGAACTGTTAGGAGAGCTTAGGAGAACATACACAATAGTATTCCTATTTCTCCAAGGTATACCAGGAACAGTACCCTGGGGTGTAATAGTGTTCTGGTCTGTAACGTTCATGAACGTTATATGGGGGCTCCCGGAGTCTGCTGGCACACTAGTAGTCATGGCGGCTGGTTTAGGGGTTCTTACCGGCACGCTTATGGGAGGCTTGCTATCAGACGTTTTGAAAGGTAGGGGGGTTTTCAACTCTAGAGTATACATATCTATTACGGGAATAGTTAGTGGAATGATCCTCACGTTAGCCCTAATAAGCTACAATTACCCCTATGGGGACGCTAGCTGGAAGGCTTTACTGCCCCTGATGATGTTCGCTTTCATAACTTTCATCCCAGTAGCTTGGGCCGGCCCTAACGTTACATCCATTATAAGCGAGACTACCCTACCAGAACATAGAGCTACTGTCTACGCTATATTCAATATAACTAATAGAATAGGAGCATCTATAGCCCCCTTCCTTGGAGGCTTCATTATAGTAGCCTACAAGAGTATGGGTGTAGAGGAAACATACTCATACTATTACGCTTTAACAACAGCTACATTAGCTTGGACTATATGCGCCCTGTTTTGGCTGCCTTTAATTAAAACATACCATAGCGATCACGTTAAACTAATTAGGACTTTAGAAGATAGGGCCCGCAGGGTTTAGCATGCGGTAAACGAAATATGCTATTAAACATACTCTAGCTCGCCTGGGATTCCCCTGTTTTCCGCTATCTCCTTAAATATTAGAGAGCTGGGTCTTAGCTTCCTCTTTTTACTCTCATAGTCCACCTTAGCTAGGCCGAACCTCATCCTGAACCCTTGAGCCCACTCGTAGTTATCCGTTAAGGCCCAGTGTAGGTATCCTTTAACTTTGACCCCCTCCTCCAGAGCTTTAGCTGTCATAGCCATATGTGAGGCGATGAACCCGGGCCTAATGATATCCTCTTTGTCTGCTACTCCGTTCTCGGTGACTATAATTTCAAGCCCATACCTCCTCCACACTTCCAGTAAAACCTTGTATAACCCCTCCGGGTAAACCTCCCAGCCGAAATCGCTGCAGCGCCTGCCTGCTAGCGATGTTACCCCGCCGCAGTTGAACCCGTAGCCTTCCACTAGTTTGAACCCTAAAGGTGGGGTGTCTGGTTTGATTACAGTCCTACTATAGTAGTTGACGCCGATCCAGTCCAGCTTACCAGCTAGGTCTCTCCTTTCCCCTATAATCATAGACTTTCCCGTGGTCACAGCGTCTAGGATGGGGTAGTTGATTATGGAGCTGGCTATCTCGGCTAGCTCAGCGTGGTCGGGGCTTATGGGCTCCACGGCCGTAGTAGCGTTTATTAAGCCCACAGGCTTCTTTGATATCCTCTTAATAGCCTCGTAGGCTCTCGCGTGAGCCTCAGCCAGGTTCTTAGCCGCTTCCCTGGCGGCGTCGAAGCTAATATACCCGGGGGGGAACCCTGATTTGACGTTGAGGTACCCGGCAATATAGATTATAGTGGGCTCGTTTAAAGTACTATAATAATCTGCGAGGTCGTCGAACTTCCAGGCTATGTAGGAAGCGTACTTGGCGAACTCTACGACCGCAGAGCTGCTAAGCCACCCTGAAGGAGCCCTGCCGGGCCCCTGCCTCCTAACAGCTACCGGGTCGTGGAGCCATAAAGGTAGAGTGAAATGGTTAAGGTTAACTATGACTATGCCGCCTCTACTCCTCCAATCGCCCAGGATACTACGATAGCGTCCCACAGCCTCCCTACTGGCGACCCTGTCCAGCTCCTCTAAAGCTCTATAGTCAACGCCTATAGAGGTTATATTACCCCCCTCATCCCTCTCCACGTCAACCCTAACATCATATGTGGGCCTGGGAAATATCCTACTCCATTCAACGCCGATCCTAGCACAGTTCATCCCAAGCCTAGCGGCCAGCTCGTGATCTGCAGAGTAGAGGTCCCAGTAGCCAACACCATCCTCCGGCAAGTCCCCGCTCACAACACCGCTAATAACGTTCTCAAAGTCGCGAACCCAAACCCACCAGTCACTATTAGGATCCTCAGAGCCCTTGAAGCCCATTTCAAACTGGAAACCAGACTCCGAGAACCCGAACAGGAAGTCTCTAGGAAACACTATCGCTAACACCAACATAAAAATCCTTAACCACACCTATTAAATCAATAACACGACCGCACGCAACACCCGAAGAACCGCCCGCCGTTCCCGGAAGATAAGAATAGCGGGATTAGGGATTTTAGAGGTTTTATGAGGGTGGCGGGCACAATACTCACTATTAAAGTCCCTAGAGACTGGGATAGAGTCCTGCCGCGTTGAGACCCCTCTTAATGTTAGGGTTTCAGATCTTCCAGAGCCCCCCGCTTGCCGGCGTTCTAGGCCATCTCTAGGCCTCCTTGAGAAATTCCAGGTTGTGGACGCCGGAACCTAATGCCGTGGGTGTTTTTGTTTCTTTCCTATGGTTTTAGGCTCCGGCCCCCAGCCCATTGGAGGCTCCATAGGCGGGCATTACTGGGGCCGCCCTGCCCCCGCCTCCAACTGCCAATCATAGGGGCGGGCTCGCCGCTAGTAAAATTAGGGGACACTGAAAATTAAACCCTAAATTCTCATAGCCCTCGGGCACCGCATTATACCGGCATGTTAACCAAAAGACCCCAAAGATTTCACTCTAGAAAACAGTCTATATAGAGGTGCTCCTATAGCTCTAATAGCTGCTAAGAGGGGGGAGGATGTAGGCGGCGTTTCAATGGACGTTTTCTATCTGAGAGCGCCTAAGGCTTGAAGGGGGGCAGTTATAGTTGTTAACCCTATGCCAGCCACCGGTAAAACCGTGGGGTTTGCTGTGAGGGAGGCTAAAGCTAGGGGGTCTGGGAAGGTTGTTGTAGCCTCTATTATTAAAGTAAGGGGTGGAGTTTGTGGGGGGGTTTAACGCCCTGATGTTCTCATATACTGTTTAGCGTTAGATCCTGAACTTGACGATAGATACTTCATAGTTCCAGGTTTGGGGATGCCGGAGATAGGGTTTTGAGTGTTGAAGCGTGAGGTTTTCCACGATATTCTAGGTTAAGCTTTTAGGGGGTGAACGCCGCATTTTAATTGGAATTTAGGTGTCAGTGGTGGATTATGTTTCGTTAGCAATAGTTTTGATGACAATATTAGCTATAATATTTGCCCCTTTGGAGAGGGGTCTTATAGCTTTAGCGGGGGTCGTAGTTTTAGCTGTTCTCTCGGAAAACTATACTTTTGTTGACGCGTTTAAGGCTGTAGACTGGAATGTTATAATGATACTCATAGGTATGTGGACTCTCTCCGGCTACCTTTCAAAGTCGAGGGTCCCGGAGTATCTCGTGTACCTGGCTGTCGAGAGGTCTGCGAGCTACGGCCAGCTCCTTCTAACAATAACTTTAATGGCCGCTTTCGTAACGATGTTTGTGGATAATGTCCTCGTAATACTACTCTTCGGAGGTCTAGCTGTTGAAACTGCTAGAAAACTTAGGCAAAACCCCCTAATCGCAGCCATGATTGTGGGTTTAGCGGCTAACTACATGGGTACAGCCCTCCTTCTAGGGGACTTGCCGCCTCAGATGCTCCATAGTGTTGCGGGGGCTGAGTTCCTGGATTTCATATGGTTTAGGGGGGTCCCGGGCAGTTTCCTCCTCTTAACACTATCGTATATCCTGACGTTAGCCATATTCTACCGCATATGGTTTGGGGGGCTGCGCAACGTGCCTCTATCCGGTTTAAACCTGGAGAAGCCTGAAGTGGATAGGGTGACGGCGGCGTGCTCGATAGCCGGGTTCCTAGTGTTCATAGCCTTAGCGTCTATAAGGCCAATGCTCGGCAACGTCCCCCTAGGAGCCATATCTATGTCCACGGCTATAGCTACAGCTTTAACCCTCGAAATCCTAAGAATAAGGCTCAACAGGATACCAAGCTTCGAGGAAGTGCTTAGAGACATGGAGTGGAAAGTCGTCATATTCTACGCTTCACTATTCAGCCTAGTTAAAGGGCTCGAAATAGGAGGCTGGATAGGTAGTGTCGCAGCAACCCTATCAGGGTATTTAGCGGGGCCGCTAGCAACATCCTACACAATGACATACTGGATCGTAGCATCCCTATCAACTGTAATAGAGCACGACGCCATAATACTCACAACACTCGTAACACTAAAACAAGCGGCAACAGAGCACGGCATAGACCCATGGCCACACCTCTGGGCCACAGTATGGTCTGGAACCCTAGGGAGCAACGCGACAATAGCTGGAGCCCCAGCACTATACCTATCACTAGTACTAGCTGAGAAAGCCCTAGGAAGAAAAGTAGTGTGGCACGAGTGGATGAAAATCACGATACCATTCACCATAGTAAGCCTAATAATCCACTATGTTATAAGCCTAATAATATTCCTAACAATGTGGTAAAAAGGAGGCTGAGAAACGGCGCCAGAACCCAACACCATGGTATTGGGCCCGGCTTCCCCTAGCCTCAATGTCTCCAAGCAACCATGTTAACCAAGAAACTCCAGAGATTATACTCTAGAAAATAGTCTAAATTTTATGTAATGATTCTATAGGAGGCGGGTGCCCCTCAAGCATTTCTAGAAACACGCTAACCTTCACCCCCGGGCCCGGTGAGGGGGCTAAGCTCGCGGGCGCTTTAGAGGGGTGTAGAGTGGCAGGGGAAACCTTAGAGCCCTTGAGAGGCGTTTACCTCAGGGGTCTCCCTGAGGTTTGCCTTCTCTTGGGCTTTTATGGTTTCCTCTGCTACTCTATACCCCCCTTATTGCGTCCGCGGGTTTAGTCCCCTCGGGTTGGGGTTAGCGTGTCCGCGCGGATGCTTGGGGGGCACCCACCACAAGTTTACTTAGGCGTGTAGGGTTTATAAGGGGTTAAACTGGTTTTTGTGGGGTTTGTTTTTAAGGTTTAGTATACGTATGCGATTGCTATTCCTCCTATTTTTCTGGCTATGGCTTCTTTGTGGGACATTACTCCCTGGTTTGTTGTTAGTATTAGTATTCCCATGTCTCTGCTTGCCAGGTATTTTCTCAGGTTTTCTGGTAGTTTCACTAGTTCCACGTATTTGACCGATGTCCTAGGCTTTATTACTCCTATGTTGTTTATCCTCCCCAAGAGTTGTACCCTGAATTTCCCCCATCTCCCATCGTCTATGTACTCGAAGTCCCCTATGTACCCTTCTTTCTGTACTACTCTTAAGACTTCGGCTATTAGCTTTGAGGCTGGCATTATTAGGGCTTCCCTTTTACCTCTCATCTCACAGTTCTTTATGGTTGCGAGGGCGTTAGAGAGGGTGTCCATCATAACCATCTGTCTTCACCCTAGGAGTATTTCCTGAAGTTTAAAGCGTAAGCTATTTCCCTGAAGCACTGCCTGCAAAGGTATAAGTCGTACTTTTGTATAACAGCATCCCTCGTGCCGCACCTCTGACATTTCTGAGCTCCTCTGCCCATAGTCTTGGGTTTTGGAGGTTTAAATTTAGCCAGCCCCAGGCACCCCCTATGTAAATACTATTTTAAGGGTCTGGCTTAAAAACACCATAGCCTCCTCCCTCGTAACCCTATGCCTCTCCGGGATCCTCCTCTTAGCCCTCCTCCTCAAAGCCACCCTGTAGCCCGGCCTCTGGATTGTTATGCATACGTCTAAGCCGAATATGCCTATCTCCGGGTCATACTTCATCCCCGGTATTTGAATATGCTCCGGTATGCCGAAACACACGTTCCCATAATTGTCAAGGCTTGAGGCTTTAATCCTATAGCCTACGGCCTCAAGGGTTTTCCTTAGAACGTTAACAGCATCCTCACCCCTCAAAGTAACTATAGCCCCTATATTCTCCCCCTTCCTCACGCCGAAGTCCCTTATGGTTTTCCTAGCCCTCCTAGGGACGGGCTTCCGCCCAGTAAGCTGTTCTAGAACCTTCAAGGCTTTAGCGAGCTTCTCGCCGCCCTGCCCTATCCCCATGTTGAGGGTTACTTTAGATATTCTAGGCCTCCTCATAGGCTGCCTCTTCCACTCCTCTAGTATCCTCTCGACAACCTCAGGGGTTAGGGCGCTCACTTCCACGCACCCTCAGGTAGTTTTATTAGAGGCTTATCCTCGCCTATCACGTAAACGTAGTTGAGGCTCGTCTGGAAAATGCTGCCCCTAGAGTCTTCAAGCGTGACCACTGTAGACTCCCTCCTCCAACCCCATGTTATGGATTTAATAACGCCAACCCTGCCTACAGCCTTCCCCCCAACGACTATCGCTATCTTACCCTCCCCTAAGCCTATGTAGCTTTTAATCTCCAACTCTGGTATGGTCACTATTAGGGTTCCCATGGTCTCGTAAACGTCCTCGACAGGGTTTCTCGGGTCTTTAACTTTAACGATCACGTTCCTGCCGTCGAAGAGGTTGAGCTGTAAGTGCCCCCCCTTAACCGTAGTCTTACCCTCTATCCTGAGGGGCTTCACCTTAGCCTCATTAACGGATATAGGCTCGAGCTTGAAGAACTTCACAGGGTAAGGCAGCATCCTGTAAATCTCGCCTGTCTTAGGTATCTCTATAACATCCATGAAGCCTACGGGGAACTTATAATCCTTTCTAACAGCACCGTCAACCTTAAAATGACCTTCAGCTATAAGCCTCCTAGCCTCTCTAGCTGTGAGAGCATACCCTAGGACATCCCTCACTATTAAAAGTAGCGGTATACTCGCGTTCGCAGAGTGGGGGCCGGGCCTAGGCTTTACAGTCCACTTATACTCTTTCCTAAGTATGGGCCAGAACTCCGGGGCTGTTAAAGCCTTGAGATGCCTACTACCACCCATTTTACCCACTCGCAGCACCCCCTCCAGTGGAAGCCTCAGGAGTCTCTCGAACAGTTTCAGGCTTAACCTCCCCAGCCTCCTCCTTAACCTCTGCCCCCGTCCTCCTCTCTATTATAGCCCTCCTCCTCTTATCCTTAAGGCTTAAAGAGACTATCATGACCTTAGACGGATGTATGGGGACGAACCTGGGCGTCCCATCTAGCTTCTTGACGGTGACGCCGTCAACATATATTCTAAGCTTCCTCAAATCAACTCTAACCACAGAGCCCTCACGACCCTTAAAGTCCCCCCTCAATATCCTAACCTTATCTCCCTTCCTCACCGGCATGTTCTTAACCCCATATTTCTCCCTAAGCTCCGGGCTCAGAGGGGCTGCCATGAGCTTCTGCCTCGCGTGCAAAGGCGCTTCTAGGAGTGCGAGCCTCTGCTTCCTAGGCTGTCTGCTAGCTGTGAGCTTCGCCATGAGCACCACCTAGACTATAATCGTGGCTAGTTTAGCCACTTTAGGCCACCTTTCAGCAGCTTCCCTAGCTACCGGCCCCCTAATCTCGCTAGCTCTAGGGGTGCCGTCGGGGTTCACTAGGATGACAGCGTTATCCTCGAAGGAGACCCAGACCCCGTCAGGCCTCTTGAAGGGCCTCCTCTGCCTGATAACTACAGCGTATACAACCTGTTTTCTGAGTTGCGGCGTCCCCTTCTTGACCGAGACGATGACTAGGTCCCCAATGCCGGCGAAGGGGACTCTCCTAAGCCTAGTCTTTATTAGGGGGACGTTTATGATCATAGCCTCCCTAGCCCCACTATTATCGGCTACAGTAACATAACTACCTACCTGGAGCCCCTCGTTGACCTTACCCCTAGGAGCTGTTATCGAATACTTCCTCTTGCCCGCCATAGCCCCCTACCCCTTGACGCCTAGCACGACGAATTTAACGGTTTTAGCTATGGGCCTACACTCTCCTATGACCACTTTCTGGCCGGGCTCCACTCTTATACATTCGGGGACGTGGACGTGTATCCTGCTCATCCTCCTCTCATACCTCATATACTTCTCAGAATAGTATAGGTACTCGTGCCTAACAACAGCCATCTTCTTAGCCCTAGCCTTCTCAACCAGACCCTCAAGAATCAGCCCTCTAACCTTCAAAGTCCCATGCCACGGGCAGTTAGGGTCTTTACACGCTTCCCTCGGAGCCTCAACACCCGGCACTTTCAAATTTTTAACCAGCTTAAAAGCCGGCACTACACCCCTCACCCCTAACCATTCTCCTAGCCCTGTCGAAGGGGCCGCCCAAGAGCTCGTCACCCTTAACTCTAACCCATTCACCTTCAGGCATCTGAAGTAAGAGTGTAGAGCCAGGCTTAAGTACTGTAATCCTCCTAGAGCCCAAGTCCATTTGGATAGCCCTCGGGGACTCCCACACTATAACCCCCTCAACCCCCCTCAAGCTCGGGTCGGGGTGGCTGAGGATTCTAGCCTTTAAGCCTATTAGCTCGTGGCATAAAACGTTAAACTTCGAAATCCTCAACTCTACTTTCCGCCCCTAGCCTCCTCCCCCATTACTGTTAAGATCCTCGCAACATTCCTCTTGAGCTCCCTAAGCCTCCCCGGGGTTTTCAACGTGCTTATGGAAGCTTGATACTTCAACTTTACCAGCTCCTGGGTGAACTCTTCCAACATCTTCTCCCTCTCCTCGGGCTTCATGTTTCTTAAATCCCTAGCCCTGACTTTATGTTTGGGAGCCAACCTCATCAACCTCCTCCAGCTCTATCTCCTCAGCCTCCTCCAGCACCCCCTCCAGCTCCTCGAACTCCGGGGCTTTGAAGCCTTTGGCTGCAACCTCCTCTCTAACCTTGGCCACGAACTCTTTAACCTCACCAGCCTCTCTAACCCTAACATGGTCTGGAGGGGTTCCAGGCTTCACTATTAAAACTTCAACCCCTATAATGCCCTTAGGGAGTCTCGCATAGGCTACAGCCTTATCCACGAGCTCGTCAACAACATGGCCCGCCTTGTAAACCCTACCCTCCCTATACTTTTCAAACCTAGACCTCTCAGCCACCAGCTTACCGCTAACAGTTATTTCCACGCCTAAAGCCCCATTAGCCATTATCCTCCTAAGCACTGCGAACGCGACGCGCCTGAAGTGGAAGCCCCTCTCTATGAGCCTAACAATCCTGAAAGCCTGGATCCTAGCGTCAAGCTCGGGGTTCTCCTGCTGGCTCACTGTTATCTGCGGGTTGTCCATGCCGAAAACTGTTGCGAATATCTTTTGGAGATCCCTTATTGTTGAGCCCCTCCTCCCTATTATTAAAGCTGGCCTTTCAGCGTAAATGTGCACTCTAACGCCTAAAGCTGTCTTAACAATGTGAACCCCACTATAGCCTGCCTCGTAGAAGTTGTGGGCCAGATACTCGTCAACCTTAACCCTCAGGATGGACTGGCTCAAGAAATACTTCTTAATCTTAGTCAGAGCTATTCACCCTCCGAGACTACGATTTCCACGTGGCTGGTAACTCTAAACCTTGGAGTCGCCCTCCCGAAAGCCCTCGGCATCCACCTTTTAATCGTGAGGCCCTTATGGGAGGCTATGTGTATTATCTTAATCCTCTCTACATCGAGGCCCTTAACTTCAGCGTTATTCTCAACGTTATCCAATAGTTTTAAAAGGTATCTAGCAGCCTTCACTGGATACCTCCCCGCAGGCCAGCCCCACTTGTCTGCGAGGCCCCTCTTATGGGCTTGTTTACGGTGAGCTCTCCTGAAGGGGACGGGCTCAACTTTATCGACAACCCTCTTCAGGTATTCTTTAGCTTCCTTAACCTTCATGCCCCTTACCGCTTCGCACACCTCCCTCATAACTTTGGGGTGAACAGGAACATCCCACATCATAGCTTTAGCTATGCTAGCCTCATCCCTAAATTTGAGAGAATAGCTCCACTCAGGCAACACTCAACACCCTCACTTCTGGCCCGAGAGGTGGAGGCTGCTCTTAGTAGCCTTTAACCCGGGCTCCCCATGCTGGACAGCCCTACAAGTAGGGGCGAACTCTCCAAGATAGTGTCCTATCATTTCAGGAGCTATCCTCACAGGCACATACTCTTTACCATTATGGACTGCTATGGTTAACCCAACCATCTCAGGGAGTATGATCATATCCCTAACCCTAGTCTTGATTACAGGAACCTTATCAAGACCCTTCTCAGCAGCCTGCCTCCTAGCCCTCCTAATTTTCCTTAAAAGTATCTGCTGGGCTGGCGTAAACCCCCTCAAAAGCCTCCTCCTCTGCTTAGAAGGTAGAAGCTTAGCTAGCTCCGAAAGGGGCATCTTCATAAGCTCCTCCAAACTCCTACCCCTATACCTAAACTTCTTCCACTCAGGCCTAAGCTCTAAAGCCAAGCGAACCCCCAGGAAACAGTAAAATACTAGGTCTTATATACTCTACATATGCGCCAGCCTTTAAACACCGTGGACCGAGTGGAAGCCGCATTAATACCCATAACCCCCCACACCCAGAGTCGCCGCCTGCAACCTGTAACACCATAATACAACTTTAAAGCCTCCCTGTAAACCGAGCTGTATAAATGTTTAAACAATAAGGGGAACTCGAACCCCAGCAGCCCGCTATGCAGAGGATGATAGATATTAATAGTGGAGACCGTTGGCCCGTAGCGTTAGCCCCTATAAAGCCCCACGTTCCTCGAAATGGGGGGGAGTAGGGTTAACTCCGCTAGTGAAGAAATGGTGGAACGCTCTCTAACTTGACTCTCTAGTTTGTGCTGGAGTTTCTATCCTGCACTCGCCCAGCCTCCTGCAGGCTTTAGATAGGATTAACACTATGTTCTCCGCTTCTTTCCTGTGGACTATGTTCTTGGCTGCGACCCTTCTAAAGGCTAGGGCTACTTCCTCAACCCTCCTTTTATCAGCTATCAGGAGTTCCGCTAGGGATCTAGCGTATGCTTCTATGAGCCATATGAGGTTTGGGTCTGCCGGTTCTTCCGCGTAATGTGGTTTTCCTCTTACTTTGAAGAGTTCATATAGCATTATGGCGGTGGCGTTTGAGAGGTTGAGCTCCGGGTATTTAGGGCTAGCCTCTATTGTTGCCAGTAGGGTGCACTTGCTAATCTCTAGCCTCGTGAGGCCAACGCTCTCCCTCCCCATAACTAGGGCTACAGTGCCTTTCACGGATGCTGCCAGCTCGGCTGCCTCATGAGGCTTCACGGGTATCCTCAGAACGTCTTCTCCCGAGGCTGAGGCTGAAGTGCATATGGATAGGCTAACCCCCTCGAGAGCCTCATCTAGACTCGAGACTATGCGGGCCCCTAGGAGCCTGTCTGCAGCCCTAGCGGCGTATTCTAGAGCTTCATCGATGCTAGCCACCGGGCTGACAAGGTAAAACTCGTCTACTGAGAAGTTCTCCGCGAGCCTAGCTATCATCCCCATATTAACAGCCCCCTCAACACCCACGAGGATGAGCCTTAACTTATCCATTTCAAGCCCACCGTTAAGCTCTGAGTAAGCGCTCCAAGTGAAACTTCCAGCTGGAGACTATTAAAATATAATAGGTGTGAGGGAAACCTGAAGCCTCAGGGTGTAAATCTATGGTTAAGGCGCCTAGAGGGTATAGGAATAGGACTAGGAAGCTCCTAAGGAAAAACGTTAGAGAGAAAGGGTCGATCCCGAGGCTGAGCTCCCTCTTGAGAGAGTATAATGTAGGGGATAAAGTGGCTATAGTGATAAACTCCAGCTACCACAAGGCCATGCCCCATAGGAGGTACCATGGGCTCACAGGCACAATAACAGGTAGGAGGGGGGAAGCCTACGAGGTGGAAGTATACCTCGGAGAGAAGAGGAAGATCCTTTACGTGTCACCAGTCCACCTCAAACCCCTAAAACAGCAAAGCTCCAACTAGGGGCCTCGGAGGGGGATCCTTGGACAGGCGCATTATAAGGAAGAGATACCTAACAGTTTACGAGGCTAGAGAAGCTTTAAAGTCGAGGATGGAAGGCCATGACAGGATAGGGGAGGTACATGAGAGGACTTGGAACTACTTCCTACTACACGCCTCCAAGAGCGGGGAGGAGGCTAGAAGGGCTTTCGAGAGCTTGTCTAAGCTGGGTTTAAGCGATGACGTAATAGTTAACCTCCTCAACGTGTGCCCCCAGACTGAGGGCGAGGTTAGATCTATACTTTCAATGAAGAAGGAGATGAAATTAGACCCAGAGCTCATCGATAATATCCTATCTATACTTAGGAGCTTTTGTTCCAGTTAGGGCGAGGTTTTTTAAATTTAAGCATTCACCTAAATAATATCTTATATGGAGCTGGCGGTGGGTTAAAATTTGGAGTCAGAGGGCTTTGAGAGGGGGCCTGGGAGGCCGCAGGGGTTAAGGTCCCAGCACCCGGCGGCTGTTGAGGTTGAGGGGATTATCATAGATTATATCCCCCAGGGTCTTTACAACGACCCCCATAAAGAGCATAAGGATAGGCCTATAGCTCAAGCTATAGGGGTCAGGAGGTTCACTCTAATAGATGGCATACCCCTTGGTGATGTAGAGGTTCTCCAGAGGGTCACCCTCGCTAGGAGCGTCCTGAGAACAATAATACAGCCTATTGACTGGAAGGGCCAGAAGGTTAAGAAGAGTGTGGTGGTCCTAGCGTGCCTCCCAGGCCCTGAGAAAATCGTGTACTGCTACCCCCTCACACCCCTAGATAAGTGGGGCCTTGAATCCCTGAAGACCGCAATACAGGAGGAGGGGGGCTGGGCCCTACTCGTAGACTCCCCCCTCGAGCTCTCCAGGATAGCTGAGGATAAAGGCCTCCCACCATCAATACTAGTGGTCCCCCCGAGCCCCCTCAAATATGGGGAGCTAACAGACATAGCTAAGAGCAATCTTACGGAAGCGGTGAAAGCCATTATAAAAACAGATGAACGCATATACGTCGAGTTCTTCAACATAGCCGACGCTATAAACGTGAGACTCCACACCCTCGAACTCTTCAAAGGAGTAGGCAAAAAAGTACTCTCAGCATTCCTCGAGAGGAGGAGGCAGAAGCCTTTCGAGAGCTTCGAGGAGGTCAAGAAGGTCCTCAAAATAGACCCCCTAACAGCCCTAGCTGAGAAGATATCTGAGGAGATAAGGGGGGAGGCTAGATACTACCTCTTCATAGAGCCTTCGAGCCCCGACTCTCCATACTTAGACTATCTCAGCAAAGTCAAGAGAGCATACTTCAGGAAAAGTTCTGAGCTGCGCAGCTCCTAGTGGGGGCGTGCAGCCTTCCCCGTTAAGGGCTTTGGGTTTATTGAATCCCCTTAATTTATTGAATCCCCTTAATCTAAAAGTTCAAGTCCTTTTGGATGGTTTCATAGTGTGGTCGAATATTTATTTAAACTCTTAAACCCTGAAATATGGCGTGGGGCGGGTGCTTCGCTATCAGCTTGACGTTCACGCGGAGGAGTCTTTTAGAGTGGACTTTAGAGAATCTTGAGAGGCTGGGGGTAAAGCCTAGGGAATCCTTGGGGCAGCATTTTCTAGTAGACCCTAGGGGGCTTGAGTTCTTCCTAGAGCCTCTCTCCAGGGCTCCCTACAGTGATATGATGGAGGTAGGCCCGGGTCTTGGAGCCCTCACTCTCCACGCTGCAGGCTTGGCTTCTAGGATAGTTGCCGTGGAGGTTGATAGGAGTCTAGCAGAGCACTTGTCGGGGGTAGCTCCGGAGAATGTTGCTGTTGTTGTGGGCGATGGGGTCGACCATTCTAGGTCTACGAGCCTTAAAGTTTTGTATTCTAATACCCCCTACAGCCTTTCAAGCGTTATTTTGAGGGCTGTGGCGGAGAACAATAACATAGCCTATGCGGTTCTGGGAGTTCAGAGGGAGCTGGCCTCCAGGATGATAGCGGAGCCTGGAAGCCCCGATTACGGGAGGCTCACACTACTAGTGGAGAGGTACTTCAAAGCTAGAATAGTGGGGGTTATACCTAGAAGCTACTATTACCCCCAGCCTGAAGTTCACGGTGCTGTCGTGGAACTCTCAAGGATCAGAGAGTGGAGAGAGGGGGATGATGCTTTCGAGGAACTCTCAAGATGCCTCTTCTCTGGGAGGAATAAGAAAGCCTCTAAAATGGCCTCTAAATGCCTGGGAGTTGAAGGGGGCCTAGAATGGCTCAAAGAGAAGAGAGTGAAAGAGTTAACAGTGGAAGACCTGGAGAGGCTCCTAGAATTTTACAAGTAAGCCTGGGATCCGCCGGAACATTAACCCTAGAGCTTCACCCCTGCGTATACAACCCCTCAGACGACACGTGGCTCCTCATAGAAGCCCTCATGAAACTTAAAAGCCAAGGCAAAGCCTATGATAGGATCGTAGACGTGGGCTCCGGGACCGGGATCCTGGCCCTAGCAGCCTACAAGCTCTTCAAACCCCCGGTCCTCGCAGCCATAGATATATCACCCTACGCTGTGGAGCTTTCGAGGAGAAACCTGCCCCCGGAAGTTCACGTTGTAAGGTGTTTTGGGCTCTCATGCCTGGAAAGCTCGTGGGACCTGGTCATTTTAAACCCTCCCTACCTCCCTGGAGAGCCTCCTCGAGAGCCCCGAGATTGTTTAGAGTGGGTTGAGTATGCTTGGAGCGGCTCCGGGCTCATGTACGAGCTTCTCCTAGAGGCTTTCAACGTCTCGAGGGAGGTTTTGACTGTGTACTCTACCTTGTCACCCGTGGATTCCGGGGCTTTAGCTTTAAAGCTGGGCTTTAAAGTTGAGAGGCTGGGCTTTAGAAGGTTCTTCTATGAGGAGCTCCGAGCGATATTAGCTTATAGGGGTGACTAGTAGCACGTCGAGTTCGAGGCATGAGGCTTCCCTGCCTAGTATTTCTGTGAAGCTGGGCCTTGTTCTCCCGTTATCCCCGCTTATAAGTTCTTTAACGTAGAGTCCTCCAGAGGCTTTTATTAGGCATTCTATGAGGGGTCCGCCTAGGATTCTACATTTAACCTCGTAGACTTTCTTAGCCCTTGTAATGTCCTTCTTCCTACGCAGTATTCTCAGGGGGGTCCTCTGAGTTATTGCCGCCCCTCTTAGAGCTTCTTCAAGCCTTGCCAGCTCCCCCTCTTCTATGCCACCCCTTACAGCTATGAGAGCTTTATAGACTTTACTCTTAACAGTGGCTTCCTCCTTGTAAACCTTAACCATGCTCCTGTTAGCGTAGCCTTCAAACTTGAAGGCAACGAGGCCTTTGGAAGCCTCCTGGACAGCCCTCTCGACCTCGGAGAATTCCAGCTCCCTAACCCTCGGAGCTTTAACTTCAACCAGGACAGGCCTCCCGGTGCCGAGCATCCTAGCATCCACATCCTCCCTCCCCGCAGCGTGGAAGACTATGCTCTCGCCTTCAGCGATCCTTAGGAGGGGTGTGAGGGCCTCTTCTATAGAGTAGTACTTTGCACCCTCGAAACTAGGCCAGTATGCTTGGCTTACGAGCCTCCCCCTCTTCCAATACCTGCCCGCCAGGATTAGGCTATTAACTATAATTTCGAGCCCGCCGCCGGGGAACCCTATAATAACCATAGCCTCGGGGCTCGTGAAGTCCGCTGTGAACCCCAGAGATTCAACCCTCTTACCAACCTCCCTCTTAATCTCGTTCTTAATAGACTCCCACCCGTCTAGGGAATGTTTAGAAGCTATCTCCTCCTCAACACCCAGGATATCGCCGCTAGGCTTAACCCCTATGATAAACCTCCTAACACCATAAACCCTCAAAAGCCCCGCAACATCGCCGGCAACCTTGTCGAGGAAACTCTCAAGGACACCACCACAAATAGAGCAAGGTCTAGCCCCGAGATCTCCCCCCGTAAGGAGCCTATAAAGCCCTGAGGCCTCAACCCCAATATTAGGGGCTACAGAGAGGAACTCCTCCAAAGCACCCCTATCGCCAGACTTAACCCTCCAATGATAATACATAACTATAACCCTCTTAATAGCAGAACCCCTATCAAGATTAGACCACCCATAACCAAGCCTAGCAAAAAACCTGCCAAGACACCTATCACATAAAGGCCTCTCCCTCAAAACCCCCAAAGCCTTAAACACGAAATCCACACAAACCCCCCATTAAAAGACTGTCTTCTAGAGTAAAATCTCTGGTGTTTCCCTGCTAACATGGCTGCTTAGAGGCATTTAAGGACATAATAATGTGAAATGGAAGCTTAAAGTTATTTTAAGGCTTCCACGCTATGTGAGCCCGCTCCTATGATTGGTAGTTGGAGGAGAGCGCAGGGAGGCCCCAGTAATGCCAGCCAATGTAGCCCCCAAGGGGCTGAGGGGGAGCCGGGCCTAAAATCATGGAATTGGGTTTCGGCAACAATCTCATACCCACGCTTATAAACTCATAGCTAAGAGAGGCCTCAGATGTGCGTCTAATTCTTGAGGCTTACGTGGCGTGAAACAGTGAAGCTGACGCTAGCGTTTCGGTTTAATTTAATAACCAGGTTTACTATAGAATTAAATACTATGGAATTATGGTTTATAGTCTGGTGGTTTTAATTGCCTAGAGAAAGCAGTATTGGAAGGGCTATTATTAAGAGTGCTTTGAGAGATTTAGATGAAATATCTGAGGTCGACGTTGCTATAGTTGGTGCCGGGCCTTCCGGGCTAACCGCCTCCTATTATTTAGCTATGCGGGGCTTGAAGGTTGTAGTTTTTGAGCGCAGGTTCTCTTTCGGGGGAGGTATAGGGCCCGGCGGTAACATGCTTCCTAGGATAGCTTTTCAAGATGAGGCTTTGCCTATTCTCGAAGAGTTCGGCGTTAAGTATGAACCTTCAGAGTATGGGGTTTACACTGTTGACCCGGCCGTTTTGATAGCTAAGCTAGCGTCTAAGGCTATAGACGCCGGGGCTAGGATATTTCTGGGCGTTCACGTCGACGACGTTATATATAGGGTCGACCCCTTAAGAGTGGCGGGGATCCTCTGGATCTGGACTCCGATCCAGATGAGTGGCATGCACGTCGACCCCCTGTACACTGAGGCTAAGGCCGTAGTGGACGCCACAGGGCACGATGCTGAAGTCATATCTGTGGCTGCGAGGAAAATACCTGAGCTAGGTATAACCTTAGCCGGGGAGAAGTCAGCGTACTCGGAAGAGTCTGAGAAGCTTGTAGTGAAGCATGCTGGGAGGGTAGCCCCGGGCCTCTATGTTACAGGTATAGCTGCATGCGCTGTTTACGGGCTACCTAGAATGGGCCCCATATTCGGCGGCATGCTAATGAGCGGTAAGAGGGTGGCTGAAATCATAGTTGAAGACCTGAAGGGTGAGAAAGTTGCCGTTCCAGCTGAAAGCAGATAACGTGATAGCTATAAGGTGCACCGGGTGCGGGAGGATTCTAAGAGGGCAGCCTGTAATAGTTAAGACTTGCTGCGTCAACAGCACACCATGGGTCTTCTGTAGCAACGAATGTTATAAACGTTTCATGATGAAATGGGTTAGAAACCAGGACGCCCTAAGGAGCGGTGGAAAACTCTGGAGGACATTGTAGGCTAAACGCTGGAAAGGCTTTGCATGTTAGGACCCGCTGGCTGGAGCATGTTTAAAGACGCTTATGGCCACTCGCCTTCCAACACCGCTCTAGCCATTCCCATTACACTGTTATAGTATAGGTGTGATATTCTAGAGTTTGCTGCGGTCTTCGCGTTCCTATTCCTGTATGTTAGCTCCTCCGCTATTTTAAGCGGGTCGCTTACCCCTAGTGATACTAGTTTCACTATTTCGTCAAGCCAGTTTCTGACTTCTTCAGCGTGCCATCTGAGGTATTGTGCCCCCTCGTCTGCTAGCCCGTAGTGTGCTAGGGCTGCTTTCCTCACGTTCTCTCTCAGCATTCTATCTATGCTCTCCAGGTATGGTTTTGGCTTAAAGGGGTAAGGTGTTGTTGGGGCTTTAACCTCCCCCTCTATCACCACGCCCCCCGAGTCTCCCGTGAACATTATACCCTCTTCTACTAAGAAGACACTCATGTGGTGGCTGGCGTGCCCTGGAGTGTATATTATTTTTAAAGTAGCCCCTCCCAAATCTATAGTGTCACCGTCCCCCGCAACTCTAACCATAGACTCCTCGACTGGAACGGGCCTGCCATAGTAGTCAGCCACAGGCCCCAGGGCTTGCCTAGACTGCTCCCAGAGCACGCTGGGGTCTACAACGTGCCTAGCACCCCTAGGGTGCACGTAGACCGGGGCGCCAAGCTCTCTCGAGAAAACCCCTGCTGCCCCGCCATGGTCTACGTGTATGTGAGTCAAGATTATGCAGCAAACCCTCAAACCAGCACTTCTAACATAATCGAGAACCTTGCTAGAGCCGTTGGAAGGCCCGGCATCTATCATAGCGTAACCCTTGGAGCCGCCAACTAGATATACAGAGCTGAAACCGAAAGCCTGCGGAGTCGCATCAACAACCCTAACATCAACCAAGCTAAAACCACCAAGCCGATAAAGTGGGGCTGAAAGTTAAATATAGAGAATGAGAAGTGGAAACAGGAAAGTAAACGTGCAGAAGCGTGGGGCCCGGGCCGGGATTTGAACCCGGGACCTCCGGGTCCACAGCCCGGCGCTCTATCCGGCTGAGCTACCCGGGCCACGCGACCCCGTATATCCACTAGGTTATACAGGCTCTTTTTAAGGCTTTAAACGTTAATGGCGGGTCTACTTATCGAGTGCTAGGAGGTTTAACGGGGAGAATCCAGGCTGAAAGGTGAGCGTTGAGCCTGAAGGTATTATCTAAGGGGATACTGTTCTGGAGCCTTCGGGTTTAGGGGTCCCTTCGCTGACGCTCGCAGGCTGCGGTAAGCAGTGGTGATTTACGCCTGCTTAAAATGTTTAGAGCTGCTGGGCGTGAGGGTGTATACAAATAATTAGGCGATATAAAGTCCGAGCTTCAACATTTACTTAAGGGTTAGGACTGTCATGCCTAGGCGTAGGGTTGTTTTAGTTGTGGTTTTTGCTTTAGCCCTCTCATCGCTGATACTGTTAGCCTCTATAGGGGCTGCCCTTATTTGGACTGCTCCGGCGCCCGGGGTTCCATATGTTGCTGTTTTGGAGCTTCAAGGTGTCATTGATTACGAGAAGCCCCTTCTAGGCGGTGCTTTAACTCCTAGGGATTTTAAGGAGCTGGTGGACATTGTTAGGGGTGACCCGGCGGCCAGGGCTGTGGTTTTAGTTGTTAACAGTCCCGGCGGTACTGCTGCTGCTTTCGAGGTTTACGAGATCGTTAAAGAGCTGGCTAGGGATAGGGTTTTAGTGGCTTACATAACGGGATACGGGACTTCGGGAGGATACCTTGTGACCCTACCTGCAAAAGAGATTATAGCCCATCCTACAGCCCTCGTAGGCTCTGTTGGGGCTGTTGCCGTTCTAGTAAACCTAAGGGGGCTCTATGAGAAGCTCGGCATAAACGTTACCATAGTTAAGAGCGGGGACCTAAAGGATGTGGGGAGCCCCTACAGGAACCTTACAGAAGATGATCTAAGTGTGATCCAGAGCTTCATAAACGAGGTTGCCGGTGTTTTCGCCTCTAAAGTTAGAGAACATAGAGGGGAAAAGATCAGAGACTGGAACGAAATACTTAGAGCCTCCGTATACCCGGGAGGGAAAGCTAAAGAACTAGGCCTAATAGACACTGTAGGCACCTTAGAAGACGCCATAAAAAGAGCCAGAGAACTCGCACGACTACCGGAAGACGCCCCAGCAAGAACTATTAGGAAGGAAGTCAGCCTCATCGACATACTACTAGGCAGAATAGAAACCCCCAGAATAGTCTCGCGAGAACCCCTATCAGTAGAGGTCCTAGTAATGTGGCCCCTACCCAGCGAGCCGTGGACCCTCATAGTCGCCTCACAGCTTCAAAACCCCCCTAAGTGAACAAAACATACCAACATACTACTCGGGAAACGGGAAAGAACCACACTATAACCCGTAGTATTAGAGGGGCCGAGCTCTCCAAGAGAAGTAAAGTAACATCGAGAGAAATCTCTCAGCCAAAGGAGAGTTTGAGTTAAAAAGTTGTGTTAAAAAGGAGAAACTTGGGTTTATGGAGGGTCTCCGAGCGTGTGCTTGTTACTTCTTATATTCTTCTGGCAGCGCGTCTATGAGGGCTTTTACGGCTTCAACGCTCTTTAGGAATCCCAGTCTCTCCTCCTCGTCTAGCGGGAGTTCTATTACTTTCTCTACGCCCCCTCTTCCGATGACTACGGGGATCTCTGCTACGACGTCTCTGAGCCCGTATTCCCCGTCTAGGTATATGCTTGCTATGAAAGTTTTCTTAGA
This sequence comes from Thermoprotei archaeon, assembly GCA_029335875.2. Taxonomy (GTDB): domain Archaea; phylum Thermoproteota; class Thermoprotei_A; order Sulfolobales; family Acidilobaceae; genus DSZV01. The sequence goes on along the minus strand of JARJMZ020000004.1, from coordinate 58,611 downwards.
GTCTCTCTTGACAGCCTCAGCCATGAGGACCATGCCTGCCCCTGGGGCGTAGTTGCTGCTGTAGCCCCTGAGTTTTGTTATTACGGCTCCAGCTTGTACTGTTTCTTTAACCACTTCCTCTACACTGCTCTTGGACATTAGCTGTGTTAGCGGGACCCCGGCTACTGTTGATAGCCTAGGCACGGGGAACATGGCCTCCCCATGCATACCTATGACTACCGGGTTTATCGAGGAGGGGCTCACTTTAAGCTTCTTAGAAGCGTAGTATGCGAGCCTGGCGGAATCTAGGACACCGCTAAACCCTATAACCCTCTCCCTCGGGAACCCGAGCTTCTTATACATGACGTAGACCATGGCGTCTAGAGGGTTAGTCGTCATTATAACCGTGGAGTCTGGGGCGTACTGTTTAATCTTAGAAGCTATGTCAGCGGTTATAGCAGCATTATCTGCTAGAAGCTGCTCCCTAGTCATCCCAGGCTTCCTAGGCTTACCGGCGGTAACTAGAACTATGTCACTCCCCTTTATGGCGCTGAAATCCTCAGTACCAACAATATCAACATCAATGCCGAGGATTGAAGCTGCATGACCGAGGTCTAGAGCCTCCCCTTGAGCAAGCCCCGGCACAATATCAACGAGAACTATCTTATTATCCAAGCCCCTAAGAAGAGCTATAAGAGCGGTGGCAGTCCCAACCCTCCCAACTCCAATTATAGATATCAAGCCCGAGCACCTCCTTCAATATAATGAATTTCAGGCTAGGGTAATATTTTTATTATAAAGCGCCATTTAAATATAAACGATACCTAAATATTTAAAATAATGTTACACATTTAATTTAACTCTTCATCTTTAAAAACCATAATAGCACATTTCTAACTTCAACCCAGATTACTGGCAAGCAGAGAGCTTAAAAACACGCTACAGGCGATTTCCCGCTATTCATGGAGAAACGTGGAAACACACCTTACCGCGTTAGAATGTTTTCTAGAGTAAAATCTCTGGTGTTTCCCTGCTAACATGGCTACTTAGAGGCATTTAAAGACATAATAATGTGAACTATGAAGACTTAGAGATATTTTAAGGCTCCCCCGCTATACGAGCCCACCCCCATGATTGGCCATCGGAGGCGGGCGCAGGGAGGCCCCAGTAATGCCCGCCAATGGAGCCCCCAACGGGCCGAGGGGAAGCCGGGCCCAATACCATTAGAAAGAACCAAAAACACTCATAACATTGGATTCCGGCGACCGCGAGGCTAGTAGGAGGCTTAAAATAACGTATGTGACATTCTGATAGCTAATAGGAGGCTTGCAGTTTAATCCACATGTGAAGTGCTCATTTTAGCCTGCTTTCCTCTCTCTTATCACGCTCTAGTATGCTATTGAAACTGTTAGAACGCTTCTCAAGGCTACAATTATATAAGTTTTAGGATCTTGAAATTTGGGAGGTAAAAGAAAAAGTTGACCTCCTTATCAGGCGAATCTGAAAAACAAAGAGCTTGAAATCGACAAGCTTTTAAGTGAGGCTGAAAAACTGGACGTGCTCGTTTCCGGGAAGTTTTTCGCGTATATTTATGAAACGGGGGATGAGAAAGTTAAAAAACGTCGCGATGAAAGCTTTGCTGAAATTTTACAATAAAAACATGCTTGACTTTACTGTTTATAGGAGTGCTATCTTCTTCGAAAAAGAGGTTTTAAATTTCACGAAGAAGCTGCTCCATGGGGAGAACACCTACGGGACCTTCACTTATGGAGGGACTGAAAGCATAATGCTTGCAGTTCTATCTGCCAGGAACTATTTCTGGAAGCAGAGGGGCAAGAATGTGGTTCCCGAGGTTCTAGCGCCTTTCACCATTCACCCTTCCTTCGCGAAAGCAGCTCATTACCTTGGAATGAAAATCAGACACTTCGATATAGACGAGAAACTAAAAGCCGACGTTGAGAGCCTTAAAGAGTCGGTAAGCGATAAAACAGCGTTAATAGCGGTCTCAGCCCCTAACTGGCCTTTTGGCACTATAGACCCGGTTAGGGAGATCGCTGATGTAGCAGTAGATGAGGGGACACCCCTTCACGTTGACGCCTGCCTCGGAGGCTTCATCCTACCGTTTTTCGAGAAGCTAGGCGAAAGGGTGGAGCTTTTCGATTTCCGAGTAGATGGGGTTACATCTATCTCCGCGGACCTCCATAAATACGGTTATACTCCAAAAGGTGCCTCCACAGTTTTATTCCGGTCGGCGGAGTTGAAGAAGGAATCAATGTTTGTTGACGTCCAAAACCCCGGGTACGTCTTCGTCAACCCTGCCGTCCTCTCTTCACGTTCCGTAGGTCCTTTGGCTTCCGCGTTCGCCGTAGTAAAGTTTTTAGGCGAAGAAGGCTACCTGAGGTTATCTAAGAGCGTGCTAGAGGCGAGGGAGGCTATACTTAAGGGTTTGAAGCCTCTGGGTTTTAAGAGTGTAGCCCCAGTTGAATCACCTATTTTAAGTCTTTTCAACTCCGATGTTGACCTATTGTCTTTCACGCTGGCTATGAGGGGGATGGGGTGGCACTTTCACCTCCAGAGGGAGGTGGAAAAGTATTCAATACCTATGAACATACATTTAACTCTCTCACCCATCCACAGGGAAACGGCCGGGGAGTTCGTTGCAGACGCGGGGAAGGTTGCGGAGAAGAGCAGGGTTAAGAGAAGCTTAGCTGAAATACTACCGGTTGAGAGTATCCTGGAAGATTTAACGAGTGGAAGGATAGATTCGAGCATCGCACCCCTGCTTGTCGACATGTTCGACCCGAAAACAGTTGAGGAGTTTGTAAAGGATATTGTGATAAAGCTGTATGGTGATTAAAGTGAAAATTCTGCTAGCAGTAGGGTTCATAATAATAACCTTCACATCGCAATATGTGTGGGTCACCTTCTCTCCTGTTTTAACCAGTATAGCTGAAGACTTGGGCGTGCAACCAGTATTAGTAGGTTACCTGGCAGTCCTCTACCCCCTCTTCTTCTTGATCCTCACTATTCCCTCAGGAATACTTTTAGACAGGAACTTCCGCTTCTGGCTAACTTTCGGCGCTTTCATGACGTTCCTTGGCGGGTCATTAAGGCTCTTAATGCCCCACTCCTATCCATGGCTTTTCCTCTGTCAGCTTTTAGCGGCTATAGGTCAACCGTTCCTCCTCAACGGCTTCGTCCCGTTCGCCTCAAGATTATACGAGGAGAGGAGGGCTCTAATGATCTCCGTGTTGAGCCTTTCAATGTACCTAGGAATAATATCCGCGCTAGCGGCTGGATACTATCTATATACTGTCGGGGGGGCGGCAATGCTGATAATCCCCGGTGCAGCCCTCTCTCGTTGGGATCACATTCTTCCTCTCGGGGATCCTCCTCGTTAAACAGGAATATTCCACGTCAAGTTACAGTTTCAGAGTGAGGGAGGTCGTTGGGAAAAGAGATTTATGGATGCTCGGGCTCATCCTAGGCCTTGGAATTGCTGTTTTCGATAACATGGCAACATGGCTTCAGCCCGTACTTGAAACAGTTGGTCTGGGAAGATACGCCGGTCAAGCCGTAGCGCTCACTATAGCGTCCGGGCTAATAGGCATATCTCTTATTCCAAGCATAGTCTCAAAGCTAGAAACCAGGACTATATACCTTAGAACCGTGATCCCCCTAATAACCATATCCTTCTTAACCCTCTCCAGCTACCATGAGGTTTACGCGCTTTACATTCTCCTAGCGGCTTCAGGACTTCTAATGATGCCGGGTTACCCGCTGATAATGGATTGGATTGGTAGATTTCATAGGAAAGAAATCCAGGGAAGCGCTACCGGCTTCGTGGGCTTCATCAGCAGGATAATCTCCGTCATCCTCCTATTCCTGGCCCCCCAGTTTATAGGAAGCGTGAAACACTACTTCATCTTCCTGGCAGCAGCGACCGCTTTAGCATTCCTCTTCTCCCTACTACTACCAAACGACAGGAAAATGAGAGCACAGCCCGATAAAGCTTAACAGCCGCACGCCTAACATGGTAATTATCTGTGTGGTCGCCGGAATCCAATGTTATGAGTGTTTTTGGTTCTTTCTAATGGTATTGGGCCCGGCTTCCCCTCGGCCCGTTGGGGGCTCCATTGGCGGGCATTACTGGGGCCTCCCTGCGCTCTCCTCCGACGGCCAATCATAGGAGCGGGCTCACATAACGGAGAAGTCTTAAAAACTCAACTCTAAGCTCTCATAGTCCACAAACACCACGATGTTCTTAAATACCTCTAAGTAACCATGTTAACCAGGGGGAAACCCTAAAAATTCTACTCGGGAAAACATTCTCCTGTTAGAATGTCGCATATGTTATTCTAAGTTTTCTGCTAGCCTCGTCTAGCGCCCTCCAATCTTCGTATGTTAGCCTCCACCCTACTGAGCCGGCGTTTTCCTCAACCTGTTGGGGGTTTCTAGCCCCGGGTATGGGGACTATTACGTCGCTGTATGATATTAGCCAGTTTAAAGCTACTTGGGCTGGGGTTTTCCCGTATTTCGAGGCTATACTTTTAACAATGCTTGCTAGCTCGAGTACTTGAGGGTAGTTGCTTGGTTGGAATAGGGGCTCGTTAACCCTTAAGTCCTGAAGTTTCTGAACTTCTTCTAGGCTGTATTTCCCGGTTATAGCTCCTTTAGCTAGGGGGCTCCACGCCATTACGGTCATCTCGTTCTCCTCAGCATAAGGTATGTGCTCCTCCTCAGCCCACCTCTCCGCCAGGTTGAATCTGACTTGGAGGGCTTCAATGTCCACTCTAGATAGGCACATCCTAGCTGCGTCCACAAGCTCCACAGGGTAGTCGCTCAGCCCCAGATAATTCACCTTGCCGAGGTTTACCAGCCTCTCTAAAGCCCTCATGTAAACACATGTTGGGATATGATGCCAGCATGGGGGCCAGTGTACTAGGAGCATGTCTATATAGCTCGTCTGAAGCCTGCTCAGACTCCTCTCCACAGCCTTAAACACATCGTGGGGGCTCAGGAATTCTCCAGGTATCTTAGTAGCTATTACCACGTCATCCCTCCTAACATTAAGCTCCCTGAGAGCTTTGCCTATGAACTGCTCGCTTAGACCCCTACCGTAAACCACGGCAGTGTCTATGAAGTTGACCCCTGACTCTAGAGCTTTAGCTATTATAGACTTAGCCACATCATAGTCTTTAACCCCCCACACGTCGCTAAACTGCCAAGCCCCCAAGCCGACCCTGGATACCTTGACTTCAGTCCCGCCCAGGTTAGTGTACTCCAACCTTAGACACCCTCCTACATCGAGGAGTTAGAGCTTAAATTTAATTATATATTAAAGGTTCCCCGCTAAATTATTCAGGGGGCCTGCTTTGAGCAAAACAGACTATATGAGGCTCCTGGAGAGGCTCTATTCCAAGATACCTCCGAGGAGTGAGAGTGGAGAGTTCAGGCTCCCGGAGCTTGAGCTGATCAGGATAGGGGAGCATGTTATAGTGAGGAATTTCAGGGACATAGCCGAGAAACTTAAAAGAGACCCCGGGCTTGTGGCAAGATACCTCTTGAAGGAGCTGGCCACTGGAGGCTCCTACGACGAGGGTACAGGCCATTTGACGTTGACAGCCAAAATATCCAGGAAGACCCTGGAGGAGTTCCTACAGAGGTTTGAAAAGTCCTATGTAAGGTGTCCAACATGTAACAGCATAGATACTAGGCTGGAGAAGAGGGGTAAAGCTTTGACCCTCGTGTGCGAGGCGTGCGGAGCAGAGCAGTCGGTGAAGCCCTTCTAAACACGGAACACCCGGGAATACAGTATTTATTCTAGAGACTTTATACACTCGAAAAGCTCCTCCACAGTAGCCACGCTCTCCATCCTAACGTTAGCCTTCCTCATCCTCTCCTCAGCTCCTTGGAGCCTGTCAACTATCACTAGAACCCCCACCACTTCACAGTGTCTCCTTAAAACTTCAACAGCAGACTCTAGGGAAGCCCCAGTGGTGGCCACGTCATCAACAACTATGCACTTGCCGTAGGGTGGGGCCCCCTCAACAACCCCGAGGGTTCCATGGCCCTTCCTCTCCAGCCTTACATATGCCAGGCTCTTACCCATAATGAGGGCTAGCCCTGCAGCCCAGGGTATGCCTCCTGTAGCCACCCCCACTACGGTATCGAAATCTTTGAAGGCGCTCTCAGCCTTTGAGGCTAGGAGCTCGAGAGCCCCCCTATAAGCCTTATAGTCTCCGAGGAGCCTCCTCATGTCGAGGTAGTAGTTGCTTTTAAGCCCCGAGGATAGGGTGAACTCTCCGAAGAGTAGCGCCTGGCGCGATTCAACTATCCTGGCTAGCTCAATGCACTCGTTCAACCCCCATGCCCCCTAGAATTTTCTCGTGCTCGAGATTTATAGTTTGTAAAGCTTTCAGGGGGTCTGGAGCCCTAGTTATAGCCCTACCTATAATCTCGTAGTCAGCCCCAGCCCTAAGAGCATCCCCAGGCCTGACGCCCTGAACCCCAACCCCAGGAGCCAATATCTTAGCCCAAGGAGCCCTAGACCTAACATAGCCTATAATGTGAGGCCTAGTAGCTGGAGCCACCAAACCCCAAGGTCTAACCCTATCAGCAACCCAAAGCAGCCTATCAATGTTCACATCCAAAACATCAAGACTACCAGCATGGCTCATAGAGACTACAATAGCAAGCTTAACCCCAACACTGTCAAGATAATCCTTCAACTCCCTAAGAGCCCCCTCAAAACCAATAAAACCATGAGCTATAACCCCGTCAACATAATCAATAAACCTCGAAACAGTTGAAACCATGAAATCACCGACATCGGCAAGCTTCAAATCAACTATAAACATGTCACCACAAAGACCCCTAGAAACCCTAACACCATCAACACCATAACTCAAAAGAAAAGGAAGCCCAAACTTAAACCCGGCAACCCCACCACAAAGCCTGGAAACAATGTTAAGCCAATAGCTTAAAGGCTCCCCAACCCCGGGATCTAAAGCCACAATAACCCTACCACCAGCCAACACTAGACACCAGAAACAACTTGAAACTCGACAGCTAAAATAAGAAATACTCAAAACTTAAGCCGTGCCTAGTAATCTCCTAAAACACATTAAAACTGCTACAGTCAACGTTAAACATGAAGATATGAACCGGATTTAAGGCTTCAAGCAGATCCTAAGCAAACAAAGGCCCGCCTACTGGAACACGTGTTCAGTTCTAACATCTACTTTAAGCTCTTCAGCTAGTTTTAAGGCCCTCGAAGTCGCTGTGGGGCCTACTATTAACAGTTTAGGCTTAACTTTTCTAACTTCAGCATATAGCTCCCCTATTTTGAAGAGTTCAGCTACATCACCCCTATCTATGTGAGCCTTATACTCTACAAGTACATGTTCCTCGTCTCTTACTAGAACGTCAACATCCACTATTGAAGGTGCGTTAAACACGCGGCCATCCTTATCGTAGTATGTCCAGCTTTCAACCCTATAAGCCTTAAGCAGATCCTCCACGAGGTACCTGACGGCCTCCCTAAACACTTCCTCCGTCAAAACACCATACCTCATCCCAAGAGCCGCTATAGTCCCACTCAGCTTAACCATCTGCTGTTGAAGGCCGGCAACCTGCTCCTGTAAGGCGACAAACTGTTTCTGTAAGCCAGCAATCTGCTCTTGCATTACGACAAACTGCTTCTGCAAACCGGCAACCTGCTCCTGTAGGCTCTTAATGGCTTTTAGGATCTCCTCTAAGCCTATAAGTCCCAAGATCGCGTGTCTGAATTCCTCGTCTTCCTTTAAAAGCCTTAAGAGCTCTTTTTAAAGTCGGCGGCCACCCTTAGCACCATGAATTTTTTAGGGCTACTAAAGTTTAAAACCTTGAAACTGTAATTCTAGAGGCTGTCACGGGGGTGTCATTTGGGTTTGAGCAACTTTATATGCTGGCAGGTTGATGGCGTGTTTTCTTTTGTTTGCCCTCCCGTTTTAGGGTCTTTCTGCTTTTTACGTGGGGGAACTATGATCTTTTTGCTGGCTGCTTTTTAAGCTTAAGATTCTACTGAGATTCAGGTGTTCAGTCTTGGCTGTTATCAGGGTTCCTGAGGAGCTTTGGCCTAGGAGGGGTGGCTGGGTTGGCAGGGTTGTTAATGTTTTCAAGGTTCCCGGCGATAGGGTTAGTGTGGGGGAGCCTGTTGCTGAGGTTGAGATCGAGAAGGCTGTCCTCGTTATAGAGTCTCATGTTGAGGGTGTTGTCCGGGAGGTTCTGGCTCGCCCTGGGGATGTTGTTGGTCCTGGAGGCGGGCTTTTGAGGGTTGAAGCTTATGGAGAAGGTTAGGCTGAGGGTTTCGATTAATGAGAGGTATTTGAGTGTTTCCAGGCTTGTCTCAGGACTTAACATAGCTACTGTCTGTGAGGGGGCTCTTTGCCCTAACATTTTAGAGTGTTGGGGTGGAGGCATAGCTACATTCATGATCATGGGCGATGTTTGCACTAGGGGTTGTAGGTTTTGCTATGTGAGGAAGGGTAAGCCCAAGCCTTTAGACCCCCTGGAGCCTCTTAGAGTTGCTGAAGCTGTGAGAGTCTTGGGGTTAGACTATGTCACTATAACCTCCGTCGACAGGGATGACCTGCCTGATGGCGGTGCCGGTCATTTTGCTGAAACCATTAGGGCTGTTAAAACCGTGAACCCGGGGGTTAAAGTTGAGGTTCTCATACCGGATTTCCAGGGGGATCTCGAAGCTTTAAAGACAGTGGTTGAGGCGGGTCCAGACGTTCTAGCCCATAACATTGAGACTGTTAGGAGGCTGACCCCTAAGGTTAGGGATTGGAGGGCTGGCTACGACCAGAGCCTTAAAGTTTTAAGCTACGCTAAGAAGTTTAACCCGAAGCTTGTAACCAAGTCTTCAATACTCTTAGGTTTCGGGGAGAGCTTAGAGGAGGTTGTTGAAGCTATGAGGGACTTGAGGGGGGCCGGCGTAGACATACTAGTTCTCTCACAGTATTTGAGGCCCAGCCCCAGACACTACCCCCTAGTTAAAATGTACACGCTAGCAGAGTATTCTGAACTCGAGAAAACAGCCTACAGCCTGGGGTTCTCGTATGTCGTAGCCCACCCTCTAGCTAGGACATCTTATAAGGCTAGGGAAGCCTATTACTCAGCCCTCAAGGCGGTGGGCTATGAGCCCCCTCAGGGTAATAGTTGACGGCCCCAGGGATCCCCAGCTTAACATGGCTATAGACGAGGCTATAGCTAGGGCTAGAACTAGGGTAGACTATGACACGCTAAGACTATACATGTGGCTCCCCAGCGGGGTAAGCCTAGGTAGAGGGCAGGACGCGCTGAAATCTGTAAACATAGAAGCTATAGGTAGACTGGGGTTTAAGCTTGTTAGGAGGCCAACTGGGGGGGCAGCCCTACTACACCCCCAAGAAGGGGAGGTGACTTATAGCGTTGTCCTCTCAAGCGGCCACGAGCTTTACGCTCTGGACGTATCCTCGTCGGCAGCCAGGATAGCATGGGGGGTGGCTCTGGCGGCGAGGAGGCTCGGGCTTGAAGCTGGGGTTAGGGGCTTGGGGGAGCCTGGCTCCAGCAACTACTGCTATGTTAACCCGGGCTCTAGCGATGTTCTAGTTGGGGGTAGGAAGGTTTCGGGGAGCGCTCAGAGGAGGAGCTGGGGGGCCTTGCTCCAGCATGGGACCCTGCTATTATCATATGACCCTGTAGTTTTCACCTCTGTAATAAATGTTGGGGGCCCCGAAATCGTTAGGGCTGGAGATGTTGTTAGCGGTTTAAGGGATCTTATTGGGGACATCCCTCTAAGCTCCATAATTGAAGCCCTAATTGAGGGTTTTATGGAGGCTCTAGGTTATAGGGACACGTTCAAGTCGAGCCTCTCAGCGGAGGAGCTCAGCCTAGCCCTGGAACTCTACAAAGTAAAATACTCTAGGGACGAGTGGAACATCTGGGGGGCTGTAGAGGAGAAGTGGAAATAGTAAAATACAGCCACCCCAGCCCGCCCGTAAACGTAGCATTAGAAGAAGTCCTTCTAGAGAGGGTTAGGGCTGGTTTGAGGGGGGATGTTGTGAGGATATGGGTAAACCCGCCCTCAATAGTCATAGGTTACAGCTTGAAGCCCTGCGAGGAAGTCAGGTGTGGGGAAGCTGCTAGAATGGGGGTCCCCGTGGTTAGGAGGGTGAGTGGCGGGGGCGCAGTCTACCATGACTATGGAAACTTGAACGTGTCGATTATAAGGAGCTCCCCCAACATGAAGAGGCTGGATGAGGTTTACGGTGAAGCTACAAGTATCATAGTGGGGGCTCTCAAACTCTTAGGGGTTGAGGCCCGCGTGGAGAACGGTAACGATGTCGTGGTTAGCGGATATAAAGTTTCAGGGACGGCTGCGGCTTTAAAGGGGGGAGGCTATCTTGTGCACTCAACACTCCTAGTAGCTTCTAACATGGAGGTTTTGAAAGCCCTCATAAAGCCTAGGCTTGACAGGGTTCTTAGAGGGGAGGTTACGGGTTCTAAGTATAACCCTGGCAACCTAATGGACATAGCCGGGGTTAACTTGAGAGAAGCCCTAGAGGCTCTACACTCGGCTTTAGAGTATGCTTATGGGCCCCTGGAGGAGTCCGGCGTGTCGAGGGGGGAGATTTCAGAGGCTTTAAGCTTGGCCCCCTTAAAGCTTGTGCCCTTGGAGGGCGCGCTTGTGGAGTAGAATATCCTAACAGCTTCTCTCAAGATGCTCACAGCCTCCGCCGCTGACGGCGCTAGTATATATGTTATAGGCTCTATCCCGGGGCCCCCACGGTCGTCTATGATGTCGCAAGGTCTTCCCCGAGCCTCCATGGTTTCCCTTAAATCCTCGAAATACCTTTCTAAGCCCCTCGTGGGCGTGAACTCGCAAACCTCTAGGCCTAGGTTTTTGAATGTTTTAAGGAGCTTTTCATCTCTCTTAACAGCTATGGCGGCCCTATGTTTACCCCAGAGTCTTGAAGCCTCTAAAACTATTGTAGCCATGAACCTGCTCCCCCCATATGAGGGTCTACCCACAGCAACTATGGAGTCATCCATCTTAATTATCCTCCCGGGGAACGCTACAGCCTCCGCTATGCTCCTAGCGTCTCTCCTCATAACTACAATGTTACTTCCAACTTCGGGGATCAGCCTGCTTATCCCCTTTATTGAAGCTATTTCCCTATAAGCGTGTTCAACCTCAGCTATGTAGGGGTCTCCGGTTTCATAGTAGACGTTGAGCACCTTGCAAGCCTCTGGGAGCCTGGCGGCTTTAACATACCCGCTACATATGATGCCGCGGGCTAGGAGGGAAAACTCTATGACAGCAAGGGCTTGGAGGGCTTCAACCTTGTTCTCGGCAAGCCTCAAGGCCAGGCTCTTAGCTATGGCGAGAGCCTCGGGCTCGTCGACCCCAGCCTCCTTGAGCTTCCTAAGCATACCCTCAGCCCCATACTTTAAATACTTAGATATCATGGGTTGAGAGACGCCTAGGAGGGAAGCCACCTTAGGCTGGCTGAACCCGCTTTCCACAAGCTGGATAGCTATGAGGCCCCTAATGTAGGGCGTGACACGCCTGGCTACAAACTCTAAGGGGGACATCAATGTTTTAACCCAGTTATAGAAAAGTTTATAAACAAGGTTATTAAGCTTTAATCTAGGGTCTGATGAGGCTTGAGCAGGCATGTAAAATTCACGGAACTGCTAGACTCCGCCGGCTGGGGTTCAGAGCATTGGAAGCTATTCACGATAGTATCCTTAAATTATTTCCTAGATGGGGTAATGTTCAGCATAGCGCCCCTACTAGCTTATATAATAGCCCCAGACATAGCCATACACGTCTTAGCAGTAAACCTCCTAGCCGAGTGGCTTGGAGCCCTAACGCTAGGGAGGCTCGCCGACGTTTATGGGAGGAGGCTCGTATTCACAGTGGCCCTAGCTCTAGAGGCTGGAGCCTTAATACTATTATTCTTCACATACGAGAACCCCCTACTATTCCTCATATTGACGAGCGTGATGACTTTCGGCATAGGCGGGGAGTTCGGCGCCGCATACGCAGCCATGGCCGAGCTGACCCCTAAAGCACATAGGGGTAAAGCTCTAATGATAGCTACAAACTTCTGGAACATGGGGGCTGCTTTAATAGCTGGGGCCGGGCTAGTTTACGCTCTTATATACGAGGATCCAGTAGTTCAAGCCAGGCTTCTACTCCTCTCAGCTCTAGGCACAGCTTCGGTTGTGGGGCTCTCGAGACTAGCGCTTCCCGAGAGTGTTAGGTGGCTCGCGGTTAAAGGCAGGAGGGGGGAGGCTGAGGCTATTGTTAGGAGGTTCACCCGTTCAAAGGCCCCCATCTCCTTCGAGCTGCCCCCCGAGCAGAGTATTGGTCTTAGGGAGGCCTTCTCGAAATACCCCTTCAGAATACTCGTTCTAGCTGTAGTGACTGTGACGCAGTATGTAACCTATGGGATGCTGGCATACTACACTCCTTACGCTAAAGGTTTCACTTTCGGGGTTGAAAGGGCTCCTATGGTGATTTTAGTGGCTAATCTCGGCGCTTCGGTTGGGGCTTTCCTCCTACTACCTTTAATAGATAGAGTTAGGAGGCTCTCAATACTCCTAGCGTTCCTGGGGGGCTTCACAACTGTAGTGCTTGTGGCTCTATTCCATAATGCTGCTGCCTTAATAGCCTTCTTCGCAGCGCTCTTCCTCAACCTCATATTCTCAGAGTGGGCTTGGGGCTCTATTAGCGTGCTCCAAAGCGAGCTGTTCCCTACGGGTGTGAGGGCTTCCATAGTAGGGTTCCTGGTGAGTTTAACGGGGATAGCCGGGGCTATAACAGTATACTCTGAGCTCTTCCTGTCAGCGGAAGGCTTCATAGCTTGGGCTTCAATACTATGGCTCCTGGGCCTCGCAGCCTCGATAGCCTGGTATGTTAGGGGCGTGGAGAGTGCTGGTAGGGGTGTGGAGGAGCTAGCTTGACTCCTCCTCTTCGAAGTAGCTCTCCAGTATATCGTTAAACTCGTTAGACTTCATCTCAACGTAGGCTACAAGGTCCTCAATGGGGATTCCAGCATCCGTGAATATGAGCCTGACGCCTTTACCCGTGAAAACCATGTAGCTAGTCTGGCAAGCATCGGCGGCAATAACAACATCAGCATCGCCTAGAACATTACTCCTAAGCCACTCATACTTCTCAGGCCCGCGGAGAGGAGCGCCTTCAACTACATGCCTATGCCCCCCTTCAACGTCAACGTCGGGAACGGAACCTAGAGGGTTAATCCTCTCCTCCACGAAAGCGAAACTACCACTATCACCGTCAAAATCGTAGACGTGAAACACCTCAGCATGGGCGAAATGCCCAGGGTATATTACGCCTTCAGAGGTGCCAGCTATGGCAACCCTATATTTAGCCAAACCCAAGCACCAAAGCCCCAGCTAAGTCTAAAGCTTAAATAATACTATCCCCAAGTAACACCCCTAAAACTCAATCCTCGAGCATTAACTTTAAGGCACTCGCGCGGCCGCCGGGGTTACTGGTTTACCTTCTACGCCTCTCTATGTATGCTTTAAGCTCTTCCTCTCTAATCTGGTATTTGCGGGCTGGCCCCGCTAGGGGCATTACGTATAGCGGGTGCTCCGCCTCGCCCGCCCCTATTATTTCTCTCACACTATCATCGTAGAAGGCTCCTATGGCTACTGTCGCTAGTCCCAGGGCTGTGGCTTGAAGGTATATGTTTTGGCCTGCGTGCCCTACTTCTATTAAAACATATCTAACACCCCTGTTCCCGTATCTTTTCGTTGTCCTCTCGTAGACTGCTGTTATGACTATGGATGTTTTAGCTTCTAACACCCATTCCTGCTCTAGGCACGCCCCGTACAGTTCCCTTGACATGTCTCCTTTTTTGACTAGGGTGAGCCTGTGGGCTTCGGGCTCGTAAATGTATGAGCCCCCCTCAATAAACTCCCCGGTTAACGTTACCACACCCCCCGGATATATGACGGCGTAAACGTTCAAAGGATATGTGGCGCCGGCGCTGGGGGCGGTCTTGAAGCCGTGTTTAACCTCGCTAACGCCATAAGCAGCCCAGAGTATTTGGGAGAGCTCTTCCAGCCTGAGGGGCTCGCTAGTATACTCTCTAATACTCCTCCTATGAGCTAGGGACTTCTCAAGGCTAACGGGGCCGTCGAGGGAGGGCATAGGCAACTCTATAGAGCCCCCCTCAACCCTGTAATAGCCCTCGCCAGTATAACCCTTAGGCCTATACCTTCTAGCGGCCGCGAACACGGCAGGAAACACTCCTAGGGAAGCAAGTATAGAAGCTGTAAGGCCCACTATGAAAAACCTGCGGGAAACCATAAGAGTAGCCCCTCCTATATTTAACTAGGCTAGAGTTTAAAATCTAGCGGAGACAAGCCTTGAGCCTCCTAGCCCTCCTAGTAGCTGCGACTGGAATATTGCTGGCGCCCCTAGCGTTCCTAGCAGCCCTCTCAGGCTACTGCATGAAGTCTGAGACCCTCATAGGGACTTTAACCTTAGGGTTGATGGGGGAGTATGCCCTATGCTCTCTGATCCACTTGGACCTGGTTGCGGACTACCTGGTTATAGTTGGGTGCATCCACGTCATGATTGTGGCCGAGTCTCTCTATGGAAAGTATGGGGGGTTTAATGGTTTTCTAAAAATTCTCCTCTATGTCTACAGGGTTATCGCATGGTCTGCTTCGCTTTTAATGATTGGTGTGGCTTTAACGTTCCTGCTCCTCTAGCTTCTACCATTTCTCTCTGGCTTTCTTAGCTGCTTCTACCATGTTTTTGAGTTTTAGCCTTGCTGTCTCCCTCTGCTGTCTTTTCAGGCCACAGTCTGGTTTTATGTATGTTTTCTCCGGCCCCACTATGTCCATCTTCATGAGCTTGTCTATAGCCTCTTCTATTTCCTTCACGCTCTCCACCTGGTGTGTGTGCACATCTACTACCCCGAAGCCTAGCTCCTTGTTGTAGCCGTATTCTTTGAGGTAAGGTAGTAGTCTGAAGTTGCTGTTTTTCATTTCCAGGTCGAACTGGTCTACGGGATAGTCTAATATGTATGGCATAACCCTCTCCAGCCTCCCGAAACATATGTGGACGATCCTCTTAGCGTCTAAGCCTTTAAACACTATGTCTAAAGCTTCCTTGAGGAGCTCCGCATCCTCCCTCCAGGGCCTGGTGGATAGTGCCGGCTCATCTACCTGAACATACTTGGCCCCCCTCCTGACCAGCTCCTCAAGCTCCCTCCTAATGACCCTGGCTAGGTCTAGCACAAGCTCCCTCCTATCTCCATAGTGTATGTCGAAACTCCACTCAACCATAGTGTAGGGGCCTGTTATAATGGCTTTAACAGGCCTCCCCATATTTATGCTCGTAGCGTACTCCCAGTGGTCTAGTATCATGGGTCTCAGCCATTCAACCTTACCAGTAACTATCGGCTTCTTGAAGTAGACGTTATCGAAAACCCTTACCCAGTCCCCTCTACCGTACCCTTTAAGCCTCTCGGCGAAGTATACAACCATGTCGTCCCTAGCCTGCTCCCCATCACTTATAATATCCACTCCAGCCCAGAGGTAATCGTTTACAACCTCCCTAACAGCGGGCTTAACAAGCTCTAAAAACTCCTCCTCGCCTATCTCCCCAGATTTCCTCCTCTTTATAGCCTCCTCAGCCTGGGGCATTTTAGGATAACTACCCACAATAGTAGTGGGGAATTTCGTGGGGATAGTGTAGCCGGCCAACGCCTCTCACCCCGCCCTCCACACTAGCTCCCAAGCCCTACTATATGCTAGCTTCTCGGCGAGTAAACCTAATATCCTCGCTTTCCTAACACTGTAATCGTAGGGTATGAGGTCGAGCCATGTGCTGGTGGTTAAGCCAGCCTCCTCCCCCCCATAGTCTTTCAAGGCCTCCTCAGCTATAGAGGATAGCCTATCTATGGGGTCGTCGTGGACAGCCCTAGAGTTGACGAGGCCGAGGACAGCGCAGTGACCCCCGAAACCTTTAGAGGCTAAGAGTTTCAAAGCCCTCTCAGGAGCGTCGATCAAGTCGAGAGATAAACATTGAACTTTAGAGTTGAGGAGCTCCTCGTAGACATCAGCCCTGGGCACGTCGAAATACAAGGCTAACAATGTCTTAGCGGGGCCCGAAGCTGAGGCTATCCTAGAAGAGAGTTCCGCAGCGAGGACTGCAGAGTCCCTAGAAGCCTCTGGGTCTGCTAGCGTGGGCTCATCTATCTGAACCATTGAAGCTCCAGCCTCAACAGCGGCCCTAGCCTCCCCGGCTAGTAGTTTAGCTATAGCCTCCGAGAGCTCCTCGAGAGAATAGCCGCTCTCATTAGAAGACATGAGGGCGAAAGTTACGGGACCTGGGAGGACGACTTTAAACCCTGAAGGCTCAGCTATAGGAGCGAACTTTCTAACCCTGGGAGCCCACACGAGCCTGGAAGGCTCTGGGAGCCCTGTGAACCTTGGGATCCTATAGAAGAAGTTGTTGTCGAAAAACCTGAGGAGCCCTGTGGGGGTCACGTTACGCCATGACTCCACGAAGGGCCTGAAAATATCGTGCCAGTCTAGCATCCCATCATTAACATAGGCAAGCCCCGAAGCAACCTGAACCCCTATGACTGCTGAGGAAGCTTCCAGTAAAACCTTTTCAACATCCCCATAGCTCATTAATCCAAGCTCGTAATCTCTTAAAACCCTCCTAACAAGCCTGCTCCTAGCGAACCCGCCGAGAGTTGAAGCCCAGACCCTCAACTTGCGTAACCTCAAAGTCGTAACACTACGTAAGGCTTTATACTTTTAACGCCTGGGGAAAACAAGGCTACAAGGGGAGCCTGTAGGTAGTGTTTGCGGGGGCTTCTTAGCGCTTCAAATATAAGCTAACACTAATAACCTTTCAACTACAATAATAATCTATTGAGAGAGGGTTTAGGGGTGTAAAACGTGAGTCTCGAAATGAGTGAGGAGCTTAAGAACATAGTGGAGGAGCTTAAGAATAGAGGCTACAGGATGACGCCCCAGAGGGTACTACTTACTAAGATGATATTGGAGACTGTTGAGAAACACCCTACACTCAAGGAGCTCCATGAGGAGTCTCAGGAGATACTACCAGGGACCGGGGTTTCAACAGTCTATAACACTATCATGATGCTCGAGTCTCTAGGGGTTATAAGGGTTTTCTACCTAGACGGTAAACTGTACATTGATAGGGCGAGGCCCCACGTTAACATTGTATGTAGGGAGCCCGTAATCATAAGGGACCTGGACAGCGGGGCTCTAGAGGAGATCAAGAGTGTTCTAGAAAAGAGGAATATCAAACTAGAAGATATGCTGGTAATAATAATGGGAGAATGCAAGGATAGAGGAAGCTAGAACTCTAACGCTCTAGAAGCCCTGAGGGACTCTTGAAGCCTCCTCCTAGACTCGAGGTCAACCAGGAGAGCTAGGGTTTCATCGACAAGCCTCCTAGCCACGTCAACCCTATGCCTAACCCCCGGGATTAAAGCATCAACATAGTTGAGCTTAGCTAAACCCATATAGATAGCCTCCATGAGCCTGTAAAGCCTCCAAGCCCCCTCAAAATCCTCCCCCCTAACCTTATCGAGGACGAGCCTCCTAAGCTCCCCCGCAAGATCCCCGAGACCCTGAAGATAAGGCACTGGGGGGACCCCGAGCTCCTCAAAGCTCCTCAACCCCCTCCCCGAAACTACATCCAAAAACAGGGAAGCCTCAACATACTCGCTCAAAGCATTATAAACGAGACCCGAATAATAGATATCAGGGTAACCCTCAAGAAGCCCCCTAAGCTTTAAGACTATAGAATCCATATCTAAAGCCGCCCTCGAAGCGGCATCGAGATCCCCTAGATATATAGAGTTCACGACGCTCTTAGAGAGCCTCACAACATCCCTCGAAAGCCTAATAGCCGCCTCCCTAACCTTATCCCTGTCAGCGAGATAACTGTCAACAGCCTCAATTATAGACTCGAGAGTGGAAACCACACCCTCCACGCTACACACCAAAAGGAGAGAAGTCCACAGGAATTAAAATTACATATGGGGAAATTCTACAGCTAAGAATATTCACCCACGTCACCCGCGAGCACGCCAGCCCCGCTCGGAAGCTTACCTTAAAGACGTTACTGTTGTTCGACGTCGCGTTCTTTTGATATTCCGGGTGTCGAAGATTTAGACTTCCACTTTAACTATGCTTCTACCCCCATCTTTACTCACACTAATAAGTCTGTCAGCTATTTCTTCGACTTCAGTGTCGTGGGTTACCACTATGACCTGGTCTATGTAGCCTGCTATTTTCCTTATGATCTCGAACACTGTTTTCCTAGAGTTTTCGTCTAGGTATTCTGTGGGCTCGTCGAGTATTAGTGTTGATATGGGCTTCTCTATTAGGAGTGATGCCAGGGTTAGCCTGAACGCTATGGCTAGCATTGTTTTCTCGCCCCCACTAAGGCTTCTCACGTCGAGCTGCTGGTCTCCCCTCATAACTGTCATGGTGAAGTCTTCGTGAACCTTTATGTTAAAATCTCTCCCCATCAACTTGAGTATGTGGTTGGCTTCGCTCTCGAGAGACTTTTTCAGGGCTTCTGTGAGCCTTAAAGCTAAGAGGCCCTCCTTGCCTAGGAGATTGTCGGAGACCCAGCCAGATACTTCGAGGATTCTCTCTTTAACAGGGAGCTTCTCGATTTCAGCTTTCAAGTTCTCGATTTCACTCTTGATCTCTAGAGCTTCCTTCTTCAATGCTTCCAGCGCTCCACTGTTCTTAGATATTCTATTTTTAATCTCGTCTATGGTATTTTCAAGCGCCCTGATCTCCCCCCTAACGCTCTCATACTCAGCTTCTAGAGAGGCGATGTCGACGCCTTCACTCAGCTTTCTCCACTCTTCAACAAGGTCCCTGTATGCTTTCTCGTCAAACTTCTCTCTAAGATCTTTAATGTATTTCTCCGTCTCCCTAATCTTAACCTCAAGCTCCCTCCTTTTATTGAGGAGTTCTCCCACGGCTTTTACCGGGCAATCACTAACTTTAGCGACTTTAACAACATTGAATATGGGGGAGATCTCGGAGCACTTGTTTAAAAACTTCTCCAGCTCCCTCTTAGCCTCCTCCATGTTGCTTAAAGCCTTCTCTATTTCCCTACTATCCATTTCAATGTTAGTGTTAAGCCTGGAAACAGTGTTTTTAACGTTTTCCAGCCTCCTCTTCTCACCGGAAACCACGGATTTCCTGGCTTTAAGCTCTTCAAGCCTCCTCTTATGTTCCATGATTATATGCTCCAACCTATCCCTAGTGAGGGGGGCCCCGCAGAACGGGCACCTCTCCTCGAGGGGCTTAACGTTGATAAGGCTCTCCACGGATTTAAGCTCGGCGTCAAGAGCTCCGAGAGCTTCAACCCTTTTCATAAGCTCGGCGTCAAGAGCTTCTAAAGCCCCTTTAATGTCTCCCGCTTCGATCCCAGCTTCTTTAAGCTTCTCAACAGCTTCCTTTGTAAAGCTTTCAATCCTGGATTTTAGGTTTTCTACTTCCGCTTGAGCCTTCCCAACCCTCTTCTCCATGTCGGAGGCTAGGCTCCACGTTTTCTGTATCTCCTCTAAGAGTGCCTGGTCGACTTGTGGTAGCCTGGAGAACTCTATTCTCAACCTTTCCAGCTCTCTCTCCTTCTCATCTATAAGCTGTCTTAGTTCTTCAAGGGGCTTAAGCCTATCCCAAACTTTGAGGGCCTTCTCGAGTTTCGAGAGTTTCTCTTCCAGCTCGCTCTTTTCAAGGAGTTTTCCATCGAGGGTTTTCCTGAGTTCCCCGATATCCCCCTCGAGCCTCCCTATTTCACTCTCAATGCTCCTCAACTTCATCTCTCTATTCTTGAGGTTCTCCTTCTTGCTCCTTAGAAGGTCGACTTTAAACTTGAGGTTTCTAATAACTTCCCTAAGGCTCTCCTTAGCCTCCTCGAGCTTCTGGAGGCCTGCGAGCTCGAGTATTCTTTCTTTCCTCTCTGAGGGGCTCATATCTAAGAGCTCCGTTAAAAACCCCTGCCTTGATACGAGTGTGGACGTTAGAACCTTGTGGGGGCTGTGAAGGCCTAGTATGCTCTTCACTTTGCTGCAAACCTCCTCCCTACCTTTAGCTAGGAGCCTATTGTTATGGTCGTAGAGTGTCATCGTTGAAGCTGCTTCCCTCGGGCCTCTCCTCTCTATAGTCCTCTTAACAATATACGTTGAGCCTCCAACCTCCACTTCAACCCTGACCTCGCCCCTCTGCGACCCAACCCTGAGGATATTATCTAGCTTGGCCCTGACCACCTCCTCGAGGGCGCTAGTGCAGGGGGCTATGAGAGCTAGGAGTATGGAGTCTATTATGGAGCTCTTGCCGGAGCCGTTGGACCCCACTATAACGTTAACTCCCCTAATAAACTCCACTCTCGTACTCTCGTGTGAGAGTATGTTTTCGAGGATAACCTCCCTAATTATCATGGAGACCTCAACCTCCTAGTGGAGGCCTTAGAGTTCTCAAGGCATTTAACTATGTTCTCGTCGCGCTCTAGCTCATCGATAAACTTTTCAGCCAGCTTTGGATCCTCTATAATGCTCTTTACCAGGTTAACTGCCTCATCGCACTTCACTATATCCCTTATAACGCTCTCAACACTAACCCTAGCCTGACCCTGTTGTTGGGGGGGTCTCGGGAAAAGCTTGCCCTCCTCAACCTCAACACTATAATATAATATGGTGTTACTCCTCCTGAGACCTTCGAGAGCGCTTACAAGCTTATTTCTGGCGAGCCTGCTGATTCCACCTTTAACTCTCACGATAACCAGGGGCTCCTTATCCCCAATCTTTCTAATGTCCTGTACAGCCTTGTAAACGTTGCCAGCCTCCCCCTCAACCAGTATCCAGGGCCTGGTAGATTTAAGCCTAACCCTCTCAAGCTTCACCTCCCCAGGCCCCTCAACATCAACTATGTAAACGCTCCTCTCAGGGTCCCTCCTATACTCGTCAACTCCAAGATACTCTGTGGACCCCGGGTACACTATGGGGGTCCCATCCTCCAGGCTCCCAACCCACCTAGTGTGAATATCGCCCAGGGCAACATAAGAGTATCCTCTACGTATGAGGCTCGAATAAACCCTACTGGGACAGGAGGTCTCAGGAACGCTTTCAACCTGGAGGAGAGCATCGCAGAGGGGCACGTGCGCTAGAGCTATCCTAACATGAGATGGGGAGAGGCTCGAAGGGTCCAGCTTAGCCAGGAGACCCGAGGACCACTCGGAGAAAACTATAACGTCGACGCCGCCTAAACCATGAACATCGGGCCTGTCAAAGCCGTGGGAAGACCTGGCGAGCCCCAGTACCTCGAGTAGCCTCACCGGGGAACCAACATGCTCCCCCTTCGGGAGTTCATGATTACCGGGAGCCACGATAAACTCTATGCCGGCATCCTTAAGCCTCATAAGCTCTCTAACAACCATGATCAAAGTCCTAGGCTTAGGCCTTGAAGAATGGAAAAGATCGCCCCCATGAATAACAGCGTTAACCCCCCTCCCAATAGCTATATCAACAACCTCCCTGAAAGCATCATATAAATCCCTCTCCCTCTCAGGCAAGCCGTAGGGAACAGCCCCCAAATGAGTGTCGGACACGTGGAGCAGCCTCACTAAACCCATGACCTGCCTCCAAATTTAATCCTAGAGAGGGGGAGCTTATTTAGGCTCAACCGTTTACATAAGGACACAAGAAATTATTAAAGAACAGTCCCGCTCTTTACTCCACACTGAAGGATACCCTCTCCTCCCCCCTCATGCTACTCCATATTTTGGTTAGAGGCGGTGTTGCCCCCACCCTTTTCCCCTTGTGCAGGTCTATGTCTACTAGGGCTGGGAACCTCCCTATCCATTCTCCCATTACTATCGCCCTCCCGTCTGGGAGTGTTGGTATTATGTTTGCAAGGTTCTGGTCTAGGCTGTCCGCTATGTTCATTACAGTCCTTATATCCTCCTCCTGGACCATTCTAAGGAATACGAAGTTCTGGAGCTGGCTTACAACGTTCACATCTAAACTTCTAGGTCTCTGACTTACCACTATGAGGCACCCGCCGAACTTCCTCCCCTCTCTGGCGAATTTCTGGAGAGAGGCCTTTACAGGATGAGTCTGGTTAACGCTCAGAAATAGAGGGGCCTCCTCAATTACTACAACTACAGGAGCCCCCTCCCTTTTGAGTTTCACGAGTAGCTCGTCCACTAGAATCTTCACTATCCACCTTTTCTGCTCGTCGTCTAACGTTGAAGTGTCTACTACAGTTATAGTTCCAGGTTTCACATATGCTGTAGGCTGCTCTCCAGTTATCGTCACTGGGGTTCTCTCGAAGAACTCTTCAACCTTATCTTTTACGACTTCAACCCTCTTCTTATCTTCTCCATCTGCTCCTCCTTGATTTGATAATTCATTTTTAAGGAGCTCCCCATAGCATGCTGCTAGTATCTCTTCTCGGTCAAGCTCCTCAGTATCCTCCACTTCACTTTGACACTTTGATGTCATCATTTCTATTGCTATTGGGGGAGCTACTTTCTCTCTCTCAGCTTTACTCATTATGCGTGAGTTGAGGCTTTCAATGGCTTTAGTTAGTAGCCTTCTCTGTCTTCTCGCCCCCGCCTCGGGTATTATTATTGCTGAGAGGATTCTTGGAGGTATTTTGAGCGGGTTTATCTTAGCCTGGACTACGTGCACTCTATTAACGTCGCCGTCCTCGGGGACTATATTATATTCTCCGTGGGCATCGAATATTAGAACTGGGGCTCCAATAGCTGAAAGCCTGTCAGCCAGTATGGCTACGAGGTTGCTCTTGCCGGACCCGGTGGCCCCGGCTATGAACAAGTGTTTGGCAAGCTTGTCGGGGTTAACCCTAATCTCAACTCCCAACCTTCTAGGGGCTAACTCTCCAATCCTAACTGTTCCACCCGAACCATAAACCTCCTTTAGAAGATCGGCACTAGCGGGCTCTACGGGCGTGTCAGGCGGGACTGGATACCGGGGAGGCTCCGATAGACCCCCCTCGAAAACCTCCGCTATAACGTAGAGGGCTATAGGCGAGAGCTTAGGGAACTCTGAGCCTTCAGAACTCTCACCCCCTATATATCTAAGGGTACTAATGGGGACTGCAAGCCTATAGCCTGAGTTGGAAACTACAGCTAAGGCTGTAATAAAGCCGGAGCCCCTAGGATCTTTAAACCTCATAGAAACATACTCGCCTAAAGGCAGGGGCGACCCTGAAATAACACTGGAAACTCTGGGGCTGGGCGACTCATGAACATAGCCTAAAACACTCAAAACAAAGCCACCATAGTAACTTTAAAACTGAAAGGTTAAAACACTAGCAAGCTATTTCCAGCTCGACAGCCCCCCCGCTGGAGTTGAGGTTAAAAGCTACACTATACACAGAGGGAGCCTTGAGGGTAGGAGAGTGTGGGGAGGGGAGTAGACTATACAGTGCGCCTCTTAAAATCTATGATTGAAAACAAGAGCGAGTATTTCGACAAAAAGGGGAGGCTAAACTCTGAGGGGTTTAAGATCCTAAACAAGGCTATAGAATCTTTGGCTGCTGAGAGGCCCGAAACAGCTAGGATCCTGAGAAAAGCTAGGAAGAAAGCTGACTTAGAAAACGTTATTAAAGCTTTTGAAGTCCTGACAAGCCCTGAAAACACTTAGCTAACATCTCAAGACCTTGATTCTACTCGAAGCCATAATTACATAAAAAGATTTAAGACCTGGAAGCCTTTACACACTATGACGCCGGGAGGTGTCTAGTTGGGGTTGAAGGGTTTAACAGTCTTAACTTTAACGGCGGCCCTAATCTTGGCTGTGGCCTTAGCTTCTCTAACAGTTATAGGCCAGCCTACTGAAGCTCAAGCTAAAAGCGCTTTTGAAAAATTGGGGTGTATTGCCTGCCATAATGGTGCTATAGCTAAAACTTGGGATGGAATTGTAACCCGCTGGAAAGCAGCTTCAGGAAAATATACCAGTTTAGATGATTTTGTGAGAGCCGAGACCACTAATGAGGTTAAAGCTAGAGGCTATGGAGAGCCCAAAACTTGAGATGAGCTATTCAACTTAATGTCCACACTCTCAGGGAAGAAGAGGGAAGATGTTAAAGTAGTAGAGGACTATCTAGCATCACTCCTAGGCATAGGAGCAACACCAACAACACCAACGCCCACCCCCACACCCCCGCCAGTAACAACGCCTGCAACACCCCCAGCTGAAGAGAAAGGCGTCAACTTTATCCTAGCAGCTGTAGCTGCGGCCATAATAGTTCTTATCCTAGTTGCTATAGCTTTCTATCTTTCAAGGAGACCCACTTAATATTATTTTTTAAGAGATTCTTTAACTAGAATATACAACTAAAAATATATAGCTTCTAGAGAGAATCCCTTACTGTGGAGTATGGGGTGGTATCATGGCTTCTAAGATGCAGCCTCCGAGGACTACGCTATTGCTACTAATAGTGTGAGCTGCCCTTCTAGTGCTGACATGGCTCTATGTCCTGGTAAAGCTCATTGGAGGGGGCTGGTTCTATGGAGTCCCGTGAAGCCGTATTTGAATATATTTGGGTCCTGTTGATAGCGGCCGTTGTCGTGGGGCTATCCGCTTCAATGGCCTATTACGGGTTTGCGAGGGGTCTCAACCCGACTTGTGAAGCTTATACTTTAGAGGAGGCTAGGAAGGCTGGTATAAGTTTAGAGCCGGGGGTTAGAGAGGTAGGCCCCGGGATTTACGAGGTCACTATTGAGGCGAGGCAGTTCGTGTTTATTCCTAGGGAGATAGTTTTGAAAGACCCTAGCAGGGTGACTTTCAGGGTTTACTCCCAGGATGTTATACACGGGCTGTCTATCGTGGGTACAAGCGTTAATATTATGGTGCTGCCAGGCTATGTGGCTGAGTTCGTCTGGGAGCCCCCTAAGGCTGCTAAAGGAGAGTTTCTAGTGATATGCACCGAGTATTGCGGCATAGGCCACCAGTTAATGTATTCTAAGCTCGTTATTGAGAGGGCTTCCACTCATATGGCTGGAGGTGGGTGAGTTGGAGGCTAGGGTTTATACTGTGAAGGAGGACTGGTACGCTAGGATAACTATAGTTTTAGCTTTTACAGCTTTCCTCCTCGGAGGAATATTTGGAGTTCTCCAGGTTATATCGAGGACGCCATACTGGCCTAACCTCTACGAGTACGTAGCCGGGCTGGGTATAGGTAGAAGTTCCCATGAACTATACTATAGGGGCTTAACAGCCCACTGAGTCCTCCTGGCTATAGTCCTAACAACATTCTATATTGTTGGTTTCTCAGCCTATTTAACGCCTAGAGTGTTAGGGGTCAACATTAAGCCCCAGACTTTAAACATAAGCCTGGCCATGATGGTTATTGGGACAGTGTTGGCCGCCATAGCTATAATACTCGGGTGGGCTAACGTGCTCTACACTTTCTACCTACCCCTAGTAGCTAGCCCGCTATTCTATGTTGGGGCTGCCCTGCTAGTTCTAGGTAGCTGGGTTTTCGCAGCCGGGGTTTTCATCTCATATTTAGAGTGAAAGCTGTCAGTATGCCGAAGAAGGGTACTGGGATGGCAACCCCAGGGTTAGCCCTCCTCCATAGTATGGATAATGGCTACTATACCTTTAGTTTTCATAGTCCTTAAGAACCATGTGCCCGCAAGCCTCCTGGGCTGGAGTGTTGACGCTTTAGAGTCTAGGCTGTTCTTCTGGTGGTTCGGCCACGCCCTAGTATACTTCTGGCTAATCCCAGCCATAACCATATGGTACTATTATGTGCCTAAGGTTCTGGGGGTGCCCCTATTCAGCGAGGCCATGGCTAAAATCGCCTTCATCATCTTCATACTAGTCTCAACCCCCGTCGGGCTACACCATCAGCTAGTAGACCCTGGAATAAACCCCTACTTCAAATACCTTCAAACCGTTCTAACCCTCATAGTAGCCTCTCCCAGCATGCTCACAGCTTTCAACATAATAGCCACTATGGAGAGGGCTGGGAGAGCTAGGGGAGGGAACGGCCTCTTAGGGTGGCTCTTCAAACAACCCTGGAGAGATCCCGTGTTCGCCGGGCTCATACTCGCTTTTATAACATTCGGCAATGGAGGCATAACCGGGATTATAAACGCCAGCTACCAGTTGAACAACGTGGTTCACAACACTACATGGATTGTAGGGCACTTCCACACTACAGTAGGTACAGCAGTAGTCCTCACGTATATGGCTTACACGTACCTACTGATAAGAGACCTCTATGGAAGGAACGTAATACTCAGAAACATTAGTCTAGCAGTTCCCATATTATGGTTTGTGGGCATGATGATTTTCAGCATAGGCTACTATACAGCCGGGCTCGCAGGATCTCCTAGGAGGACCAGCATAGTAACTTACGGGGGAAGCATACCCTCAGAATGGATCCTACCAATGCAAATAGCTGCTATAGGCGCCATTATATTCGCCGTTGGAGGCCTAGTGTTCCTAATCCAATTCTTCGGCTCGCTAGCCAGCGGAGCTAGAATACCGTTAACTCAGCCTACACTCATCATGTTGAACCCCCATAAGCCCGGTCCAGCAACAATACTAGACAACATCCGCATAATAATAGTGGCTGCAATAATATTAACTATCATAGCATACTCCGGGGCCCTCATAGAAATCTATTACCTGAGAGGTTTAAGCCCCATAACCCCCATACACCCCTAAACCTAGATTTTTAAATACTAACCTAGTTCTTTAAATACTCATTCTAACCTGTGGTTGCCGGAACCCAATACCATAGGTTTTCCCATGATATTAGGCCCGGCTTCCCCATCAGCCCCTTGGGGGCTCCATAGGCGGATGCCGCGGGGCCGCCTCGTGTCAGCCTCTGACCGCCAATAATTGAGGTAGACACGGCGTGGGGGCCTTAAAACAACTCTAAGCTTCCATTTCACATTATTATGCTCTTAAATACCTCTAGATAACCCTAGAGATTTTACTCTCCACTTATAAGGGCTGTAAGCGTGGTAGGTTTAGCTTGGTGGGTGTTTTGGAGTGGGTTCCGGCAGTTTATGTCTTGGTTGTTCTTGGTTATGCTGCTCTATTAGATGTTAGGTTTAGGGAGGTGACTCCTCGTTACTGGGTTTTAGCGGGGGTTCCTGGGGCTCTAGTTTCTGTTCCCATATATGTGTTAGGTTATGATTTCAGGGTTCTAGCTGTCTATTACCTCGCGTCTATTATTGTTGTCGCTGTTGTTTACGTTATGTACAGGTTTTGCATGATGGGGGGTGCCGATGTTCTAGCTTTAGCCCTTATCTCTGTTCTCGCCCCCATAAGGCCCGGGTCTTTCATGCCTTTTATTTACCTGGCCGTACTCTACTCTGTGATACCCGGGCTCGCCTACCAGGTTTATTCAGGGTTTAAAGTATGCGGCTCCCTAGACTTTAAGTGTGCTGCTAGGCTCAAGTATAGGGTTAAAGCTGGGAGGCTTCTCGGCGACGAGGGGTTTAAATGGTGGCTTGTAGACGTAGAGGGCGGGTGCAGTATTGATGAGGATTTGAGGAGCGCTGTAGCGAAAGCTTCCAAGGGGGACCCTGAAGCCTATGTAGTAGCTTCTCCAGGCCACCCCTATGTAGCCCACCTAGCTATAGGCTATGCGATAGCCCTAGTCTTAGGGGATCTCCCAATATTTTGGGTTTTAGGCTTCCTAAAAGGTTAGGGGGAGGGGTTCTGGGCTCTATTAACGTTGTCCTACTCGGCTACTCTACTGTTGAGGCTATCCCACTATTCCACCTAGCTCCTGGAGGCTCCGCCCTCAGAGTTCTAGTAAGGCCTTTAAAGAGCCTTGAGTGTGAAGCTTCTTTCGAGGTTTGCGAGTGGATGAGGGGGCCCGAGGTTTACCCCGGGGTCCCCCTAGATGCTAGGGTGTTAAGGCATACTGTTAAAATGTGGAAGCCGAGCGTCGTGGTGCTAGACGGGTTTGAACCCTTGGGGTCCCTGAGTCTAGAGGAGTTCCGGGGGGCTTTAAACGGTGCCGGCTTGATGGTGGGGGCTAGGATTCATGGGGTTGCTGATTTAGCCGGGCTTGAAGCTTTGGATTTCGCCGTTACAGAGGACCACTCTATCCTAACAGGGTTTAGTGAAGCTAGAGAGAGGCTTTTAAGAGCTGTAAGGGTTATGGCTAAGGCTGGGGTTCACGTGGAGCACGTAGCGTATTTGTGGAAGCCTGAGGTCGGGGTTCTCGGAGACACTGTGGAGGCGTTGGCCGCCCTCGACGTCCCCCTCCACGTTTTCATAGAGAACCCTGGAGGCTGGAACCTTGTTAATAGACTCTATGAGAGTTTGGGGGGGAGGTTGAGCTATGTTTATGTGCACTCTGAAGCCTATAACATCCTTGAAACACGGTGCCCCTCCTGTAATACTGTGGTCATGGCCAGGGTCCCGGGGATCCTTAAAGCCTCAGCCTTGACTGGGGGCTCATGCTCCAAGTGTGGGGCGCCAATAAAGCTTAGGGGGAATGTTCTAGCTAGAACCCCAGAGAGGCTCTCGAGAGTGACTGGCGGGAGAACTCTCTGGTATAACCCTCTAGTATTTAAAAGAGCCGGTGAAACAGGAGTCTAACGCTCGTAGTTAAGTTTAAAAACTCCGGTTAATAGCTTAGAATGGGCTAAGGGGTGCAATATATGAAGTTTTGCCCTAAATGCGGAGGCGTGATGATGCCGGTGAAAAGGAAAGATACGCATTTAGTTAAATGTGTAAGGTGCGGATATGAGGAAGTACTCGAGAGAAGGGATGAAGAAGCATATAGAACAGTTGTTAAAGGAGAGCGAAAAGTACTAACGACCAAAGTGATATCGAGGAGGAGAAGCTTAGACGTTAAGAAGGAGGAGGAGCTAGAGCAGGCGAAAGACTCTTACTACGAGCTAGTCCTGGATCAAATGGGCGAGTATGGGGAGTAAATAGACCCCCTGCGGGGGGCTTAAAGTTTTGAGCTCCAATATAAGGTTCCTCGGGAGACACTTAATGCTCAAGGAGATATATGCTGACATGCTCCTCAGAGGCGATAAGAAAGCTACAGTGAGACTCGGCAGGGTAATCCCAAAACATGGGGAGGTCATAGTTCACAGCGGGGGGAGACCCATCTGTAAAGCTAGAATAGTAAAAGTGAGGTATAAGAAAGTGTCAGAGTTAAACGACGAGGATGCCAGGATTGACGGGTTTGAAAGCGCCGAGAGGCTCATAAAAGAGCTCAAAGCCAACTATGGTGACATAAGCCCTAACGCGGAAGTAACAATAATAGAGCTCAAAGTCACAAGGAAACTCACAGAACTAGACCATAGAGACCCGTACATGGGACTAACCCCCATAGACATAGCCCGAATATCCCTCAAATACCTCAAAAACAGCCTAACAGAGAGAGAAACTAGAATACTCGAAGAGGTCGCGAGAGCCGGAAGCCTAAGGAGGGCGGCAATAAGACTCTACAAGAACGCTGAAGCACGCACACTAGTAAAACGTGTTGTAAGACAAGCTCTCAGGAAACTCCTAGAAAAGGGGATCGTGGGGGCTCGAAGCACCCACAATAACCTGTAGTGATGCTCTCACAGGGCAATCTTAAAGTTTCTAGAATGTTAACCTCGTGATAGCCTATGCAGATGTGGATGGGGAAGGTTTAAGTGGGGCTTGAGTTTCTAACGGTTATCCGGCGTTTACTTCTTTAGAACAGCTTGTCTAAGGTTTTCTTCACATCTTCAACTTTAACCTTTAAAGGCTTCCCTCTGGTTTCCCTCTCTGTTTTAGACTCTTCCGTTATCACCTTGATTTTGAGTAGGGATGAAGCTAGTTTTTCAGCTCCCGGGTTTCTGTTCTCTACTGTCACTTTTAGTGTTAACGCTCCATCTACGGAGTAGAATTTGTTTACGGCTATCACCTTCTGGTCTAATATTTTCTCGAGGAGCCCTTTCAGGCCCCCAGTGAAATATATTATTCTAACCCTGGCGACCCCCCTGAGTCTGAGGGCTCTAGAGAGGGCTTCCTCCAAGCCCTCCAGCGGGGGCCCCTCTAGGGCTATGTAGAGTGTTGAGCCCGCTATAGTTGAAGCCTCGTAGGCTAGGCTACTCTCGGAGCCTGTGGAGCGGTAGGCTTCTAGTAGGGCTTTGAGAACCCTAACCTCCCAGTGTTCAACCTGGCCTTTCTCAATTTTAAGTCTACAGGAGCCGCACAGCTTGTTGGAGTCGAGGCAGACCTCGTGGAGGGGTAGTTTGAGACCAGCCAACCTCTCTTATCCCTTTTACCTAGCTGTTTTCCTGGGCTTTAAACTTTCCATGAGGCGTGGGCGTTAAACGCTTAAACCCTAAACTGTCCTCTGGGGAGCCCTATTGTTAGAGAGTATTTAAGCCTGAGATTGAACAGTTTACCATTTAGGGATTGAGGGGTGGCTCTCAGGGACCCGGAGATGCTGGCCATATTCGAAAGGAGGGTTGTTCTAAAGAAAGTTTGCAGGAAGTGTGGGGCTCTGAACCCCATAAGCGCTGTTAAGTGTAGGAGGTGTAGGAGTAGAAACTTAAGGGTTAAGAAAAGGTTCGCGAGCAAGAAGTAGGGGGTAGCCCTTAAACTCTTAGCTTAGCCATAGCGTTTAAAGCTATGAGGGCGGACTCCCTGATATGTTCTCTCAACTCCTCGCCAGTAGCGTGGCCTCCGTCTATTAGAGTGTCGCTCACAACTAGTATAGCCCCGGTCTTGACGCCCCTCATATGGCCTAGGGTGAAGAGGGCTGAACACTCCATTTCAACAGCTAAAACCCCCCTCTCCCCCCATCTCCTTGCAAGCCCTGGATCCTCCGCGTAGAAGGCGTCGCTAGACACTATGGGGCCCAGGTGGAACCTAGCTTTTCTCGATGACGCCTCGTCTACGAGCTCCTTTAGGACATCGAAGGTGGGGGCTGCCGGGGGGCAGGCGTGCTCCCCCATGTACTGGTAGTATAAGCCCCCGGAATAGTGTGCTGCCACGGTAGGTATAACTATGTCCCCCAGTTTAACTTCAGCCTTTAGAGACCCGCATGTCCCGAGCCTCACTATAGCCTTAGCCCCCAGCATTATGAGCTCCTCTACAACTATGGAGGCTGAGGGGGCTCCAATCCCGTGGGAGGCTATAGTGTAAGCTGCACCCTTAAAACTGCCAGTATAAACCCTGAGCCCCCTGTAAGCGTTGATAAGCCTCGCACCTTCCAGGAGTCCAGCCAAGTAGTCAACCCTACTAGGGTCTCCGGACACTATAACCCTAGGCGCCACATCTCCAAGCCTAGCTTCCCTAAGGTGCACTGGAGCCCTCAACGCTACCGCCTCAAACCCCAGCTTCCCAGGGGGTTCAGCGGCCGCTATAAGCTATTGCTGGGAGGGCCAGGAGAGGGATTAGAGCTGCGGCTACTAGAACATGATAGGAGCTCATAGCTGCCAAGAGGCCCCCCATGGGAGCCCCAACAGCCACGCCAACTATATTGAGAACCTGCTGGAGCCCCACAGCAGTACCCCTAGCCTTGGCGGAGACTTTGGTGACTAGTATAGTACTAGATAGCAGGAAGCCCCCGAGGCCTACGCCGAACACTATGAAGCCTAATAGTATGGTTTGAGGGCTTGGAACAGCCGCTGGAAGTATGAAGCCTAGGGTTGACAATGCTATAGAGTATAGGATTACGAGCCTAACCCCTCTCGCATCCGAGACTAGCCCGCTCAACACGAGGGAAACAGCGGCCACCAAGGAGGAAGCCGCGACCCCCATGCCAGTTAAGAGCCTAGCCTCCCTCTCTCCCAGCACTACAACTCCAGATATGCTTGTGGCCAGCCCCCCAACTATGATCCCCAGGGTTATGTATAAGACTAGTATGAGCCATAGGCCTGAAGCTGCGGGGAGTCCGGCTTCCCTGATCCCCTCAACAACCCCCCTGAGCCCCCTCCAGCTCCTCTCTTCAGGCCTCTCAGGGAGCGTTAAAGCTAGGATGCCGGCCAGCAGTATTATCAGGGATAGGAGGATGAACGGGATCCTATAGCCTAGCATGTATGTCAGGAAGCCGGCGCTAGCAGACCCCAATGCTATAGCTAGAGCCACCGGGGCTAGAAGCCTGCCCATACCGTAGCCTACCCTTTCACCGCTAATCTCCCTAGTTCTAGCTATGAAAGCCGGGTAGACTAGGCTCCCGCCCACTGCATGGAGCCCCCTAACAACAAGGAGCTGGGAGCTGCTAACCACTACAGAGTACAGGAACACAGACACAGCGTCCCACAGGAGGCCTGCCACGAGCATCCTCTTCCTACCCATCCTATCCACGAGGATCCCAGCTACTACGCTGGCTGGTATAGCCACCATGCTATAAAAGCCTGCTATGAACCCGGCTTCAGCCTCACTGGCTCCCAGGCTTTTAGCGTAGAGCGCTATTACAGGTATCATGAACGAAGTGTCCAGTATCCCGGCGAACCCCACAAAAGCCATTACAAGGAGCTCCAGCCTGCCAGGCCTAGCCACACCTCCTCACCATGGAGGCTGCGGATAAGGCCATTACAAGGATGAGGAGGGCGAATAAAGGCGTATGCTCTAGGGCCAAGGCGTGGAGCGACCCCCCAGATGTTATAATAGCGTCTGAGACCCTGCCGGCGTTAAAAGAAGATACGAGGAGAGAAGGCCATAAAAACCCCCTAAAGGAAGAGTAAAGGGCTATAAAATAGGCTAGAGCCCAGAAGAAGTTCTCAATATAGAGGAACGTAGGCAGCAAACTCAAATACATGGCTATAAAATTAAACCCAAGGTAAGCCGCTATAGTAAGACCCAGCGAAACCCTAAGAGCCCCCACAATATCCACTAGGGCAGCACCTCGATAGGGAAGAACATATCATGAGAACCTTAAAATTGTTCGTCTAAACCAGTATATACTCCCCCATCACCTCAGGGAAAAACTCCAATTACAAGCCTAACGCCTCCCCACGCAGAGTTCTCACAGTTTCAGGCGCTCGCAGCCAAATACCAGGATGCTCACGCTCATCACAACGCCCGCCACGCTCTGTGGAGCAAATAGTCCGGGGGAGGACACGTCAAACTCGATGTACAGCTGGTTACCTAAACTCCAGGCAGCTACAGTTTATGGTTCAACTCTAAAGGGGGCTAGAAAGTGGCGGGCTCAGGCTCGTAGCCTGTTTTTCTAGAAGCGTTTAAAGCCATTGCGAAGAGGGCGTCGCTAAGCCTGTTGAGAGCCTTCACTAGGATATCATTGATGTTTTCACCTTCAAGCTTTAAGACTACGAGCCTCCTCTCAGCCCTCCTCACAACAGCCCTAGCTACGTGGAGCGCGGCGGCCCCCGGGGGGCCTCCGGGGAGTATGAAACCCTCTAAGGGCTTATCATAGTACTTGTCTGTGATCTCCTCTAACCTTCTAACATCCTCATCCGAAACTTTTAGGTTGCCTGATGTGACGCTAAACCCTATCCTGAAGACTAGCCTCTGGATCCGCCTCAAATCATCCTCATAGTCCGATGTGACGCTCCTAAGAAGGCTCCTGGCAAGCCCTATCATCGAGTTAGCCTCATCTAGAGAGCCGTAAAACTCTATGAGAGGGTGACTCTTAGGCATTCTAAGGCCCGGCTTCCCATAAGTGTACCCGTCATCGCCACTCCTAGTATAGAGTTTACCCAACCCGTAACACCCAGCTTGAACTTAGCTGAAAACTTTAAAACAACTAATGGAGCCGTTTAAATGAGAGAAGAAGAGCAGTACCTCCAAAACCCGCCCAAGAAAGGAAAAGAGGGGCTTTAGAGGACCCGCCCCCTCAAACCCCATAGGCCCGCAAGACTCCAGGCTGAGGCCCTTTAAGAAGGAGTGTTCTCTAGAGTAAAATCTCTAAGGTATTCTGTTAACACGGTTACTTAGAGGCATTAATGTGAAATGGAAGCTTAGAGTTATTTTAAGGCCCCCCGCTATGTCTGCCTCAATTATTGACAGTGAGAGGCGAACACGAGGCGGCCCCAGTGGTGTCAGCCTATGGAGCCCTCAATGGGCTGAGGAGGAAGCCGGAGCCACGGGGGAAACCTATGGTATTGGGTTCCGGCGGCTACTCTTGTCCCTAGGCGGGTTTCATTATATTGGGAGGTTTTAGGGCTGTGTTTAGGGTTCCGCGTCTCTTATTCCATACTCTGATATTGCGAATACTGTTTCCCCTTCTGGTAGGTGTGGGGCGTCCACTATTCTGGCTATCCTCTTGTTTCCCCTGCTTTTTCTCAGTTGTACTCTAATCCCTGGGGCGTGTGCTACTACATGTCCTCCTACGGCTGCTGTGGGGTCTCCGAAGAATATGTCTGGCCTAGCCATGACCTGGTTTGTAACTGCTACTGCCACGTTATATACTTCTGCTATTCTCATTAGCTGGTGTAGGTGTTTGTTGAGTAGTTGTTGTCTTACAGCTAGGCTTTCTCTCCCGGGAAACTCTGCTCTAAAGTGTCCTGTGAGCGAGTCTACTACTATTAGTTTTATGTTTTCCCTTGCTATTAGTTCGAAGAGTTTCTCTACGACAGCCATTTGATGGTGGCTGTTTATCGCCCTAACCCAGTAAATGTTTTCCATGACCTTGTCAGGGTCTAAGCCCACGCCTTGAGCCATCTGCTCTATCCTCTCCCACCTGAATGTGCCCTCGCTATCAATGTAGACGGCCTTAGCCTCTAGGCCTCCCTTATCCTCGGGGAGTTGAACGTTGACAGCTAGCTGGTGGCAGAGCTGTGTTTTACCCGTTCCATACTCCCCGAAGAACTCTGTTATGTTTTTAGTTTCCACGCCCCCTCCCAGGAGCTCGTCTAGGTTCCTGCTGCCTGTGGTTATCTTCTTCCTAACCAGGCTCTCCTTCTTAAGGTCTATGGCTGTTTTTATCTTAATATCCAGGGCTTCCCTAGCCGCCTCTATTATTTTAGTGGCCTGGGTTATAGGTAGGTTAGCCACAGCAGAAAGCTCGTGGGGTGTGGCTACAGCTACAGCCTCTATAGTAGTGTATCCAGCCTCTACAAGCCTCTGAGCTGTCGCCGGCCCCACGCCGGGGAGGTCTGTCAAGTCTTTAAGAGTCCTCTTCTCTCCCATCACCCTCACTCCCAACATACATGTAGGATTCCCGGGGCTAATTAGGTTATAGGGTTTAAGGAGCCCTAGACCCCCTCCACTACGACACTAAACCTTAAAACCCCAAAAGTACCCTAATCTTCCTTACCTAGTATGTCGTGAAACGTGTTCCTACGACAGAACTTGCAGTAGTGGTAGAGTTTCCGCATCTCGGAAAGGTCGTAGCTAGCCTCTAGAAACCATTCCCTGCCGCACTCCAAGCACGCTAGACGCCACCTAGTCAACCCTGAGCCCCAGCTACGACCTTAACCTCCTCAGACTTCTTAAGCTCAGCTGCGAGCCTAACCTTCTCAAGGAATATCTTAACAGTAGGGTGAAACATGTACCTTATAGAATATAGAGCGTTAAGGGGGAAAACCATGTTCTTAGACTCCTTGAAACCGCAAACCCCACAGTCTACAGTAAGGAAAACCCTGACACTACCGCCATCCTCGGGGCCCGAGAGGGTATAAGAGTATTCTATAGGGGCTGAACACCTGGAACACAGCCCCAACTCTCTAAACTCAAGTTTAAGACTCAAACCCTAAACCCCGCTCCTGAAATTTACGTGAGGGGCTTAAGAGGTATAAACCTCCTCCAGGCAATTGAAAATAGAGCCTGCACTCAATTCATGGAGATTTGGGCCTAGTTAGATCCACAATCCTCTCCAAGACATCACTCCCGGGGACTTCAACGAAAACCTCGCCACCCCTAGCCTCCACACTAAGCTTCATCAACGGCTCCTTAGCTAAGCCCTTAGTAGGCTCCCCGGTCTCCACATTGAAAAGCTCGCCATGGCAAGCGCAGTGTATCATGGAGCCTCTCAAGTTAACGTCGAAGAGCACGCAGTAAGCGTGAGGGCATACAGCCACGTAAGCGTAAAGCCTCCCATTATACCTTACAACAATAACCGGGACACCATTAACCACTTTAACCCTCCCCGACCCCTCTTTAATGACAGCATCCTTAGTAAACCGGGCCATAGCTATCCTCGAGCACCAGTATAGCGGGCTTGGGGGAAGCCTAAAAACTAAATGTAGTTCTGGATGCTGCAGGGGTTGCTCCCAGCATTGCCACGGACGGCCACGCCCGTAATATCCTATACTAAGGGTTCCGGAAAGTTTATTAGAGATGGAGGAGCTTATATGTTACGGTGTCTTATTTGAGGGTTTTACTGTTACACGCTACGAGGATATCTTATAGGACTGTGGAGGAGGCTATAAGAAACCCCCCAGATCCTCAGTCTTCAGGCGAGTATTCTAACTGTCTCGTGGCTTTCGTCACTGTGGAGGAGGGGGATGGCGTGGAGGAGGCTGAAAGGGCTGCCGGGGACACCATACTCCAGGCTAATAGGCTGGGTCTCAAGACCATACTCATATACCCTTATGCTCACCTATCGAGCAGCCTAGCGCCTCCACCTGAAGCTTATAGGGTTCTAGTAGCTTTGGAGCAAACTATTAGGAGCAGGTGGGAGGGTGAGGTTTACAGGGCCCCCTTCGGCTGGTATAAGGCTTTCGAGCTCTCATGCCCGGGCCACCCTCTAGCGGAGCTTTCAAGGCAGTTTAAGGCTGGTTTAACCATCAAATACTTGGGGGTCCCCCTCGAGGAGGCCCCCCTTAAGGGTCTGGTGGAAAAGTGGCTCCTAGATAGGGATCCGTGGAGTGCCGAGACTAAGGAGCTGGTTTCCAGGTTTGACGTTGACGGCCCCCATGGTATTACCATGCTGTGGGAGCTTGAGTCGAGGCTTTCGGAGGAGTTTGGGGTTAAACGTAGGGTTAAGGTGCCCGCGCCTGAAACTGTTTACGGGCTGGTGGGCGCCGCCCACCTAGCTTATACGTGTAGCAAGTGGGGTGGCGAGGGCCTCACACTATTCTGGGGGGGCCTGGGGGACTCCCTAGTATCTTCTAGAAGCCCGCCAGCTGGTTTCCTCGAAACACTCAATAAGAGGCTCCTAGAGGATAGTATTACTGTTAACCTTGGATCCGGGGGTCTCGAAGCCGGCGATATTAGAGGTAGGGTCACACTCTATAAGGCTAGGAAGGGGGGCGCCGTCCCCCTCATAGTTGAGGTTGAAAAGCCCGAAGGCACCCTATACTGTTTAGGCCCCACGAGAAGCATAGCTATAGCATTCCTAGATGCGGGCCTTAAAGACGCTGACTCCGGGACAACACCACAAATACCCTTCTGGCTCGCCCCAATACAGGTAGCCTTAATCCCAGTAAGTGGGGCGCAGCTAAGCTACGCAGACTCCATAGCCTCCAAACTCTCAACAATGAGGGTAAGAGCTAGGATCTTAAAAGAGGGAAGCCTCGGGGCCAGGATAAGAGATTCTGGAAGACTCTGGACCCCCCTGGTTGTAGTGCTGGGAGAGAGGGAAGCCTCGACAAACACAGTGACGCTCAGGAGGAGGTGGGAGCCCGGTAAACAAGAAGTTGTAAGCCTAGAAGACTTCATAGAGGAGGTTTCCAAGCTTAATAGTTGAGAAAATGTTTAGAACTAGATTATAATAGCTTTTAGAAAACCCTAGCCTCTGGGGGTTAAGGTGGGTAGTGTCCTCAAACTCGCCGCTGTCATAGGCTTGGCTTTCGCTCTAAGCATAGCTGTAGCCTTAGCTATAGGCTATATCGTGGGGAGTGTGATCATACCATATGTGGCTGGTGAGTCTTCTTACATTAGGAACCCTTATGTTGTAATAACGGAGCCTAATATCCATGTGAAGAGCTTCACTCTAAACTCCACCTACGGGCCTCTTAAAATACCTGTTGACGGTAAGGTGAACGTGTACGTGCTCCAATATGTGAGGTGCCCGGACATATGCCACTGGAACACGGCCATATTACTAGCCTTGTTTGAGCACGCCTACGAAGAGAATGCTCTCGACAAGATAGCTTTCATAACAATAGGGATAGACCCGTGGAACGAGACCCTAGAGCTAGCTAGGAGATACCAGGATATTAAGGCGAAAAAAATGGCTTGAAAAAGGAGTCTACTGGGCGTGGACCCTGGACGATCCAAGTTTAATGGAGGAAGTGTGGAGAGAATACAGGGTATATGTTGAGAAGAACTGGACAAACTATCTCGTGAATCACTGGGGAGGCTTCATAATAGTTAAAGATGGAGTCATAAAATACGTAGTATCGCCTACCCTGGAAGGGTGGGCTAACCCAGCTAAGACGGCGGAGTACATATGGATAATACTGAGAGAAGAACTCAAAAAGTAAAACATCACGTGTAAAATTTAAGCCTTAGAATATATTTTTGTAAAAAAAGTGTTAGAGGTGGTTAATATTATTACTCCTAGAATTTTACTAGTAGCGGGGGCGCTCGTCGCAGCCATCCTAATACTAGTAGTAGCCTACACGGCTATAGCAGGGGTTGAAGTCGAGAACGCTAGATATACAGAATCCCCTAAAGCCATAGGGGTTTTTATGACCGTTAAAAATCAAGGGTTAACGCAAAAGTGCATTGTCGGAGCCGCTGTTTTAGAACAGGCGAGAGTAACTGTAGAGCTCCATGAAACCGTATCCGAAGGGGGGTTTACCGGATGCAGCGTGTGGAAAAGTTCTGCATAAGCCCTCTAGGCTCTTTTGAGCTGAGACCTGCGGGGCCCCACATTATGATTATGGGGGAGCATGAGGAGTTGATGAAGCTAACTAAAGGTGGGGTTTTAAAATTAAACCTCATACTAGACGATGGATCTAAGGTTTACGTGGAAGCTAAGCCCGCTGAGGCCCCCGCGAGCCACGAGCACCACGGGCACGGAGGCTAGAGGCTTAGAGTGTTTAAACTTAAACCCTTAAACGTAAACTTTTTCTATAGGGTATACACTGTGACGAGGTATGTGAAAACTGGGGTGGCTATACCTAGGAAGCTTGCCGCGGAGTTTGACGTGGTCCTTGAGGGTCTAGGTGTTACTTCGAGGTCTCAAGGTGTTAGGATGGCTATAAGGAATTTCATAGCTTTAAACTCTTGGAGGGCTAAGAGCGACGTTATAGTCGCGGGGGCTGTTCTAGTTCACTATAATCATGAGAAGCCCGGCGTTGAAGACGAGCTGACCGATGTACAGCATGAGTACATGAATGTCATAGTGTCAACTTTGCACGTGCACGTGTCTGAGAAAGAGTGTATTCAAATAATAGCTGTTAAGGGCCCGGTGGAGCCTATTAAGAGCCTAGTAGCGCGTCTCACGCCAGTCCGGGGCGTGATAAACGTCGTCCCTACAATAGTAACAACCCTGTGAAATACCGGGCTCTAGGAGCGTTAACACTTATTAACGTTCAGCTCCCCCTAAGAGTTTGGATGATGTGAACGCCATCGTCTGAAAGAGTGAAGAGACCCGTCCCTCTGAGGTGTTTGGGCGTTGACTGGGAGGCTCTATACAGTGGAGGAAGTTGCTAGGCTTTTCGGTGTTAGCCCCGTAGCTGTGCGTAAGTGGATCAGGTCTGGGAGGCTTAAAGGGTTTAAGAACGAGGCGAGCGTTTACGTTATCCCCGAGGAGGAGGTTGAGAGGTTTAAGGATGAAGAGGCTGGAAGAGTTAGGGTTTACACTGTAGACCTAAAGGAGCTGGGTGTAGGCCGTAAGAGGGGGAGGTCGGCTGGAAAGTGATGTCGTGGCCTAAGAGCTGGCTTTCAGTCCTCTGGGCCCCGTGGAGGATGGCATACCTTTCCAGCATAACTTCCGCCGGCGAGCCTGGGGTTTGCGTTCTCTGCGAGGCTCCGAAGCTTAGCGATGAGGAGGCCCTCATAATCTACAGGGGCTCCAGGGCTTACGTTATACTTAACAGGTACCCTTATAATACCGGGCATCTCATGATAGTCCCTTATAAGCATGTCTCCAGCGTTGAGGACCTTGATGAGGGGGATATAGTTGAGGTGGGGAGGCTGCTCAAAGCTTCTCTGAAGGC
Source organism: Thermoprotei archaeon (assembly GCA_029335875.2). GTDB lineage: Archaea > Thermoproteota > Thermoprotei_A > Sulfolobales > Acidilobaceae > DSZV01. The sequence continues at coordinate 18,536 of JARJMZ020000004.1, read as the reverse complement.
TTTGAGGGAGGCCTACTCCCCCCAAGGCTTCAACGTGGGGGTCAACATTGGGGAGGCCGCCGGCGCGGGGATACCAGGGCATGTGCACGTTCACGTGGTGCCAAGATGGTTCGGGGATACTAACTACATGGTTGTAACTGGGGGCGTTAAGGTTATGCCCCAACTCCTTGAGGACACTTTCAAAACCCTTAAACCCCTCATGGTTAAGGCTTTGAGGGGCTGATAAAACCTTGGAATATAAGCACGCCTACATCGTGACGCACGCGGACCTAGATGGTGTGGGGGCTGCCGCGGCATTCCTCAGGATCCTGGGTGTGAGGCCTGGGCGGGGGGCCACAGTGGTTTACTCCGAGCCTTACAATATAGACGAGACCTTGGGGGCTCTAGAGGATTACGTTGAGGGGGGAGACTTGCTAGCCGTAACAGACTTAGGCCTCAACGAGGACGTGAGGGAGAAAGTAGTTTCGATAGTGGAGAGGCTTGTGGGGAAGGGTGTGAGGGTCGAGTGGTATGACCATCACGTGTGGAGCGAGGACGACCTAAACTCTTTGAAGAAAGCCGGGGCCCTAGTATTCGTTGACAAGAGCACTTGCGCCACGGGCGTTGTAGTCAGATATGCTAGTAGTGTTAGGGGCGTTAAGCCCGACGGTTTCCTAGTGGAGCTTGAGAGCACAGTCTGCTCCGCAGACCTCTGGAGGTGGGATAACAGTTTATCCCCCAAACTTTTCAGGGCTGTAGGCTCGAGGGAGGAAGCTAGGGAGTGGAGGGATAGGGTGCTGGCTAAATTCGTGGAAGGCATATTATGGGATGAGGAGCTCGAAGCCAGACTCCAACAATATGTTAGCGAGGAGCTTAAAAACATGGAGAAGATAATGGAAACAGTATACGTCAAGGAAGCAGGCCAACTCAAGATAGTAGCAGTCTATAAGACAGAGGGGCCCCCAGCAAACAGCATAGTAGGGGCACTCCTAGAATCAAGATATGGAGCCCACATAGCGGGAATAATAAGGCCCAACGGGGGCCTCTCCCTAAGAAGCAAAACAGTAAACGTTCAAGCGATAGCAGTAAAACTCGGGGGAGGGGGGCATTATAGGGCCGCCGGGGCCAGGATAAACATGCCAGTATGGGTCAAAACACTCTCAAAAATATACCCAAAAATAGCCTCATGGTACGCTGCCAAAACCGTAGCCGAAGCCGTAAAAAGCATGAGCCCTGAAAGCCTTAAAATCAAAGCTGAAGAGAGCGAATACTGGTAAACATTTAAACCCCTAAGCGGGGAATTCAAAATAAAGGAGCGGGGGTGCCCGAGCCTGGTCAAAGGGGTCGGGCTTAGGACCCGATGGCGTAGGCCTGCGTGGGTTCAAATCCCACCCCCCGCACCATCCCCGCTTATTATCTGGATCAGCTCTTCGATCCTCCTATAGGCTAGCTCTGCTAGGGCTTTCTCAAGCTCTTCTGGCCCCACGTTTATTCCGAGGGTTTTCAAGTGCAACATTAACCCTGATATCGGGTCTTCGCGCTCTGGTTTAGCTATCAGTTTAACCTCCCCGGCTACCTGCTCTATGGCTTTCAAGTCCCCTATATCGGCCTCATCCACTACTCTAATGTCCTCCGCTTCCAGCTTATTCTTCGTGTTCGCGTCTACTTTAAACCTTGATACTACTATGAACTTGTTGGGGTTGAAGGTTCTCCTATACATGTTTAGGAGGTCTACTTCCGTGACTCTAACTCCCCCCTTAGCCCCTGTTAGGAGCTCCCCCAGCTGCTCCCTTGATACCCCCAGGGCTTCGCCCAGGCCCTCCCATAGCCCTGCTATCCACCTTGACATCCACTCTTCAGCTGTCAGCGGTTTAGCTCTAGGCCCCCTTATAGTTCTGGCTCTTAGGTGCCAGTCTTTAAGCTCCTTACACTCAACTATGATGTCCGGCCTCATTATGGGGATCTCGGGGTTTGAGAGGTTGACTATGTTTAGAACCCTGCCAGAATATATCATTATGTCCGGCCTCAGGCTCACATAGAGCTTCCAAACTCTCTTAAGGTCGCTCGTATCCTCCCAGCCGAGAGGCCTGGGGGCTTCAAAGTAGAAGCTAACCTCACCCCCATCAATAAGCCTGAGGACTATGTTTGGGGGTATGATGCCGGCTTTCTGCTTCCCGCTCCTCTCAAGCATTATCTGCCCGTGCTCCGGGTAAACTATCTTAGCGCCTTCCAAGCCTAGAAGGTATACTGTTGAAGCTAGAACCCAGGACTGGTATAGTGTCCTAATATTAGTCTTAAAGCTTGTTGTTAAAGCCTGCCTCGACTTCTCAACGTAATCGCTTAAGCCCATTTTACCCCTTAAAAGGTCGAAGGTGTAGTTGAAAAGCTTCTTCCTCATGTGGGCCCTGGGGTCTGCCATGAAACTCTTAAACTCCTTAGATAAGCTCCAACCCGAGCCCCCCACTAGCTTGGAGCTCTCGGCGAGAACATGTTCTAGTATGCTGATCCACTCCATAGCCTGGGATAGCTCCCCAGTATTTATGAATGTTTCAACCATGAGGTCTTTTATAGACTCTACTAGAGCCTCCCCACTGCTGTCCCTATAGACGACTTTACCCCTAGAAGTTGAGACGTGCCTCCTAGCTTGGGATAGTAGTTTTGAGAGTTTAGCTTCGACGTCCCCGTTCCCAGACACTGTTAACCCCCCGGTTTCTGTCGAGTCTAACGGTATAAAGCTATAGTCATAGCCGCTAGGAGGTCTGAGTCTTTAACTTTAACCTTAGACTGTACAGGCCTACTGGTAGTCCAGCTTTCCAGGGCTATAGTGAAGGCTAAGCCCTCCCCAGATATGGATGAGGCTGCCTCCCCGAAGCCCGCGCCGCCCCCCAGGTTGACTTTGTGGCTTTCAGCTCCCACAACTTCAACAAGCCATTTAACCCTGGGGCCCACTTCTCTACACTCCACTTTCTCAAGCCACACTAGAATATTATCTGCATAAGCGGCTATAGAACACATAGCCCCGGGGTCTATTCCGATCCTCAAGGTTTTAAAGGCTCCCGGGGCTGAGAGGGCTTTGAAGAGGGCCCTCCAAGGGTCCGGGTCTCTAACGCTAGCCGGGGCTTCAACGTTAAACTCTACCGGAACACTCTCTAGAGGCTCCACTACAACATCACACCTAACTTTAGACCCCGGGTCCGGCAACACGATTACTATATCTTGGGCTTCAAGGAGCCCCTTCATAGATTTAACTACAGAGAGAGACTCCGGGTCCCCCCTAAGCCAAGCTATTACCCTCGCTAAGCCCCCCACCATGAACTGCACGGAGCCTTATGCCCTTAAAAGCTTACCTCACATCAAGGGGCTCCCGGGGCCTAAATTGGGTTTAAAAGGTGTCTTAGTCGCCTTTGAGGGCATAGACGGGTCGGGGCTGACTACGCACTCAAAACTCCTAGTTGAGAGGTTGAGGAGGGAGGGGTTTAAGGCTGGGTATACTAAGGAGCCCACCTGGGGGCCCGTGGGGAGGCTTATAAGGGAGCTCCTGCTAGAGCAGAGCGTAGACCATGAGGTTATGGCCCTTCTATACGCTGCTGACAGGCTGTGGCATTTGAGGGTTAGAAGCTGTCTCGGCATGGGGGTTTTAGAGGCTTTGGGGGAGGGTTTTGTCGTGGTTGTTGACAGGTATAAGTATTCTAGCATGGCCTACCAGAGCCTCGGAACCGACGTAGGGTGGATTGGGGAGGTTAATAGGGGGGCTCCTGAGGCTGACATTATAGTATACATTGACATACCTGTGAGCCTAGCCCTTGAAAGGATAGCTGCTAGGAGGCTCACATTCTACTATGAGACCTACGAGAGGCTGACTAGGATAAAAGAGAACTTCAAGAAGATCCTCGAGAACGCTGAAGAAAGGGGGGTTAAAGTAGTTAGAATACGCGGAACAGACGAGGAGGGGAAGCCTAGAGCGGTGGAGGAGGTGCACGAGGAAATCTATAGGCAGGCGATAGACCGCATCAAGAGCCTTAAAGCCTAAACTATAACAACACCACCATCCCTATAAACCCTAACAAGAACATTATCCCTCAAAACCTCCAAAGCCCCCCTAGGCAAACTATCAACAAGAACAACACTAGACAAGACAGCCCCCGCTACAAGCACGGGATCACTACGAGAAACTAGAAGAATAGCCTTAGGAGCTAAACCCCTCTCCCTCAAAGCGTAGAGAACATAGGGGCCAACAGTGCTCCCCCTAGACTTCTCAGCCACAATAACCCTCCCGGAAACACTCCTACCATCATAAAGCCTCCCACTCTCAGGATCAACATCACCATAGAAACTAATAGACTCAACCCTCAAAACAAAACCCTCAACATCACCAGAAACCACAGGCCTACCCCTAAAACTCAAGCATAACACCAAAACATATTAGAAAGTAAAAACCTTAAAACCTAAAATTAAAATAGCCAAATATATCCCTACCACCTTAAGCCCCCTGAAGATCCCGAAATAAGCTAGGTAAGGGGCTTTGATGAAAGGGGAAGGGTTAGACGGGGCACAATAACAGGAGGGTCGGAGAGCTGCCAGCATGCGCGCACCCGTCTAATAGGATCATAAACTTAAATCTTCTAGACCTAGAATAAAATTTCTAGTTTTGCCAATATGGTTACTTAGAGATATTTGAGAACATCATAATGCCTGTGAACTATGAGAACTTAAAGTTAAACTTTAAGGCTCTCTAGTTTATTCTCGTTAAGCCCGCTTCGTTAATGGTATTGCCACAGGGAGGCGGGGGGAAACCCGCAAGGCAGCCCCGGTGGCGTCCATTTACGGAATCCTCAATGCATTGGGTTCCGGTTACCACTGGAACGATAAAGTACATAAGAAGAATATTGCATGCTGTAAGCGGTATAATCTCTTAAACAGGCTTAAATATGATTAAGGGTACGGCTTTCTTTGCTGCTTCCATCTTAATCTCGTAGGGGTTAGTGAATTTAGCAAAATAAACATCTATTGGGGACGCGGATTTTAACTTTATAGCAAACAAGCCCGCAGCGATATAAGGCGTTGACTTCTCCTCACTCCCACCATTGATACCGATAGCTAGTAGCCCCGCTATAGCTACTATCCATTCATCTGTTATTCCAGCAAGCGCTAGTATTAGAGCCCCTACAGGAATGCCTGCCCCAAACCACTCTGAAGCTTGAGATTGCACATAGATAATGCCAATAGGTAGCGCATAATGGTATAATGTTCCTGAACGGATCTTTACATATGACGTGTTTGATTTCAGCTTCTTCAGCACGTTCTCTGTAATCCCCCAGTTGTCACCTGGATAGTCGTCAACCTCCCAATCTGCTATAATCATGCCGTTAACGTTAAACACGGGCTCTATCCAAATAGCTAACACTTTATCATTAAGAACAATCTCATAGCCCCCTGAACTCACTTCAACATATTTGTAATTCACAAGCCAAAGCCTACCGCGAAATCCCGTAGAGAATAAGACATCTCCAGTAAACTTGCTAGTAGTGGAGCTTTTAAATGTCCCATCCTTACTCACTAAATAGTTACATGAACTTTGATCGGACGATGACGTCGAATAAATCCTGCAGCCGATTTCATAGATCCATTCGAGTGTAGATTCTTTCTCTATCTCTTTAACATAGCTATCTCCTGGAACATAGACTGATACTTCACTCTCATCGCTCCATCCTAGGCTCATAGAGAAGCGCACATACTTAACTTTAGTCTGGCTAAGGGTAATACTAAATATGTGTTCTATATCCGACGTTTTATCTATTAGGCGGGGGCTTGTTAGTTCTGTTATAAACACTGGTATGTAATCCCAGCCGGCAACCTGCTCACCACTAATAAGTCTCGGTTGCGGTGTTGTGTATAGGACTTGGTCAAGCTCCCATACATAACAGTATCTCTGTTGTGGTGAATGGACACAATAATTAGTTATTGTTCCCGGCGGCCCTTGGGGATATTCTCCAGAGTTCTCCCCACCTCTAACCTTATATTTCATTATTGGCTTAAACCTAACACTAACAACTATGTCTTTCCCCACAGCTTTTCCAGGTACTATTGGGACTGATACTGCATCCGCAGCTGCATAGTATTCTCCATTCTCCTCTATTATCGTTGATATTAGTATGAGCATCCCCATTCCCGAGCTTTCAGGGTCTGAGTTGGCCTCCCTCAGGACCTTCTTAACTTCAGAGACATAACTGCCTATAGCTTTAACCCCATAACCCTTACCAGAAACTTTCCCAACTTCTATAGCGCCGTTAGATGTTGGACCTGAAAGTAGGGCTGCAAACGCTAAAGGCCTACCAGACCCGTCCTTAACTTCAACTTTAACCCTAGTCTCGTTAAACCCCGTTATAGCATTTAAAACGTTAGGCTTATACACTATAGTGTAGGCTAGGCTAGAATATATTACTTCAGACCCGCTCTCAACCCAGAATATGAGAGTGGATATGGGGGTTAAAGCCAGGATTATGGCGGCTATGGAGAGGGCTAGGGCTTTGAAAGGGGCGAAAGGTAGAGTCACCCAACTTGCCGCTTAAAAAAAAGACCGAAACCTAAATAGCTTAGTATATACTCGTAGTGTGCTTTTTATCATTACGGGTTGGTCTGTAGGTGTTCGTGTATTTTGGTTAGGTAGGCTTTGGCTCCTTTTCTTTTCAGGTAGTGGTATGCTTTGTAGCTGTTTGTCGCTATCTTCACGTTTTTATTGTGTTTGGTGTAGGGGCTTACTATTAGGCATGTGTCTCTAGCTATTGTTACGCCTAGGTTTTTTAGTTTGGGTGCGAGCCCTGCTGCTAGGAGTTTTGTATATACGCTTCTCGACGTTGACACTATTATTGGTGTTCTGGGTTTTCCAAGCTTCTCCAGTGTTTTGGCTAGGTGTTCTAGTTCTTCTAGGCTTGCGTGGGGGCAGCCTATGTATATTATGTCTACCGGGCCTTCCGGGGCCATGGATTCAAGTTTCCCTCTTACCTCCTCATATGTTATCTTTACAACTTCTCTTACGCCGGTCCCGGGGTCTTCGGGGGTTACCCCCTCTATGTGCACCATGGGTATGTCTGAGGCTGTCCCTACAGCTGCTAGGAATTCTCTTATGCTCGGGTCCCCTGAGAACTTTGCTTTAACCATTGGGGGTCTCTCATCTGAGTGCATTGAGGCTATGATCTCTCCTAGTACCCCGGCTTCAGCCTCGTCTAGGGGGTTTGGGCTTTCAACATAGTAAGCTATTCTAGGCTTCCTCTCCCCGTCAATGTGCATCCCGTAATAATACGTTCTACCTGCTATGGCGGCCATTAAAGCTAGGGGGCCCCCCTCCCTGTTAGTCTTTAAGCCTAGCACGCTGTTAGCGTAGGCTACAGCGCTAGACTCCCCCCACGCTATGCTGTCGCCTTTAGAGAGCCCGTGTTTAACGGTTACACCAGCATAGTATGGGGTGCATGTTAGCTCGAGCTCTGCCCCCATGGCTGCGAGCGCTCTAACAATACTCTCCTGGGCTCTCACATAGTTAGGGTCCAGCTTTAAGCTCGGTATAGAGCTTGGCTCCTCAAGATCATAGCTTACAGGGTTGAAAGTAGTGGGCACTGAGAATTTAGCTCCTGCAACATAAAGCCTCTCAATAAACCTCCTCCCAGGCTCCCCAATATTATCATAGGACACCCCTGAAATGTGAGCGTGCTTTATCGAGATAAGCCTCTCAGCGCCCAAAGCCTCCCCAACCCTAACAATAACTGTTAAAGCCTCAGCCATAGCTTCACCATACTCTCCAGCGAGAACCCTCTCCTCATCCCTAGTAAGGTGCAACCAGGAACGCCCAACGTGATAGGATACTGTAAACCTTAATAACAACAAGTCTAAACACTCTACTGTCCCAGCCCGGGGGGCGGACTCCCTATATTAAGCCTCCTCATACCCTAAACGTTGAGGTTAGGGGTTTCACTAGGTGAGAACTTGTTTGAGGTTGAAGGAGAGGCTTAGAGAAGCGGTGCACGGGAGGGCTGATGTTTCAATAGGTAAAGGGGGGGCTAGTGAGAGTGTTTTGAGGGAGATTGAGGCTAGGCTTAAAGTTAAGGGTGTTGTCAAGGTTAGGGTTTTAAGGTCGGGGCTTGAAGCTTCAGGCTCTGATAGGAGGTCCTTGGCTTCAGAGATTGCTGAGAGGCTTGGGGCTAGGCTAGTTGAAGTTAGGGGTATGACTTTCATACTGTATAAGCCTAAAAGGCGTGGCTCAACATCTCAAGCTCTAGGGTAGTTGTGGAGGCTGTGGGTAATGGTTAACGCTCTAGAGGTCCCGGCGGACGCTTTGATAAGGAGGCTTGCTGATAAGCTTAGGGGCGAGTATGGCCAGGTTGTTAGGCCGCCCCACTGGGCTTATTTCGCTAAGACGGGTGTTTACAAGGAGAAGCCTCCGGGGGTTGAGGGCTGGTGGTATGTTAGGGCAGCTTCTATAATGAGGAAGCTCTATAAGACTGGGAAGCCTGTTGGCGTAGAGACTTTTAGGGTTATCTATGGGGGTAGGGAGAGGAGGGGCTTCAGCCCCCCTCATTTCAGGAGAGGATCTGGGAGCATAGCTAGGAGGATACTGCAACAACTAGAGGAGGCGGGCCTCGTATCTAAAGTTCCCGGGGCCGGCAGGGTTTTGAGCCCCAAAGGTAGGAGTCTACTAGACACTACAGCTAGGGAGGTAATGGAGGAGCTCTCTAGGGTGAAGCCCGAGCTCTCAAAATACATTTAAATTTAAACCCTATTAAAGTCAAGATCGTGGGAGAGTTTGGGGTGGCTGTAAATGAGCGAAGACATATATGAGGATGAGGAGCTTGAAGCTATAAGAGAGAGGAGGCTGCAAGAGCTTCAGAGGAGGCTTGAGGAGGAGCGTAGAAGGAAGGAGGCTGAAGCCCAGAGGGAGAACGTGCTGAGGAGCATACTTACAAGCGAGGCTAGAAGCAGGCTAAACAATATTAAACTCGTTAAACCAGAAATAGCTAGAGCCGTAGAAGACTACATAATACAACTTGTAAACGCGGGGAGACTCGCGCCCCCCATAGACGAGGAAGTGGTTAAAAGGCTTCTAGTAGAGATAAGTGAAAGGACTAGGCGAGAATACAAGATATCCTTTAGGAGGAAGTAGGTGGCGTGCGATGGCGAGGAACAAGCCCCTAGCTAGGAAGCTCAGACTATCGCGAGCCCTCAAGAGCAGGAGGGCTCTCCCAGCGTGGGTCATGATTAGGACTCTGAGGAAAGTAAGGTTCAGCCCTGTGAGGAGGCATTGGAGGATAAGCAAGCTTAAAGTATAGGGGGTGTCTAGATGCCCGGAGAGGGTAAATGGGTTTACATCATACCTTTGAGGAGGGTTTATTGGGGTAGGAGGTCTAATAGGGCTGACAGAGCTGTGAGACTATTGAGGGCTTTCGTTAAAAGGCATACCAAGGCTGACGAGGTAGTCATACTAAACGATGTGAACAACCTGGTATGGGAGAGGGGGAGGGAGAAGCCTCCCGCCAGGGTTAAAGTGCTCGTGGACATTAAAGAGGAGAAGGGGGAGGAGGGTTCGAGGAAAATAGCCCTGGTCAGGCTCGCTTCTGAGAAGTTTAAACCAGGCCGTTTAGAAGTTAGGGGCGGAGCTTGAAGTGTTAAGGGCTAAGGGTAGATTTGAAGTTACAAAGTTCAGTATTAACGGGAACCCTAATATAGGGGTTTACATGCACGCTTCCGATAGTTACATGTTAATACCCCCGGGGCTCCCCTCCAAGGATATTAACGTGTTGAGGGAGACCCTGGGAGTTGATAGGATTGTTGAGACCACTATATTCAACATGAGTATAGTGGGGGTCCTCGTTGCCGGTAACAATTACGGGGTATTGCTCCCAAAGACTGTTACCGAGGAGGAGTATGAGAGGATTAAGAGGGGTCTCGGGGATTTAAATGTGGCGGTCCTCGATGTTAAGGAGAACGCTCTAGGTAACCTTATAGCTGCTAATAGTAGGGCTGCCCTGGTTTATCCTCATTTCGACTCGAGGGTTGAGAGGGTCATAGCTGACACTCTGGGGGTGGAGGTTCACAGGATGAGCGTGGGGGGCGTTAATGTTGTGGGGTCTGTTCTCGTCGTGACAGATCGAGGGGGTGTTGTCTGCCCTGAGGCTCGGGATGAGGAGGTTAAAGTCTTATCTTCAATATTCAAAGTCCCAGTGCTCCAGGCTACTGTGAACTTTGGGGTTTCATTCATAAGGGTTGGCCTTATAGCTAACTCTTTTGGGGCCCTGGCTGGGGAAGATACTACCGGCCCCGAGCTTGCGAGGCTTCAGATGGCTTTGGGTGGTGGGGTTGGAGGTTAAGGTTTATAGTGTTGAGGGTAGGATTTTAATAGGCCACGATAGGAAGCCTGAGTGGAGGAAGTTCAAGGTTTACGTCAGGGCTTTGAAGCCTGAGCACGCCCTTGAGAGAGTATACTCGGAGCTGGGTAGTAGGCATAAACTTAAGAGGGCTCATATAAAAGTTGAGAGCATAGTAGAGGCCCCCCTCGAGGGGGTTGAAGACACTAGGATAATTAAGTTAGCTAACCTAGAGAAGATAGTTAGGTGAAAAGCTTTGGCTAAACAGCCTAGACAGCAGAAAGTAGACGTGGCAGCCCTAGCAGCTCAAGTTCAGGTTTTAAGAGATCAAATTGAAGCCCTACAGGACTACCTGGGGAGGCTTGTCCAGGCTAGGGATAGCGTTGTAAGGTCTATAGAGGGGCTTAAAGCTCTTAAAGGGGCCCAGGAGAGTTTCATAGTGCACTTGGACCCTAACATGAACGCCGCCGTGGCCGTAAACCTTGCAGATAGGGATCGCGTTATAGTCCATATGGGGCTAAACGTTTACGCTAAGATGGGCTTCGAAGACGCTATTAAGATCCTAGAGGAGAGGAGGGGGAAGCTTGAGAAAGCTATAGAGGAGACCAGGAAAGCTATAGGCGGCATAGCCAGCCTCCACGACCAGTATCAAGCCCTCCTGCAGAGGACTCTTGCAGAGGCTGAGAAGAGAGGCTAGAGGCTTTGGTTTTCGAAGCCCTTAAATCAGCCTTAAACACTCTAGTTAACAAGGTTAAGTATAGGACTCCCTCTGAGAGGGAGATCTCAGCCTTAATGGATGAGATTCTCCTAGAACTCCTCTCAGCCGACGTAGCCTATGAGGCTGCCCTTGACATGCTCAACACGGTCAGAGACAGCATTACAGGGAAGGTTGTAGCTAGGGGCGTGGACGTGGGGGAGGTAGTTAGGCTTACCATTAGAGATTACATGCTGAAAACCCTCAACATCCCTCAGCCGGATATAATCGAGGCCGCTAGGGGGAGGTGTGGGGCGCAGAGGCCCTACGTGATCGTGTTCTTCGGAGTCAACGGTGTAGGTAAAACCACTACGATAGCTAAAGTAGCCTATGCTATGAAGAAGAGGGGGCTAACAGTAGTCCTGGCAGCCTCAGACACTTTCAGGGCTGGAGCCCAGGAGCAGCTCGAGATACACGCTGAAAGGCTGGGGGTCCCAATAGTTAAAGGCAGGTACGGCTCAGACCCCGCTAGCGTGGCCCACGACGCCATAGAATACGCTAGGAAGAGGGGCTACTGCGCCGTCCTCATAGACACTGCCGGGAGAATGCATGTAGACGCCGATTTAATGGATGAAATGAAGAAGATCGTTAGAGTAGCAAAGCCGGACATGAAGATAATGGTAGTAGACGCGCTAACAGGGAACGACGCCAAACAACAGGCTGAAGAGTTCAACGAGAAAATAGGGATAGACGCGGTAATAGTGACCAAGACAGACTCCGACGCCAAAGGAGGCTCAATAATATCAATAGTGACGGCCACAGGCAAGCCAGTAATATACGTGGGGACAGGCCAGTCGTACGAGGACCTGGAAGCGTTCAACCCATCAAAATACGTGGACACAATATTAGGCTCCACGGAAAACTAAAATAGGGGGGATGAAGAGTTTGCCGAGAACGGCTCAAATGACGAGTGGGAGACCTCGCAGACCCCGACAAGCCCCCATGAGATATATAAACCCCCCAGAAGCCATTGAATTCCCGGACGGGGAAGGGGCCGTCGTCTAGCCTGGCTAGGATGCCAGCCTGGGGAGCAAACCCCCAAGCCCGGAACGCTGGTGGTCCCGGGTTCAAATCCCGGCGGCCCCACCACCAACGTTAAATTACGTTTCAAAGTTCTTGGAGAGACGGGCCCGCTAAACTCCCAGACGACCTTAAACCCATATAGACTAGACTTATTAAATTCCTATCACTTTAGGATGCTAGGCGAGTAGTGTATGGGGGAAGGGCGTCCTTGGCGGGTGAAGGCCGGAAGGGGCTGACACTGCTTGATAAGAGTCAGCCCGCTATCTTAATCTCCTCTATTATAGTTGGGCTGCTTATCGCGGAGTATTCCCCTTCTCTTGCCGCGTCGCTTGAGTGGCTTATCCCTTTCGGTATGTTCATTATTGTTTATAATATCTTCACAAGCGTGGAGTTGAGGGAGCTTCTCCTAGCTCTTAGGAACGTGAAGTCCACCCTCACAGTGTTAGCGGTCAACTTCGCTATAACCCCTGTTTATGCGTGGTTTCTGGGCTACTTCTTCCTGAGATCCTACCCGGACATTTGGGTAGGCCTTGTCTTATACTTGGTCGCCCCATGCATGGGCTGGTTCCTGATCTTCACGAGCTTAGCTGGGGGGAACGTCCCTTTAGGTGTGACTCTCCTGGCGTGGAACACTTTGCTGATGCTTGCTCTAATGCCGTTTTACATGTACATCCTGGTGGGTAAGATCATTATCATAGACTTCAGTCAAATCCTGGGGAGCATCATGATGTTCTTAGTGCTGCCTTTCCTTTTTGGTAGGCTGACCCAAAGGTTTATAGTTGAGATGAAGGGACACACTTATTTCGATAAGACTGTTAAACCCTTCCTCTCCCTAGCTAACTTAGTCATCCTAGCTGCTGTAGTGGTCGCAATATTCGCTTCTCAAGGGAACCTCCTCTTCGAAAACCCCTTCGTGATCATGCGCCTGATACCTCCAGTACTAATATTCTTCTTCTCCATCCTCCTCCTAGATCTCATACTCGGAAAACTACTCAAGCTATCCTACGGAGACATAGCCCTAATAGTGTTCACCACCACAGCAAGGAATTCCGAGGTGGCTCTAGCCATAGCCGTCTCAGCGTTCCCCGCAAACCCCTTAGTACCATTAGCCATAGCAATAGGGCCCAGCATTGAACTACCAGTCTTAACAATACTACTTCAAATACTCCTATGGGTAAGGAAACATTGGGATTTAAAGCTGTTTCCCCCTACGTAAAGTTTAAACTTTATCTACGTAAATTCCAGGGGGGACGTCTTCACAGTATCCAGTATATGGGGAAAGACCGGGCCTAAATGGGCCAGAGTGTTAAGATACCCCCATGAGGATAGGGGGAAGATAGAGATGTATCAGCCGTAAATGTACATGTGGAAGTCCCACATATTCACCCGGAAAACCCAAATGATAAGGGGGAGAGAGGGCCTGGCGTCACGGAAATAACGCCGAGCCAGAACGGCTGAGAGGAAGTTAATTCTACTCCAGTCCGGCTAGAGTAGCTGAAGCACTACTCAGGCTGTAAACTAAAGCTTTGAGGAGTTACGCGCTAGCTTAAAGTGAAGCTAGAGTTGCGGCTAATAATGTAAACCTTATCCACGTTCTAAGGTCCCCGCCCTCCCCCTTCTTTGAGGGTTGAGGTCGGGCGTTACGGTTGCCCGGCTCTGTGCTCTCGGAGTTTTCCAGCTTCTACTATGTGAACTACTTTGATCGACCTCTCTACAAGGCTGTCGGCTATGAACCTTCTATGGCATTTTAACCATAGTTTTTCTTTGCACATTAATGTTATGTTCTCCCCTTCATCTATTATTTTGAGGAGTTTTTCTAAGCCCCTCCTATACTCTTCGGTTTCCATGTGCTTCCTGTAGCCTCCCTTTCTGAGGCCTCCGAGTTCTGGGAGCCACACATATTTTATTCCGTTCTCAGGCAGCGTCTTCTCCAGGTTTTCCCTTAATGTCCAGGGAACCCTCCTGCTTCCAGGAAACCTTCTTACATCCACAACAGTATCGATTCCACATGTTTTCAGAAGGTTTAGGAATTCTTGGAGGCTTCTATTGCTATGTCCTATGGTGTATACTGTTTTCAATGTTTCCACATCTCTAATCTAGGTTTGCGAATAGACCCCCCCTTTCCTCTATCTCTCTCGGTATCTCTTCTAGGTCCTTTGGGGAGTCTATGCTACGCCAATAGTATGGGGGTGTTTCATATTTGACTACTGAGAGCATGTTTTTAGATGCTAATAGGGGGAATGTTGATGTTTCAATGTCACCCTTCTCCGGCAAATATTCGAGTATTTCTTTTCTCATCCCATAAACTCCAGCGTTGATCCAGTAGTCTTTTAAAACCGGTTTTTCTCTAAATCCTATGACATTCCCGTTTTTAATATCTAGTATCCCGTAGGGGCTCCTTAGAGGTGCAGCAGCTATACTGGCTACTACATTACCTTTGAGAGATTCTAGAAGCTTCCTAGGATCTATGTTCGTCACTATGTCACCGTTAATAGCTATAATACTTTCAAACCTCCTAATTATGTGAGCGGCGTTCCTTAAAGCGCCCCCAGTCCCCAGAGGCTCGTCCTCAACAATATACGATATGTAAACACCATACCTAGAACCGCTGCCCAAAGAATCAATAATCTTCTCCCTTAAATAACCGACCAACATGAAAACCTCGTTAATACCATAGAACCGGAGCCATTCAAACAAGTATTCAGCAATACTCCTAGAACCCAGAGGAAGCAAGATCTTAGGAACCTCAAGAGTTAAGGGTCTAAGCCTCTTACCAAAACCCCCAGCCAAAATAAGAGCCACAGTCACATCCAAGCACCCCAAAACCCTAACTCTACTCATCTGCCTATAGGCATTAGCAGAGGTTAAAATATCTGCTATCCAAACCCACATAAACAACGTGCCCCCGAATATTTATCGATGATCTTTTGATTTCCCCCCATATCCAAGAACCCCCGCCTAGCCCATAGGTTATTTCTATAGGCTCGCAGGCAACCGTAGAGGCCGACAGAATGAAACCCCCACTTCTCCAAGAGGCTTAAAACATAGCCTTCCATCACCTTCCAGACTTCAACCACTATAAGATAAATGACCTTTCTTAGGAAACAAAAATAAGAAAGCAGCTGTTGAGGCTACTCCATAAACCTGCACTCCTCCAACACGGTTTTCCCGGTCTGACCTAGCATTAAGCCAAGTCTTCCCCTCATGTCATGGGGGTTTTGAGACTCCACACTTTTGAAGGTTGCACTCTCCAGGAGGTCAATGTTTTAAGAGAAAACTTAGACTTTACAAAGGTTATGGTAAACCTCTATTTTTATTTTTACAAAGTCTCCACTTTGTATTCCTAGGGTTCCCACTATTTCTTATTGTTATTGCAACGTTTTCATAGCCCCCAATCTTTCTTATACTACTTTAAACCCTACCTCTTCTACAGCCAAACATTATATGGTTTTGTATGTCAATTGGTTTAAGAGTTTAACAAATGTTTGAGCTTTAAAAGCTGCAACTTCTAAGTGCCGTCTCACAATAAGCCAATATGAAACTGAGATTAGAACTGTCGCGATTGAATGAGAGAGGTTGTCTAGAGAACTTTGCAAAGCGCTGGTTAAACTTGAAGATATGATAGAAAGTTGAACAACTAATAACATAAGCAGCTAAAGAAGATGTAACATCATTTAATAAACTTAAAGCTTTAGAAGGAGACGGGAACAGCACTCCAAGCCTCCCAGGGAAGTAGATGGAGCACCATGCCGTTGACCTCAACAACCACTCATAACATGTGAACTGGGAGGGAAGTCCCCGAGCATGAAAAGAATATCTAAGGATAAGCAGTTGTACTATAAACTATAGTATGGTGGGTAAAGAAAGTATTAAAAATGAAGAGGGAAAGCTATGTTTTTCACTTGAATATGAAGAACCTTCTCGGCTTCTCCCCGGGTAGTAGTGGTAGTAGTGTTTGGCCGAGGACATATAGTGATACCCATATTATTAGTGCCCCTAGCACCATGAGGGCTTCATCTAGGGTTATATGGTAAGCGAATTCCATATAAAGTCCGTTTATGACATCGGGTATTTTAGTTTGATGTACTATGGTAATTAGGTAGATGTTTGAGAATACTGTTATTAGTGCTAACATTGACGCTATTATTAAGGCTGTAACGTTTCTATTGATGATAGCGTATAGGGCTAGTATTAGAGTTGCTACTATGCCCAGCAATATTCCGAAAATCCAGAAGAAGGAAGCGTATGCTCCCATAACGATCTTACTATATGTTACCCACGCCTCCGGCCTATATGATACCAATATCATTAACCATATAAGTAGGAGCGCTGCTGCTATGACAGCTAAAGCTATAGCTGAGCCATAAAATCGCGCCATGAAACCTTTAAGCTCCTTATCTCTCCAAACATAGGGTAATGTGAAAAGCGATTGACTAGCTGCTCCCAGCAGGATAGCGCTCGCTATAAAGTATGGTGCTAGGAAGGGCATAGATTCGAACCACCCGGGAATAGATGCTAGAGTGCCGTATATTTGGGCTAAGTTCGTATAGAGTGCTATTGCAACTATGATCCCTAAGACTGCTAAGATCCCCCCAACCCTACCTATGTCCACACTAGCAGCTCTTATCATAAGGATCAATTGAACTGCTAAGATTATAATGTACAGGGATATGAGAGGGACATCTAAGGCTATTCTGGAGGCCGGGTTAAAACCTGTAAGTATCAGCCAGATAGAACCTAGAGGTTTAGTTAGTTTTGCAAGTATCACAATACCAGCTCCTATCAGGCTTACTATGGAGAACCATAGACCTAGCTTAACTATTTTATCAAGCTCCCCTTTAGGCCCCCTATAGCCAAGTATCACGTAGACGCTCCAGATTATAATGGCGCCTCCAGCCGCTAGAGCTAAGTACGTGTAGCCCACGTTTGACAATCCCCAGCTTATAGCGTGAGCCTCTTTCCTTGTAAAGCCATAAGCCACCATAGCAAAACCTATGACTACTAAAACAAGTGAAGCCACGATAGCTACCAACCTTTTAGGAGATATCATAGCCCCCGCCATCTAAGATCACCCTGTAATAACAAACCATTTCGGGCTAGTGCCTAGATGCTCCTTCATCCTTTCCACCTTATACTTTCCTACCTTATACCTTCTTAGAACCTCGTTAACGGGAGACCTCGGATCGTCAAGGTCCCCGATCAACCTAGCCCCCGCCGGGCACACCTCGACACAAACAGCTTTTTCAGGTAGCGTTCGAGAACATAGGGGTCCGGGGCATTTTTCTGGTTGCAACGTTATCGGGTTCAACCATCTAGCATTATATGGACATGCTACAATGCAAGCCCTACACCCTATACACCTACTATGATCGATCTTAACTAAGCCCGTACGCTTATCTATATAACTGGCTCCTGTAGGGCACACATCGACACACGGCGGGTTCTCGCAGTGCTGGCAAGACAAAAGTCTTAGCCTTATTTCTGGCCTACCATCTTTCTCCCTAACAACAACCCTTATGTTGCTAGCAAGCCAGTTCCATTGCGGGTTTGGCTTATCTTTAAACATAAACTCAGGATAGTTTGCTGAGGCGCACGCTACAACGCAGGCCATGCACGATATGCACCTACGAGAATCCCAGACATATGCGAGCCTCATAGCTTCCTCACCCTCACACTAGTGTTTATAGCACCTCCACCTACCTTGGGTATCACATAGTCTCTGTTGAGCACATTAGGATTGATACCTTCCCTGGCGAAGTGATCTTTGGGGAGGAGTTTTGACATTCTACCCCACATGTTACCGTATGCGAATAGAACGCCTTCCTTAATCCTCTCAGTAACTTTAACCTTTATCCTAGCCTTCTGTCCCGTATCTATACCTTCTAGTTCAACAATGTCGCCATCGCGGATCCCAAGCCTCTCAGCGTCCCTCGGATTCATCCAAACAGTTCTATCTCCAACGAACTTCATAGGCTCCATTAGGCTCGCATGAACGCTTGTGAGGGGGCTTTTAAAGTTAACAAGGTAGAACTCGTCTGGAGACCTTGGTAGAGTGTATGCTGGCGGTGGAACATAGTCTGGGAGCGGGTCTAAATCTGCAGCTAAAGCTGCTAGAGAATATATTTCAACCTTACCCGAAGGTGTTCCAATGGCTACCTTGTAAGGCCTCACATAGTAATCCTTCTTCTTAACAACATAATAACCTTCCTCGTCGAGCTTCCTTTTAAGCTCTTCCATATCGATTCCCCATTCTGCGGCGATCTTAGATGTTACCGATTCATGGATCTTATGGAGGAACACTTCCTTATAAATCTTATAATCCGCATACCTGACACTCCACCCTACAGCTTGAGCCCTCTCAGGGAAAGCCCTCCTAACAATCTCAAACATAGCCCAGAGAGCGTCTCTAACATCGAACCCTTCAGGTG
>JARJMZ020000017.1 GCA_029335875.2 Thermoprotei archaeon | reverse complement strand
GTGGAGGGGGACACTATGTTGAAACCGGCTATTGTCAGGGAGTCTACTAGGAGTGTTTCAACTTCCCCCCCAGCTTTTAAAGCCAGTGTTTTAGCTAGGTAAGCTATAGTTGATGAGGCTTCCAGGCCGTCAACCCTAACTTTTGAGAGGGCTACATCTAGAGGAGCCCCCTTCCAGAGTATGCAGGCTACTATCGTGTATCCCGAGCCTAGTTTTTCGACTCTCCCGTCATCGCATGCTATTACGCTTGCCGAGGGCTTCCCTCCAGACTTCCTCAACAGACTCCCCCATTGTTATATCTTCTGAGAGGGCTTTAACTAGGGCGTTGACTTCTGCAGTCAACTCTATAACCCTAGTCTTACCGTACCTTCCCCTACTCACAACCCTCCCAGATATTATGCCTAGCATGTCGAGCTCAGCTATTATGCCGCTAACCCTCCTCAAAGTAACAGTTTCTATCCCTAGTTTAACTGTTAACCCCTTATATCTCTCGTAAACCTCCCCGGTGGTAGCGTAGCCGCGGCCACCCCCCGTGACTGCTATTATTGAGGCTAGCACTAGCTTCGAGTGTAGTGGTAGCGTTCTAACCACATCAGCAACCCTGTCTCTCTCAATCTCCTCCCTAGCCCTCATAACATGGTCTCTAGTAACCTTCCCGTCTCCAAGCCTCTCAGCTATCTCACCCGCAACCCTCAGCAGGTCTAGGGCCCTCCTAGCATCCCCATGCTCCCTAGCGGCGAGGGCTGCGCACAATGGTATGACTTCCTCCTCTAAAACCCCGGGGTTGAAAGCCTCCCTAGCCCTAGACTCTAGGATGTCCCTGAGCTGCTCAGCGTTATAAGGGGGGAATACTAGTTCAACCTCCCCGAGGCTACTCTTAACCCTAGGGTCTAGGGACTCTATGAGGTCGACGCTATTAGTTATACCTACGAGTGAGATCCTCGAAGAGGATAGTTCACTATTAATCCTCGTAAGCTTGTAGAGAACGTCGTCACCCCTCCTCTTAACTAGGAAGTCGACCTCGTCTAGAACCACAATGTATATGTAGCCTTGATCCGAGATCCTCTTAACGATCCTCCCGAAAACCTCCCCCACAGAAAGCCCTGTGAAAGGTATCCTAACCCCTACAGCCTCGCCAATATCAGCTATAACCCTGTAAGGAGTATCCCTATAGCGGACGTTAACATAGACGCCCTTAACCCTAGACCCGGACTCCCTAGCTGAAGCCTCAAGCCTAGAAAGAACATACCTAACAACAGCAGTCTTACCAGTGCCAGTCAAACCGTAGATAAACATGTTACTAGGCTTCTCACCCCTCAAAGCGGGGGCCAGAATAGAGGCAACCCTCCTAATCTCACCCTCCCTATGAGGTAAAAACCCAGGAACGTAGTCCGGGAGAAGCTTCTCCCTACTCCTAAAAATCTTAGACCTCAAAGCAGAATCGAAAATATCCCTAACATAGTCCAAGGGAAACACCAGCTCCAAAAGAAACATAAGTTAAACAAGCCAGCTAAACGTAGAGGCCACGGTAATTTTAGAGTGACACTAACCTAACCATTAACCATGATATGTAGTGAAACAGCCATATAAAAGCCCCCACAAGACTTAAACCTCCTCAAACCATTCATCTCAACTAATAAACTAGGAACTCTACCTTCCACATTATCGGCAAAATTTAAAATAATAACTATTAACGAGCTTTGTACTTAACGTGCAAAAAGCCTGGGAGGCTTTTCCTATCACACCCTTTGAGGGTCTAAGGTTTTCCGTTAAGGTTATAATTTTAATTTTTCTTTTAGGTTTTTGAGTAGAGGGGTTTTAATGTTTGAGGTTTTAGGGAGGGTAAGAAAGTCTAAGGCCAGGTTCTCTAGGTATATTGTTAGGTTCTCGACGCCATGGCCTCGGGGGGCTAGGAGTGTATATCTTGTCTCTAGTTTTACATCGCTCTTCCCGGGAAGGTTGGAGCTCATCGTTTTAGGTGATAGGGGTTTCAGGGATGTTCTCTTATGGGACGGCCTGTATCCTTACTGGTTTTCCGTTAACGGGCTAGGAGCTTTCTTGGACCCTGAAAATGATGTTATCGTTGAGCCCCGCCTTCTCGACCCTCCCTTTCCACTTAATGCTTCTCTGGCTGAAGTTGGAGTTGAGGATTACATTGCAGCGTCTAAAGGTCTTAGAGGCTGGGGGGATCTGGTTGTTCACGACGAGGATGACGCTGTATTTCTTTCAAGGCTCGGACGATATACTGTAGTTAGATTGTGGGCTCCTAGAGGTGTTATTGATGGCGTAATCTTGGAGTTCAACGATAGTGGTGGGGTTAGGAGTGCTCCTATGGCTCTGGTGGGGAGGGGTAGGTTTAAAGAGTACTATGAAGTTTGGGTTGAGGGCTCCCTTGAAAGCTACAGGTTTAAGCTGCTTGATGGCGGGAAGGAGCTTTTCTACGGACTGGATGGACTGGGGGATTATAGGATGATCAAGCCTTCTAAGGTTAGAGGCTATGATACTGTTAAATGGTGGGTTGGCTCATTATTCTACATGGTTTTCGTAGATAGTTTCGATAGGACAAGCCTGGATAAGGGCGTTAAGCTTATTGAGAAGTTCGAGCCTAGAGAACGCGGCTATTATGGGGGGGATCTTGAGGGGCTAGCTAGGAGACTGGATTATGTGAAGGGCCTCAACGTAAACGCCATATATTTAACTCCCATATATGTGGCGGGCTCTTACCACAGGTATGACGTTATAGATCATATGGATGTTGACCCCATACTTGGAGGTATTGAGGCTTTTAGGAAACTCCTAGTTAGGGCTCGAGGGGAGAATTTGAAAATAATAGTAGAGCTTGTGGCACACCATGCATCACCATGTAGCAAGGCGTTTCTAGAGGAGTTACAGCTCTCTAGCAGTGATGGGGGCATGTTCAAGTTTATAGATAACCTTGAGAGCGCCCCCCACGAGGTTAGGGAGGCCTTTAAAGGGTACATAGGAGGGGGTTGTAGGAGCCTCCCACAAGCACTCTCGAAAGTTAAACCTTTCTACGAGTCTTTCTACGGTTCTTGGGCTATGCCTAAGCTTAACCATGAAAACGCGCGTACAAGGAAATACATTAAGGATGTTATGGAGAGGTGGCTGCGCGAGGGGGTCGACGGCTTCAGGGTTGACGTGGGGCACGCTATTCCAGATGATGCCCTCCTAGAATACTATAACCACCTCAAGAGTATTAGAGGGGAAGCTTTAATGGCTTTAGAAGTAAGCTATGGGCTCGAACATTACCCCCTAGGCTATACTGCGGACTCGGCGACAAACTATGACCTTAGAGAAGCTATAATAAGGTTCACCATAACCAGGGACATTAACGCTTCAGGGCTCGAAGATTTCATAGCTGAACAGTATTCAAAGATCCCCATATTCTCTTTTTTAAGCCTAATTAACATGCTTGGAAGCCATGACACCCCAAGAATTAAAACCCTAGCTAAAGCCTGCGCCCCCACATGCTTGAAACAAGCGTACACGCTACTCTTCACCCTCCCAGGCTCCCCCGCCATATACTATGGTGATGAGGTGGGAATGGAGGGGGGAGGAGACCCGGACTGTAGGAGGCCCATGATATGGGATGAGAGTAAATGGGACAAAGGGCTCCTAGAATTCATAGGGAACCTTGCAAAGCTACGGGAGGAGGTTAAAGCGCTAAGGCTGGGAGCTCTCCAGGTTAAAGCTGTCGACGATGACACGATACTAGTAAAGAGGCTGGCAGAGGACGAGTCTGCATACATACTGGTGTGTAGAGGGGGCGAGACAACATTGGAGGTAAAGGGGAGGAGGGGGGTTAAAGTACTAATAGGGCATCTCTCAAACCATAAAATCTCGACTAGAGATGGGATAGCTGTGTTAAAACTCTCTGGGAAGGGGGGTGTTGTTTAAAGGTATAGAGATATATAAATTCCCCCCCTCACACCACAGTATTTGGCTTGGTGGCGGCACATGAGGAAAACATTTATACTGGTATTATCAGCTATAATCTTGCTAAGCCTCTTGTCATCTACAACTGCAACTGCCCAGAAGACTTTGATTTCAATCGCCGATGCTGAAGAGGACGATAGGGGGCCCGGCTACTATGGCTACCCGGCGAACCCGGTCTTCAAGCCGGGGGTCTTCGACATTGTGAAGTTCGAGGTTATAGATTTAGGGGAGGCTATACGTTTCGCCGTGTCGTTTAAAGATCTCGGAGGTAACCCGTGGGGAGGGCCTAACGGCTTCAGCCTTCAAAACATCCAGATATATGTTAGGACGACGCAGGCGGGGCTGCCGGCAAGGACGGACACTTTAGGGCTTAACGTTGCTTTCTCCTCGAGTTTCGCCTGGCACTTCGCTATAATAATCGTTCCGGGATGGGAGGAGAAGATGGCCCCCGAAGGCCAGAGGTCCGGGATACTCCTCTATGGGTCAAGCATAGTCCAAGATGGTGTCCTCACAATCTCAGTCTCAGGGAACACTATAATGGCTAGTGTAAACAAGAAAGCCCTGGTTGACGTTGAAAACATAGCTTCCTGGACTATAACAGTTATGGTAGCAAGCTACGACGGCTTCGGGCCCAACAGGGTCAGGACAGTAGGTCCTACGGGTGGCGAGTGGGTTCTCAACGGGACTAAATATGCGACCCCCGAGCAGAGGGCTCGCATAGCTAAGGCTATAGCGGCTGGGATGGAGCCTAGGGTTCTGGATTTAACAGTCTACTCTCCAGAGTTCAAGGCGGGCATAGACGCTGCAACCCAGTATAAGTGGCTTGACAGTTACAACCCTGACCTTAAACTTCCAGCTATGGTGCCTCCAATAGTTGTAGCCCCTCAAGTCGTAACGACAACAGTGTTTAAAACCGAGACTAAGACTGAAACTAAGACGGAGCTCCGAACGCAAGAGCTAACAGTAACCACTGAAGTCCCCACGGTTAGCTGGCCCATATCCATAGTCCTCCTAATAGTAGGCCTCATAGTTGGGGTTATAGTTGCCAGGTTCCTCATAAAATAGCTGTCGCACTATAAAACTTTTTTTAACTCTCATCTTTAACTATAAGCTGTTGGTGGTAGCGTTTATGAGGCTTGTGAGAGCGGTTGTAGCTGTTGTTCTTTTAACACTTTTAATATCACCCGCTATCATGCCAGCTTATACTCAATCTAGGGAGCCTCTCTACGTAATATTCGTATGGCACTATCACCAGCCATGGTATTATGATGCTGGAAACAGTTCTTTCCTACTGCCGTGGGTTAGAATGCATAGTGTCGGAAACTATTATAAGATGGCTTACATCCTGTCTAAATACGAGGATGTTAAGGCTACGTTCACGTTCTCGGGCTCCCTCCTCGAGCAGCTCCTAGACTATGTATATGGGGGGAAGGAGGATTACAGGCTTACAATATCTAGGAAGCTAGCCGCTGGGGAGATCCTCTCTGTTGAGGAGAGGTTCTCAATGCTACAGATACCTGGAGGCTTTTTCGACATAAACTGGGGGAGGATCGTAAACGTGGTTCCAAAATATAGGGAGTTTAGGGATAGGGCTCAGAGTGCTTTCACCAAGTACATTGGGCTTCCAGAAGACGGGCTTAAGAAAGCTATAGTCTCGGAGTTTTCAGAGCAAGACTTTCTAGACTTAGCGTGTCTCTTCAACCTCTTCTGGGTAGACCCTCAAGTCTTGAGGGAGAAGTATCCTAGCCTTTACGATGTTAGAGTTAAATATCTCAGGAACGCCGACTACAAGTGTACTCGGCAGGTTTTAAGTGATATTCTTAGGGCTCAACTGGAGGTTATGGGTGAAATCCCCGGGATATATGGGGGGCTCCTCTCTAAAGGGCAGGTTGAGGTCATACCAGTACCTTACAGCCACCCTCTAGCACCCATATTGACAGCCTTCGGGCTGAGCGAAGACTTAGAAGTTCACGTAGACTTAAGCCTCAAATTATTCGATAGAATCTTTAACTATAAACCGTCCGGCGTGTGGCCCGCGGAGCTCGCCGTAAATGAAGATGTGCTGAAGGCATTCTCAGTTTCCGGGTTCACGTGGGCTGTAGCTGACGACACTGTACTTTTTAAGTCAGTGCCGGGCTTACCTAAAGCTAGCATAGCTGGAGTGCTCTATGCAGATAGATACGTGTGGAGCGTTGACTTTAACGGTAAACTTTTCTATGTGTTCTTCAGGAATAGCGAGCTAAGCAATCTCATAGGGTTCACGTATAGTAATATGCCTTCGAAAAACGCTGCCCAAGACTTAGTCTCGAGGCTTAAAAGTATAGCTTCCGCGAAACCCGGGGGAGTAGTAGTAATAGCTTTAGACGGTGAGAACCCCTGGGAGCACTATGAGGAGTTCGGCGACATCTTCCTAAACGAGCTCTATAACACCTTAAGGGAAGCCCAGAAAGAGGGGGTACTGAAAACTGTTACGCCAAGCGAATACCTTAAACTTAAAGGAGGCCAGGTAAGCCCCCTACCGCCAGGTAAACACCTTTATTTGAAACTTAAAGGCGTAGACATATCAGACATCCCGGCATCTTATTTCGACGACGCATACGCACAGCTTCCCAGAGAAGCTAGGGAGGCTAGGATAGCTGAAGGCTCCTGGGCTGGGGGAGAGCTGGCAGTGTGGATAGGCCAGAGGCAGGAGAACGCGGCGTGGATGCTGCTCATTAAAGCTAGAGATGATGTGTTTAAAGCTTTAAACGTTCCAAGTTTCAGGGAACTTCTGAAAGTCAACTATAAAGCTGCCAAGCTCCTGTTAATGGCTGAAGCAAGCGACTGGACCTGGTGGTATGGAGGTGACGGGGGAGGATTCTTCCCCTCAAACCCTCTATTTAAAGGCTATCTGAATAAAGCCTATGAAATCTCAGGCTTGAAAGCCCCACCTTACTTAGAAGCTCTCTTCAACCCTGACGGCACCCCTATAGGAGTGGTCAACGCTGAGCTACCTAAGCCTGTAGACTCTCTCCCGGAGCTAGATGGGGGGCTTTCGGAGCCTTTATGGGCTAACGCCTTAAAAGTTAATGTTGGGCCAATGTTTGCCCCCGAAGTTTTAATTGCAGTCTCGCCTTCAGGCTTTATACTCGGCTTTAACATTAAAGACTTGAAAGTTCCAGGTTTAAAGATGGCGGTATATCTCACGAACTGGTGGAGAAGTGTTAGCCCATACAACATCGGGTATAATAGTGTTTTCAGGGATGGAAGCCTAGCACCTATGGCTCTCTCTACGGAACTCCTCCTTGATCCTGGTAAGGGTATCTTGATGGTTAACGTTGCAGACGGCCTTGGAGGCTGGGTTAACATGTTTATTTTGAAAGCAGGCGTTAGGGAAGCTGTTGAAGCTTTCATCCCATGGAACCTCCTACTACTATCTCCAGGAGACTACTCATACATTATCGTAACTGTCTACGTTGAGGATAAGATCGTTGAGAGGAGCGACAGGCTAGGTATGACACACTTAATCCAAGTCCCTAGGGTCTTAGCTGTAGCTGAAGGTAGAACGGTTTTTGAAGCTTTAGACCCTGAAGGGGACGATGACGGGGCCGGAGGGTATAAGCATCCTTTAAACCCGGTGTTCAAGCCCGGGGTCTTCGACATGCTGGGGTTCAAGGTTTTAGACATGGGGGCCACTATGCTGTTCGAGGCCAGGTTCAAGAGCCTTGGAGGCAATCCGTGGGGAGGGCCTAACGGCTTCAGCCTACAATATATTCACATATACATTAAGACTACCTTAGAGTTCCCCGGGAGAAACGAGACTTTCGGGCTTAACGTGGTCTTAGATAGTGAGAGTATGTGGCACATGGCTATCCTAATAGCTCCAGGCTGGGGCTCGGACCCCGTGCCTAAGGGGGAGAGGGCCGCTATATACTATTATAATGGGAGTATCATAGTGCAGGATGGGGGCTTCAAGGTTTACGCCGACCCAGCCATGGACTCTATAATCGCCGAAGTCCCTAAGAGCATGCTTTTAGATGTTGGGAATGCCGGCAAATGGGTTTACACCGTCATAGTTACGAGTTACGACGGCTACGGGCCCGAGAGAATAAGGCCTTTCGGCGTCAACGCTGAGGAGTGGGTTGTTGGCGCCGGCGTTAAGTACGCCCAAGCAATACTCTTCAACGTTGTACCCCGCGTAATGGACATTCTCGCCCCCACGAGAGAGGATCAGTATGCCATGTTAAACACTTTTGAAATCATAAAGGAGAAGAATATAGCTAGAATGGCTGCAGTCAAAGGTTTATCAGCAACCCAACCAATAACCCTGCCCGCGGTTACAGTCACCCACACTGAAACCACCCCAATCACCTACACTGAAACGGAAACA
Organism: Thermoprotei archaeon; assembly: GCA_029335875.2. Classification (GTDB taxonomy): domain Archaea; phylum Thermoproteota; class Thermoprotei_A; order Sulfolobales; family Acidilobaceae; genus DSZV01. Next base: position 3,932 of record JARJMZ020000017.1, on the reverse strand, counting down.
AGGGTGGTTGAAGTTGAGAGAACCGCAACATGGGCTAGCTTGCTCGCAAGCCTCGCGGCCGGCCTCCTACTCGGCTCGCTAGTAACCTTAATCCTATTAAGAAAACGTGGCCGTTCTGCTCCAGCATAGTTTTTCGCTACGCTCGGGTTTCCCCACTCGAGTTCATTAAGAGGACTCTCGTTTCGCAGGCTTCCTAGGTACTATAGCACAACGTTATCTTAATAAGGCTTTACCTATGTGAGGGTGTTTTATGTTATCTATGCCCTCTCCCTTGTTGAGGCTGTGCTGCAAAGTAAATAGTTTCGAAGCTACCATATGTTGTGATGTTTAATAGGCTTTGTCATTATGAATTTTTATGGTGTTGGGATGGCTAAAGTAGAGCTTAGAAGCGTGAGTAAAAGGTTCGGTAAAGTCGTAGCTGTCGACAGGGTGTCTCTCACTATTGAAAGCGGCGAGTTCTTCGTAATACTAGGTCCTAGCGGGTGTGGTAAGACGACGCTTTTAAGGCTCATAGCGGGGCTTGAGGTCCCTGACGAGGGGGAGATATATATTGATGGTAGGCTTGTCAACGACCTCCACCCCCGGGATAGGGATGTGGCTATGGTTTTCCAAAACTACGCCCTATATCCACACATGACAGTGCTTAATAACATAATGTTCCCCTTAGAAGTTAGGAAGAGAGAGTTAGGCTTAAGCAGGGACGAGATTAGGAGGAGAGCTTTAGAGATAGCGAAGTTCCTGGGCATACAAGACCTTCTAGAAAGGTATCCGAGGGAGCTTAGTGGAGGCCAGCAGCAAAGAGTAGCCTTAGCCAGGGCCCTCGTTAGAAAGCCCAAAGTATGGCTTTTAGACGAGCCCCTAAGCAACTTAGACGCTAAACTTAGAGTTCAAATGAGGGGGGAGCTTAAAGTTTTACAGAGGAGGCTCGGCATAACCACTATATACGTGACGCACGACCAGGTAGAGGCTATGAGCATGGCTGACAGGGTGGCTGTAATGAATAATGGTAGGGTACACCAGGTAGGCCCCGGGGAGGAGCTTTACAAGAGGCCTGGAGATGTTTTTGTAGCCTCATTCATAGGAACACCCCCCATGAACCTTTTAGGGTGTGCTGTTGTTGAAAGTGAAACTTTAACGTTGAACTGCTCGGGGTTCATCGTGAAATTTGAAGGCGGGCTAGCTGAGATCCTAGCTAAGGTGGAGCTCCCAGAGGAGCTCTATCTGGGTGTAAGGCCTGAAGATATGATAGTAACTAAGGATAAGAGTTCAGGAGCGCAACTTCAGGGTAAAGTGGTTGTAGTCGAGCCTTTAGGAGCTGATAACATAGTTACACTAGACTTGAACGGCAGCATTATTAAAGTGAGGTCTATGCCTAGCATGAAACTGGACATAGGCGAGACCGTGTATCTTAAGCTCGACACTAGCAAAATCCTAGTTTACGATGGGAAAACCGGTAAACTGCTAGTCTAGAAAGTGGTAATTTATTTTAATTCTAGACTATATAGTTAGTAAATTTGAGGGTGGCTTGAAATGGCCTTCCCACAAAGAGCCTTAATAGCCGCAGCCCTAATAATTATCGTAATTCTAATCGCCGGGGTATACTTAGCCTTCATAAGAGCCCCACCAACACCAACAACCCCTCTAACACCGACACCAACAACTCCCATAACACCAACACCCACACCTACGCCAACACCTTCTCCTACGCCCCCGGCAATGCCACTTTTAACTATAGGAGTTTCGAAAATAAGAGTCCCACAGGACTTTTACGATCTCGCCATGAAAGCTAAGAGGGGGGAGATTAAGGTCACTATAAACCTCTGGACATCCATGCTGCCCTTCGAAGTAACAGCTATTAAGAGGGCTGTAGATAAGTTTAAGGAAGAGTATCCCGGGATAGAGGTTAGATATACGGGTACTGTAGCTAACATGAAGGAGGCGGTTAAAGCCGGGATAATAGCTGGCGATGTCGAGAATACTGCCCACGTATTCACATGGGCCCACGACTGGACTGGGGAGATGGCTGATGGGGGTTACATCGTCAGCCTCTCAAAAATCTTTCCAAAAGAGACTCTAGAAGATTTAAAGAGGGAGTATGCTGCTTACGCCTATAGCTCTGGAGTTTATAAACTTGAACTCTACGGGCTGCCGTGGGCTGCTGAAGCTATAGCCTTAATATGCAACCTCGACATGACGGGAGGCTCTATGCCCTCTAAGTTCTCTGAGTTGGAGGGTTTAATGAAGAGGTGGTATAAGCCTGAGGCTAAAACATACGGTTTAGCGTGGCAGATGGACCCGTACCACATATACCCTCTAGTCACCGCTTTCGGAGGCTTCTACTATGACGAGGATAGGGATGCTGTGGGCGTAAACTCCGCGGGAACTGTTGAGGCCTTCAAATTCCTACTCGGCAGGGTGTTCCCATACATGTATACAGGGGATCTGGGTCATGAAGCCCAGCTCACCATATTTGAAGAAGGTAGGGCTCCATGCATAGTCACCGGGCCCTGGAATATTCCCAGGATTAAGGAGAAAGTTAAGAACATCGCTATAGGCCCTATCCCTGAAATAGACGGCATGAAGTCTAGGCCATTCTCAGGGGTGAAGCTGCTATGGGTCACTAAGGCTGCCGAGCATGATAGAAACAGGCTTTACGCTAGCATACTCTTCGCCCTATGGTTTACTCTAAACGATGATATCCTCAAAATGTTAATGGATGAAGCAGGCTTCATACCAGTCAAAGTCTCAGTTATAGATTACATGAGGGCTGACCCGAAAAAGTACCCTATAGTTTTAGGGTTCGCCATGTCCCTGGCTGATAGCGTGCCTATGCCCAAGTCCCTGAAAATGGCTAAAGTATGGGGGCCCGTTGCAGAGGCTTTATCCGCTTTGATAACAACATATAATGAGAAAGGGCGTGACGCGGCCGTCGATAGCGTTAAACCAGCGTTAGACGAGGCTCAGAAGAAGATATTAGAGGCTTTCAGGGGCTAACGCTGTGCATAGAAGGGAGAAGGTATTATACCCTGTGAAAGTAGCGGCAATACTAGTATTAGCTAGCATAGCAATCTACGTGGCTTTCTCCGCCATACCTATAGTGTACTCTGTTTACGTAGCTTTCACAGACGCTAACGCTAAGAACGTGGCTCCAGGCCCCCGGTTAGAGGAGCTTCTTAAAAGCAGGGATCGCATAGTTAAACACCTCACAGAAAACAGAGACTTAATAATTAGGGCGTCTAAGGAGGCTTCACTAGTATTAGAGGATGCCCTGGAAACAATAGTAAGTTTAAGAGAATACCTGGAGAAAGCCGCCCCCGAAACTTTAAGCATCGTTAAAATCAGAAGCTTTAAAGGCGACTTCGACTCTAAAATTTTGAAGGCTAAAGATATAATCCTGTCTAATGAAACGCCACTATACTTAAACCCAGGTATAAGAGACCCCCTAGATAGGGCTCTCCGAATACTCGACTATAAGGTTTGGCAAGCCCTTGAAGCCTCACTACTTTTAAAGGTCGTTATTACAGAAAAGGACATAGAGGTTATGAGATCTGAGGTCATCCCCTCCCTAGACAGTTCCATTGAGGATCTTAGAGTAGCATATGAGTCCCTCAGGAGTGTTGAGAGAGATTATGAGGGGTTTGTTAGCGCCTCTATCCTGGAGCTTAATAGGCAGATAGATGAGCTAACACTGCATTTCACGGGCCTAGATAATTTCAGGAAGCTCTTCGGGGACTCCAGGTTTCCATATTCTATTCTTAAAACACTCCTTTTCGTATCCACTAGTGTCCCCTTGAAGGTCTTTGTGGGCGTCATGTTAGCGTGGGTGTTTTCATCGGAGCTCATATATGGGAGGAGGATTTTAAGGGGGCTTTTACTCCTGCCATGGGCTATCCCGGTCCTCCTCAGCATAACTACTTGGAGGATGCTCTTCA
>JARJMZ020000015.1 GCA_029335875.2 Thermoprotei archaeon | reverse complement strand
CTTCGTGACCTTCGCCATAACGGATCCCTCAGCTCCGAGGAGGGGTGGGGTTAGCGCTTTCATTGTAGATAGGGATACGCCGGGCCTCAAAGTTGAAACTGTGTACGGGCTTTTGGGGGCTAGAGGAGGGGGGACTGCTAGTCTAGTATTTAAAGATGCTATAGTCCCGGAGGAGAACTTGATAGGCGAGCTTAACGGCGGGTACGAGGTTTTCAACAGGATGATGATACCCGAGCGTCTCACAACAGCAGCGGGATCCATAGGGTTGGCTAGCGCAGCTATTGAAATAGCGGCCCGCTACGCCCTCAGAAGAAAGTCTTTCGGCAAACCCCTGATAGAACATCAAGGTGTTAGCTTTAAGATAGCTGAGACCGCCACGGCAATAGCGCAAGCCTCAGCTCTCGTATACGTGGCGAGCAGGGCTGCCGACGAGCTAGAGAGGGGGAGAGTACCCTACGGCTACGTCCGGAAACTCGCGTCCATGGCTAAGCTAAACTCGACGGAAGTCGCATGGGAAGCTGTTAATAACGCCATGCAAATACTGGGGGGGATAGGGTATACAACAGTATACCCCGTTGAGAGGTTCCTACGCGACGCCCGCCTGGGAATGATCTGGACTGGGACAAACGAGATCATGAAACTCATAATCCAACACGAGTACATCAAGGAAATATCAGACCCCAACTTCTACAAGGACAAGAGGAACGTTGAACTAGACGCTCTCGACTTCCACCTTGAAGAAGAGAAAGTCACAGAGTGAGGGCTCACACGTAGACCGAGACGAAACAATTTCCACAACAAGACGACACTGTAGGGGCATTTATTAAACCCTAAGACCTCCCTATAAGTGGAGAATACCGCTAAGATGGGGGTGGTCCCGCCGGAGGGATTCGAACCCTCGACCACCCGGTTTCTGCAGGTTCCCCGGGTGGTGCCCGTCCCACTACAGCCGGGCGCTCTGCCGCTGAGCTACGGCGGGTCTCCTAATATAGTTTTTACCTGTGAGGAGCCTAATAAAAATATTGTGTGTATGGTGTTTACGCTACTTATGGTGTCCTCGTCTTCTCTAAGGCTATTGCTGTGGCCGCGTATGTTATTATTAGTTTTCTTAGCTCTTCTAGTTCTATGTGCTCGTCTGGGGCGTGCGCTGTCCTGTATTCTGGCCCGTATGCTAGTGCTTTGCTCCCTTTAGTTGTGTAATACCACATGTCTAGGCCTCCGGGGCATACTATGGGTTCTCCAATGTTTAGCCCCGCTGTTTTCGCACCCTCTCTTAGCGCTTGGTATAGTTCCGCCGGCTCGTTTATCGCAGGCTCCGTAGTGTAGTCTACGGTTATCTCATAGTCCGCCCCCACCTGGTATGCAGACCAGGCTATCATTGTTTTAAGCTCCTCCAGGGCCTGGCTTACACTCTCCTCAGGTATGAGCCTCCTGTCAACTGTGAACGTGAACTCCCCCGGGACCTGGTTTGTCTTACCCCCGCCGACAACGCCTGCAACACCGCCTATCATGGCTGTTGGCATTGAGGCTTCAACGGGGACAATCTTATACTTGGACCTCCTCGAGGCGAATGTTGAGCTCGCGATCCTCTGAAGCTCCAAGGCCACCTGGGCTGCCAGGAGGAAGGCGTTCTTGCCAAACCATGGGGTGCTAGCGTGGGCGCTGACACCCTTAACCTTAACTGTGACCCACACAATACCCCTATGGCCGTGCCACGGGTTTGAGAGGCCGCTGGGCTCAGGTATGATCACATAGTCGGGGGCTCCGGCAACACTCTCCACCAGGTATCCTGTACCGCATTTACCTCCAATCTCCTCGTCCGGGACAAAGGCGGCCTCGAGGGCTAAGTTAGGGGATATTCCGGAGTCTCTCAGAAGCTTGAAGGCTCCCAGGACCGCCGCTATCCCCCCCTTCATGTCTATAGCCCCCCTCCCATAGAGTTTCCCATCTTTTACGAGAGGTTTGAAGGGTTCAGTGACAGTCCAGCCCGTACCCCCCGGTACTACGTCATAGTGGCCGTTGAAGTGGAGCCTCTTGACCCCCTCACCGTAAACCCCGTAGACTATGAATCTAGGGTTTGAGCCAGCCTGGGGGCAGTGGGTCTTCTGGTAGTCCTCGGGGACTCTTATAACCTCAACGTTGAACTTAAGGTTTTCAAGCTCCCTCGCTAGCAGTTTCGAGGCCTCATCATAGTGCTCCCCTGCAGGCGACACTGTGGGTATAGCTATTAGTCTTGAGAGGACTTCTATGGAGTATTTTAAAGCACTGTCGACGAGCTCCTCCCTGAACATGGGCTCAAACCTCGATAAGGTTAAGGTTTCCGTGAGCCTATTAACTTTTACTAGGATGAGCGGCTTGGGCTGCGTTAAAATCATAATAGCGGGGACCGGGTCAGCCTTAAACCCGTTTAGGGGACAGTCCTCCGTCATAGTTGATGGTGGAGGCACAATTGTTACCGTGGACCTAGGCTGCCAAGCCCCTAATGTCGCCGAGAAGCTCGAAGTTAAACTAGATGAAGCTCAGGCTCACATAGTGACTCACGAGCACTACGATCACATATGTGGCCTCCCCATGGTAGCGTTTGTTAAAACCTTTAGAAGCGCCCTCCCAGAACTTAAAGTTTACGCGCCTCCAACAGCTTCAGAATACCTTAAGAAACTCTTGCAGCTGACGGCGGGATCGTGGAAAATAGGGTTCAACGTTGAACCCGTAAAGGTTGGAGGAAGAGTGAGGGTAGGAGACTTAGAATTCCAGTTTATTGAAGCCGTACACACTGTGGAAGCCCTGAGTGTTATCATAAAACACCGTGACCTCAAAATAGTAGTGAGCGGAGACACGAGACCAACAAGCGCGTTCAAGAAAGAAGCTGAAAAAGCAGACCTAGCAATACATGAGGCAACATTCCCCTCAAGAATGGCTGTTGAAGCCGCCAGTGCAGGACACTCTACAGTAAGCGAGGCCTTAAGCCAGCTCGAAAACTCAAACCTCGGGATCCTCTACCATTTAACACGTGAAAGCGAGGAGGAAGCCCTAACAGTTCTAAGGGGGCATGGCAGGATTATAGTAGCAGGGGATGGGGCTGTCTTAAGGCTATGCTAGTTTATGGAGGAAAAAGTTTTAGGCCTAAAACTGGAGCCCCAGGGGCTGGAGCCCCTGGGGCCCAAACCTATTCCAATATTCTCGGGAACTCTCCGCGCTCCACTTTTCGAGGTTTTAGGACAGACTTAATGTACTCGAAAGCAGCCATGGGGTTTGTGTGGGAGCCGCATGTATAGACATCAACTGTAGCATACCTAAACTCGGGCCACGTATGTATGGCAATGTGACTCTCCAGGATTATTGCTACAACACTCGCTCCAAGCCCTATTTTCCATGTTTTAACATCTAATACCGACATGTTACCTACTTTAGCAGCCTCTAACACTAGGTTTTTAAGGGCCTCTTCATCTTCAAGTATGCTATCATTGACGCAGTCTATCAGATTCCCGTAAACGTGATACCCGTGTACTCTAGGCTTCCTACCAGCAAACCCTACAGTAATCCCAGCCTTAGACAGCCTCATACCCCATCACCCCCCTCATAACTTTTTAAAACCCCCCAGACTATTTAAATTTTACCCCTCACAGTTTTCGAGTTGAGGTAACCTTAATGGGTAGGGTTCGAGACCTAATAGACATGATATACGTGAGGCTAGAACTCCTGGAAGGCATGATAGCAGCCTCTTACAGGGGCGAGGAGAGGGGCTTACACCCTATAATGGACATGTTCAACCAGGTCTACGAGCTCCTCTCAGAGCTTAAGAAAGAGAGTGATATAGAGTGTAAATGCGAGGAGAAGCTTATCTAAAGGCTCGCCACGGTTTCCAGGTACATGGTTTTAGCTCGAGCGTTAAGGAAACGGAGTCTTAGCCTTCCTCTCCCACGTTCATGGCAGCCCCTACTTTGAAGGCGTTTTTCTGACTTTGAGCGTGTGATCTTCTTTTCCCACTATTATGACCTTGTCGCCTTTTCCTATCTCTTCTTCTGACGTAGCTTTCCAGTATTCTCCTTCTACTATTACGAAACCGTACTTTCCAGGTTTTATGTCGTCCAGGGCTTCGCCGACGGCTCCTTCAAGCTTCCACAGGTAGGGTTTAGCCCTGCTAGCTTTTAGGACCTTATATACTATGAATGCTGTGAGGCCGCCGGCTCCTAAGCCTATTATGTAGAGGCCTACTAGAATCTGGTTTATGTAACTCTGGGATATTGAGACCCCCTCAACACCGGGTATTGCAGGTACCAGGGCTACCCCTAAAACCATCATTGCAACCCCAACCCCTCCGAGTATGCCGAAGCCTGGGGTGCTTGTGAGCTCTATGAAGACAAGTAGGGCTCCAACAGCTATGAGGATGAGTGAGGCTATATTTGGGTTAAGCCCGGTCCCTAGGAGGCCCAGGATCACTAGCAGCCCCCCAATAGCCATCCCCGCCAGGTTGCCTGAGGCTATGCTGAATATGAGGGCTAGAGCTCCTATAGAAAGAAGTATGCCAGAGAGTAGAGGATCCGATATTATATTCAGAAGCCTCTCCGAGAAACTCAAATCCATGAACTCGTAGCTTCCGTCAAGCTCAAGCTTAACCCTCTCGCCCCCATAAACCATGACTATCAACCCGTTAACTCTACTTATCAAATCCCCCCTATCTCTAGCAACCACATCTATGACTTTGAACTTTAAAGCTTCATCAGCCCCATAGTTATCGTTGTAGAGCACGAACCTCGCTAGGGCTGTAGCGTTTCTACCTTTAGTGGCGCCGTGCTCGCACAGCGTTTTTATTATGGGGTTTATTATCTTAGTCTCGTTAATGGGCTTATAGATGCCCGAGGCCGGGTCGTAGGCTACAGGCTGGAGGGACCCCACTATAGTGCCCGGCTGCATGGCTGCTATGTGCGTAGAAACTAGTATCATTGTACCGGCGCTCTCAGCCCACTTGTCTACGACGAAACCTATAACTGGGACCCTGCTCCTCGTAAGCTCCGCTATCACGTCCATAGTCACCTCTGCTAGCCCCCCGGGGGTGTTTAATTCTATGATTAGGGGGGCATTCCGGCTCTCAGCCTCCTTCAAAACCCTCAGTATGTAGGATTTAGTCCAGCTGCCTATGACACCTTCAACTTTAACAACTAAAGTCTTCGGCCCCACTATCCTATCGTATCCCGGGCCTTCAACGACCCCATACTTCTTCTCGACGACACCACAATACTGGGATCCTAGATCCCCCTCCTCCGCTTCTGAGGCTAGGGGGGCGCTGGTTAAGCTTATTATGAGGAGGGTGAGAAGGAAAAATATGGGAACTCTGATAACCATGAAATTACACCGTGAGAGCATTAAAGCTATTCTTCAGTCCTTGGAGCAGCCTGTGGAATCCCACCTCTCGACACGCCCATTAATATTCCTAGAGCCTCGTTGCTCCCCAGCATTGTGGGGGTCACTACCACCATGTTCTTCTCCCTAGCGATCTCTATTAGAGTTTGAAGCTCCCTCAGCCTGACAGCTACCGGGTGTTTCTCGTAGAACGCTGCAGCCTCAGTCATTATAGCGGCAGCCTGCCTCTCACCCTCAGCCTCTATGATCCTCGCCCTCCTCCACCTTTCAGCTTCAGCCTGTTTAGCCATGGCTCTCAGCATTCCTTCAGGTAGTTTAACCTCCTTGAGGGTGACGGCCGTCACTTTAACGCCCCAGGGGTCTGTGAGCGTGTCTAGTATCTCTTGGAGCCTCTTGTTGATCTCCTCCCTCTTAGCTAGGAGGTCGTCTAGCTCAGCCTGCCCTATTACGTCTCTCAAAGTTGTCTGTCCTAGCATTAGGACTGCATAGTGGAAGTTCTCTATTTTAGTAACAGCCTTCTCGGGGTCGAAGACTTTATAGTATATTACAGCGTCGACGCCCACAGTCACGTTATCCCTAGTTATTATCTTCTGCTCCGGCACGTCTGTAGCCACTATCCTCAAATCTATTTTAACCATAGAGTCTATGAAGGGTATTAGGAAGAAGAGACCGGGCCCCTTAACTCCTAGAAGCCTCCCCAGCCTGAATACTACAGCCCTCTCATACTCCCTGACCACCCTAACACTCATGAATAGGAGGGTTAATACTATTAAGACTATTAACGCTAACAAAGTTAGGGTAGGGCCGTTAACCATTGGATTCACTCACCAACTAGTATAGGGCTCGCGGAGCTTAATAAGGCTATGTTTAGGTCATGAACTTTGAGAGCTTCTCAGTCTTAGGGAAGAGGGTCTCCTCCAGATCTCTAATTTTAAGGCCAGACTCGGGCCTCTCCAGCTTAAAATTACCTCCCCGCGTGGTTTCAAGGCGATCTAGAGTGTGAAACCTCCACCCCTCCCCCCTAAGCCTGACAGCTATAAAAGCTAAGCCCCCACACCTCCTAGAAAACTCTGTCAAACCAAGAACCTGGCTAGACTCCAGGTACACGGGCTCCCCCTCCCTCCCCATTTTAACCTCGAAAACCAGGATCTTACCCTCCTTCAAAGCCACAAGGTCCGGCTGAAACCTCCTCCTAACACCCCCACCGCTAGACGGGCCCCTAACAACAGCATACCCTAGACTCCACATTATAGTAGCCAGCTCATTCTCCACCCTAGAGGCTCTCGCTTTAGGGTATCCCATTAGAGCGCCCCTCAGGAGCCTTTAATAGTTGTAAGGGGCGAAGGCTTTATAAGAGGGTATCCTAGGGGATTATAGCCTTTAACGGCCCCCCATAATAGGAGTGTTTCCCCCCACTGTTTACTCGGGCACGAACTTGAGTTCGAGCCCGTGGTCTTCAGCTATCTTCTTGACCCTCCTCACTTTTCTAGCTGTTACCTTAGCCCCATATCTTGGTAGCCTAACTATTAGTGTTCCCCCGCTCACTTCCACGCTCGCCTCCGGCATTATTTTCCTAATAATATCCTCTATGTTCACCCCCCTCCCTTTCCTGACTGGGACTACCATTGTTTGCTCCCCGAAAGTGTATATTTCGTATTCAAGCTCTCCTGTTATGAAGTCTCTAACTTCCACCACGGGTCTTGTGAGCTCCGCCTCTCTCAATCCTGAGGGGAGTTTAACGCTTATTGAGAGCTCGTAGACTTTGGTTACAATACCTTTATCTATGAATATAACCGTATCCACTATGCTGGGTATCATGCCGAGCTCCACCCTCCTTATGAACCTCTGTATAGCGTCTATTGGTGAAGTGGCGTGGAGCACTCCAACCATCCCTATCCCGGCTAGTCTCAGGTCAACGTAGAGTTTGAAGTCCTCGTCGTTCCTGAGCTCGTCGAACACAGTGTAGTCTGGGCGCGATAGGAGGAGTATGTCGTGGAGCTCTCCCACGCTAGCGTATGTTTTAGAGTACTGTGTTATTATAGCCGGCAGCCTCATATCCCTCGGGGACTCTACAGTTTTAACGATCTTACCCTGCCTTGAGTAGAACTCTGCGAGAGCCTGGGCGAAAGTGGTTTTACCCATCCCGGGGGCTCCAGCTATCAGTATGCCTTCAGCCCTCTCAATAAGCCTTTTGAGGAGCTTCTCCTGGAGATCGTAATCCTCGAGTCTGAGTTTAACTAGGGGCTTAACAGCGGTTATCTCCCACCCGTCGCTTAGCGGAGGCCTAATTATGACTATCCTGTAATCCTCAAGCTGAACTATAGTAGACCCCACCCTATCTATCTCAACATACCCGTAGCCCCCCCGGGAGGCCACCTCTACGATCTCCCTGGAAATATCTTCGAGCTCAGCCCTAGTCATGGGGGCCTCCCTAAGTTTTATGAAAACCCACCTGCCAGGGCTCCCAACCTTAGCTAAGGGCGGAGCCCCCTCTTTAAGGTGGACGCTCATAGTCTTGTGGTCGAAGAAAGTTTCAAGCTTGAGCCTCCCAGCCGGCTCCTTAGAGAAGTGTAATACAGGGATCCCTAGGGCCCGCGCTGTCATAGCTTGAACAGAGTCTGATGTTATGAGTGTAGCCCCGATCCTCCAAGCGTAGTCCCTCACTATAGTCTTAACACCTTGGCCATCATACTCTCTTAAAGGCCTCCTCTCCTCCTCCACAATGGATACTTCCACGAAGCCCTTGGAGGCTTCAAGGATCTTGCTCAGCTCGTTTAACCCTGTGAAGCCTAGAGACTTCCCACTCACAGCCTCGCTGTGGAGGTACTCCACTATAGCCTTGTGTATTAAAATCCTACCTTTAACCTCCCCCCTCTCTATGAGCCTCCTGAGGCTCCCATCGATTATTGAATCTACGTCTACCACATATATCCTAGCCTCATCCCTGGACAATCCCCGTTCATCTCCCAAATCTAAGATTAAAGTTTATACTCTAAGAGTTTAAAGCATTAGCTTTCAACCAAGTTTTTTGAGAACCTTCTCGCTCAGGCTCCTAGCCTCCTTGAAAGACCTCTCAACAATGTAAAGGTGCTCCCCCGTATCCACCAGGACATCCTCACCAGCTATTAGAGACTCTAGCCTGGCCCCGCTAGAATACACTCTCAAGATCTCCTTCTCCGAAGCGGTGTCAAGCATCATAGCGGGGGGCCTGCTAACATCGAAAACGGCGATCTCAGCAATCCTACCCTGCTTTATAACCGGGGGAGGCAGCATCGCGGCTTTCCTAAGCTCGAGACTCTCCCCCAGGGGGTCTTCAACGCCTGAAGCCGTTAAAAGCAGTGAGGCCCCACGGAAAAGCCCTAAAACCCTCCTAGAACCCTTAAACCCCCTACCGTCAACCTCAACCACATCAGCCTCACCCTCACACCCCGGGCCTGAAATCCTTAAGGCTGACGCTAGACCGGGCACGTATCTAGGCTCAACACCGCTACAAACGGGGACTGCAAGCCCATAGAACCCCCCTACAGCCTCTGAAAGGCTTAAAGGCAACTCCGGCGATAACCCTTCGACTATTATCGTGGTAACCCCGCTCATGTGAAGCTCATAGACTGCGGGTAGCGATAGTGTCACCAGGGTTTTAACGTCGAGACCCCTATAATAGTTGACCCTCTCAGCCATAGAAGCCCCCCTAAACCTCAACGGGTAGGCGGCAGTATTAGCCATGGCCGTTAAACCCGGGACAACTATCCTACCAGGACCCCCCAGCAGTAGAGTGGCATAGCTATAATCCTCTAAAACAGGAGCCTCTCCAACATGCTCCACTTTCCCATCCCTAATATAAACATATCCATCCCTTACCAGTCTCTCGCCCGTGTAAACTATAGACCCTGTTATCAGTATGTCTATCAAACTATTTCAACTCCAGGAATAACGTTAAACTCCGCCTCTTAAAACTATACAACCACCTCCACACATCCCTCTAACATTCTAGCCCTAAACGTAACCTCCACCAAGTCATGGGCCCTCGCATGATAAGGCCTTTGGAGGCTGGGAGGTGGGAGGGTTAAAGTAACCCTAGCTTTTCCAGGGCCTCTTTGAGGCTGCTGTTTTTAAGGTCTACTTCTATGGGGTCTGGTACTATTATGTCGGAGGCCTTGTCTAGCTCTTTTTCGAACCTGCCGAGCCTCCCTTTTGGTGTTGGTGTGGCTGCGAGCCCGCAGACTTCTATTTGTTTTTTGTTTATCTCGTACGCTCCTATTTTCATGGATATTTTTATTATCTCATCTTTATCCATGCCTGCTAGGGGTCTTAGTATTGGGAGTTTCGTGTTTCTCTCTATTAAGTGTATGTTTCTAATGGTTTGGCTGGCGACCTGGCTTATAGATTCTCCCGTGGCTAAAGCTTCTATTCCCAGTTTCTCCGCTAGGCTTTCAGCGTGTTTAACCATGAGCTTCCTCATGACTAGAGTCCTGTAGGGGGGTGATACGAGGCCGTTAACTATTAAAGCTGCTCCTTTGAAGTTTACAATGTACATTTTCATCCTGTGCCCGTAGCTCCAGTTGTCTGAGAGGAACTTTGCGGCTTCTAGGGCGACCTTCACAGTCTCCGGGAACCCCAGGTCATAATGTACCAGGTGGACTGGACACCCCCTCTTCATGAGCGTCCAGGAGGCTACTGTGGAGTCGAAGCCCCCGCTGAATAAGACGAGGACAGGCTCCTCGCTGCCTAGGGGGAGCCCTCTGGGGCCCTCGTGGATTTTATCGTAAAGGAATAATCTCCTACCCCTAATCTCCACGTAAGCGGTATACTCGGGGTTTTCAAGGTTTACTTTAGACGCTCCAAGCTCCAAGAGTTTAGCTCCAAGGGCTCTCTCAACGTCCTTGCTAGTGAAACTGTGGAGCCCCACCCTCCTAGCTCTAACCCTGAACACTTTACCCTTAACTTTTTCAGAGAAGAACTCTGAAGCTCTAGCTACGAGGTCCTCGAGGCCTGCGAACTCCGTGGCATAAGCTGGGGAGAGGGACTTGACACCGAAAACTCTAGCCGCAGCCTTAACGGCAGCCTCCACATCTTCAGGCTCCCATATGAAGATGCGCCCTTCCGAGACTTCTATCTTACCTTTAACTTTAAAACTTTCTAGGGCTTCTTTGAGGGCTTTAACGAGTAAGCCCTCCATCCTACGCCTAGTCCCCACTCCTTTAACTCCAATCTCCCCATATCTCACAAGGATTACGTTGAAATATTCCAGCACGGCTTCCATCACGCGGTTCAACAGCTATTCAGGCGCCTTCTCCTCCACAAGCTTAACTATGTCTAAGGGTATAGTCACTATCATCCTATAGTCTGCTTCTAGAAGAGCCACATCAACCTCCCCCCGGGCCTCGTGAACCTCAATAACCCTCCCTTTCATGCCCTTAAAAGGCCCGCCAGTAACCTCTATGAGCTGCCCCTTAGAAAGTTTAGGCACCTCCACTATAGGCCTTGCGAGCCTCACAACCTCCTCCTCCTTAACCAATATAGGCCTCTTCCTCTTAACATGCCTAATCCCCCTGATTACGTGGAAGAGAACCCCGGGATTGTCAACCTCAACCACTAGAAAGCCTTTAGAGTCCACGGGCACAAGCACGCTCCTAACCTTAAAACCCATGCTCTTAGCCCTCTCCACGATAATTAAAGCAACCCTCTCCTCCATGCCTCCAGTTACCTGGATCGCGTAAAACCTCGACTCACCCGCAGACAAAATAGTTCCCCTCTATTAACATAGAAGGTCTGGAACTCTTAAAGCTAAGTACTTTCTAAGGGACCCCCAGGTTAAACGTGGAACCATTAACGTTGAATTCAAGCTAGCTTCCAGGGCTTGTTATCAGTATGTATATAATGTGTATTATGAACCCTATGCCGCCCACGAGGGCGAATCCTATGAGGCTCAACCTTAACAGTAGCATGTATTCTTCCATGTCAGGCCTGCTTGCCAGCCTCAGTATCCGCCCCCACATTACTGGGAGCGTTTTTATCTTTGAAAGCACCACCCCCAAACCCCTTCTTACTTTTAATCTTTCTAGGTCTATAAGCCTTCCTATACTCCTCCGCGAGCCTCCTAGCCTCATCTATGACCTTTCTTATATTACGCCAGTGGCTGCCCTCCCAATAGGCTTTACCGCATTTGACACACAAGTAGAAGACGTCGTAGGAGTTTAGGGCGTTTGGGGGGACCCTGTCTTTAACCAGACTCTTATCTTCAACCCTCTCAAGGACGCCGTTACACTCGGGGCACCTGCTCTTCTCAGGGTTTACAATAAGGTCTATCCCCAGCTTGACTGAGGCCTCAGCCAGCCTCTCTTCTATAATCGTTGATTCAACTAGAACGCTCTTCACGCCCATCTTAACAGCCTTACGGTGAAGCCCCCCATCCCTCGTAATTAAAACCCTGCCACCGAGAAAAGCCAGCTCTAGAACTTCCCTATCGCTATAAATCCTAGAATATACAGTATCATAGCCTAGAATCCTGAGCCACCTAGCCAAATCCCCTAACATGGTGTCAACAATAAACTTATACTCTGAAGGCATGCCGACCCCATCTTCTCCTATAAACTCCTCTCAACCACCGGCTTATATCCTCGCACCCTGTCTTCTCCAAGTGTTTAAACGCTAGCTAGCAGGGTTAACCAGCCTGTGGGGCATTATTCTTTTCTAAAATCTTCACGGATGTTGGTGGCTCTAGTGTAGTGAAAGTTAAGCTAAGAGTATGCTTGAACTGGGATTTAAACTAGGGTTGAGGCTATTTTGACCGGTTGCTTCATGAATTCTTCTAGGTTCGCGTTTTTGACCGCCTCCAGCACTTCTTCGTCTGGGGCTCCTCTCCTTATTTCTATTTTTGTTTCTAGGGGTTCTATGTGGTTTATGTTTACTCTCCTCCTCTTTATTCCCGTGAGTTTTTTCGGCCCCGTTATTAGAATGTAGTTTTGGTCTACTATGTCTACTATGACCGCTTTTCTCCCCGCTTCTCTGCCTCGAGTTTTTACGCATATCCTCCCTATTTCTATTGCGGGCATCTCAAACCCCCCCTTGAGTGGCTTATTTTAGTGTTCCAGGTTTATATGTTTTCTCCCAGTATATACCCTAGGCTTTTGAGTCTTTTGACTACCGCAAGTTTTATAATGCTGTACGCTTCTTCTAGGCTGTATGCTCCCGTGTCTAGTATTAGGTGAAATATTGAGAGGTCCCTGGTGTCGAGCCCATAGTATTTTGCGAACCTGAATGCCTGGCTCTCCTCCCTAGCTATTATCTCCCTGTAAGATTCAGCTACACTCTTACCGTCTCTGGCCGCGAGCCTTTCCGCTCTAACTTTTAGGGGGGCTTTAACGTATACTAGCATGTCGGCTGTAGACGCTAGGATCCACGCGGCGAGGTGGCTGTCTATGACTACGCCGCCCTTCTCAGCTATGCTGAGGGTCTTCCTCTCTATCTCAATGTCAACGCTCGGATCACTCTCAGCCATCCTGCTCAGCTCCACAATGCTGACCCCCCTCTCCCTAGCTATAGCCCTGAAGATCTCGCCGCTACTATAATATTTAAGGCCGAGGTCGATTGAAAGCCTCCTAGCATAAGTAGACTTCCCGGAGCCGGGGGAGCCTGATACGACTATTGTAGGGCCGGCTTTATGACCGCCCTCGCTATCGCGTTGGAAAGGCACGTGGAGCATAAAACCCCACCATAAGGCCTATTAGGCCTCTTCTTAGCCCTACTTAAGCCGCGCAACTCCACACTCCTAAGCCTGGGGACTCCCGCTAGAGGCCTACCGCAGCCAGCGCACACAGCCCTACCAGGCTTCCCCCCCTCATAATGGATTACAGCCTTCCCCCCGGGGGTCCTCCTGTAAACTCTCTTCAAACTCCCAGACCTCAAAGTAGGCCTAACCACGCCGCCCACCCGTGAAACCTCACGTTACCTCTATACCTTAAGTGCTTTAACCTCCCCAAAACCTCCTCTAACACAATGCTCTCCCCCCCGTTCTTAGAGTAGCTTTAGGTTAGAAACTATTGGGGGGTTAAAGTATTAAGTGGTCGCCGGAACTCAATATCATGGGTATTCATGGTATTGGGCCCGGCTCCCCCAGCCCATTGGGGGCTCCATGGGCTGGCATTACTGGGGCCGCCCGCCCCCAACTGCCAATCATGGGGGAGGGCTCGCATAGCGTGGAGGCCTTAAAACTCTAAACTTCCATAGTCCACATTATTATGTCCTTAAATGCCTCTAGGCAACCATGTTAACCGAAAACTTTACCCTAGAGTATTAAGTCTCTATAGAGTAGCATTGTGTAGAGGAATATGAAAAAGTGGAGGTAGAGCACTGGCATTACTATGGCTTCTCTGCCTTCGAGCTCTACGTGTAGCGTTATTAGGGGTATGTAGTATGGGGTTTCCACGACAGGGTATATTATTGTGAGCATTAGGGAGGCGGACACGTAGGACAGGGTTATTAGGGCGAACTTGACTATGGTGCTTCTTAGTATTAGGCTCCTGGCTTTCCTATACTCCGGCTCCATGCTCTTCAGCCTCCTGGCAGCCCTCTTACCTCTTAGGAGCCCCGATATGGACTTGTACTCTGAGGCTATCTCAACGGCTTTTCTGACTTCTTCTAGGGGGTAGAGGGTTCTATAAGCTACTATAGCTATGTACAGCGAGAAGAATGATGTTATGGCTGCTAGTATGGGTATTATGGAGGGCCCCTCCAAGACCCTACAAGCCCTCCAGGACCCTCAGGAGGTTTAGCGCGGCCTCTTCAGGACGCCCCTCCCTATTAAATATTATCTGGACTGTGGAAGCGCATTTAACAGCGCTGGCTATCGCGGCGGACCTAGCCTGATCCATTAGGAGTTTGACCCCCTCAACACCCCCAATGTCCGACCTGTACCTGGTCTTATCTCTAGCCTGCCTCTCCACTATAGTTTCAGGCTCTGACTCTACGAGTACTATGGAGTCTGGTTTAAGCCTCTCAACTACATGGTATGGGAGTCCCGGCCAGTAGCCCGCCGGGGTTTTAACGAGGGCATGTGTATCTACTATTAAGTATCCTTCTTCTCCAAGCTCTCTGGCAGCATCGCTAATTATGGCTTCAGCCGCTAGCTCTTGGATTTTAAGTTGCCTCCTTAGGGGGAGCCTCCTGACTTCATCCCTGTTATTCACTAGGCCTTCTTTAACGGCTAGGCTCACCATGTAGTCTCCGAAGTTTACAACCTTGATTTTGAGGTCTCTCCCCTCAGCTAGTTTTAGCAGGTGGTTGATCACAGTGGTTTTACCCACCCCTGGGACTCCCGTGACTACTATGACTTTAAACTTGTTCCTCAGCTCCACTACTCTTCACCCAATATCCTCTTAAGTAGCGGGTACGCTTCTAGAGCCCTCTCTCTAGCTATCATGGCGTAATACTGGTTTATAATGCCGACCGCCAGGAGCAGGCCTGTGCCCGTGCCGTAGACACCGAAAATGTCGGCCACGATAACTATGGCTGCTACGAGTATGCTGCTTAAGACAGCTAGGGGGTAGATATACTGGGATAGAACGTCCTCTACAGCCTTAGGGTTCCTTCTAACCCCCGGTATTTCGAGCCCCCCGCTTATAAGCCTCCTAGCCTGCTCTCTCGGGTTGAGCCCAGCTATCTCAACCCATATAAGCCCGAAGGCTATAGACATTATGGTCCATGATATTGCGAAGGTTAGAGTCTTGACGGGGTCTAGTGAAGCTTCCACTATGCCCCTAGGTGGGGTTACATAGTGTAGGAAGCTCGAGTAGTACTGGTAGAACGTGCTTGTAGGGTCCATGAAGTCCCTGAGTACGCCTCCAACAAGCTGGAAGTTTGAGACCAGTATTCCAGTCAACAGTATAGGAATGTTGGTGACGTAGACGAACTGGAGTGGCACCCTACTCCTAATACCCCTAAACCTGGGGGCTGTTACGGGGATCTCCACTTTCATAGCTTGAACGTATGCCAGGAAAAGTATCATAGCTATTGTAGCAACAGCCCCCGTAATGTCCGGGTATGCGTTAGGCCTCGCCAAAAGTATGGCGCTCCTCTCCCTCACCAGGGCTGGTATGAGGCCGTAAGCCTCTAAAACCCCGGGGACTGTCCCGAAGAAGCTCCAGACAACGCTCTGAGCGACACCGGCTAATATGAAGAGGCTGACAGCACTCCCTATACCCCAGCCTTTCTGGATAACCTCGTCGAAAAGCACTACAATGAGGGCTCCCGCGACGAGCTGGAGCGTGACTATGAGCATTATGAGGGGGCTAGGCTCTATCCCTGTGCCAGCCCAATACCTCTTACCTATGACGAAAGCTGAAGCCTCGAACATGGCGAAGAAAACTGTTAGAGTCTTCTGGGCCCCCGTGAACTTCTTCCTAGCCTCGGGCCTAGTTAAGTCCAAGTCTATGATCTTAGCCCCCACGAGTATCTGGATTATGAGGCCCGCAGTGACAATAGGCCCTATACCCAGCTCCATCAAAGTTCCAGCACTACTAGCGAAAATTATCCTCAAAAGCTCGAACTGGCCGCCAGCCTGCTGCCTGGGAACACCGTAGATGGGTATATTAGCCATTATAAAGTATAAGACTAGGATTAAACCTGTAAGCATAAGCCTCCTATAGAGAGTAGGGCGGGGAGCAGGCTTACTAACCCCAGGAAGCCTCTCACCAATAGAAGCTAGAAAACCCAAAACATCAACCATCAGCGGAGCCACCCACATCCAAAAAGCTAAAGTCTAAAGTGAAACTTAAAACCTTAATTAGCCTAGACTAACACCATAAAACACAGGGCGGGGGTGCCCGAGCCTGGTCAAAGGGGTCGGGCTCAGGACCCGATGGCGTAGGCCTGCGTGGGTTCAAATCCCACCCCCCGCACTATAGTAGAGGAAAAGCTTAGTGGAACTGCAAACAACTTTCAATAGAATTTGCTAGAGTCCATGTTTAAATACCGCTTATGAAGACGTACTTCCAAGGGCCGAGTACTTTTCCACAAAACAGTGATAATATGACCCCTGAGGGAGCGCGTGTGAAATCCCCCAGGAGGAGTCTGGAAACAGGTTCTATCCAGCATAAAGTTTATAAACTATCCGCCCCCAGATCTTGAGGGGGTTCCTACGCCCGATATGCGGAGTTAAGCTTAAATGGGTGCCGGGCAATAGAAGATATATGCGCCCTCTTCAACTGTTCGAAGCGAAAGCCTCCCGTGGCATGAGAGGGAAACTCTAGCGTTAAACGCTAGGGTAGAACGGATGCTCTCTTCCCTAATGACTACATTGTTATAGGAGCAAGCTTATTTTCTTTAATGACTTAGAATTCTTGGGGTTTTTAACCTTAGTTTACGGTCTTTTAGAGGGCTCCGCAATGTTGTGTTTTTGCTCATTAGGGTTCTTATTGGGCACGAGCTCTTGTAGGTGCAATAGTTGCACTCGCAGAGCACTAGTTTGGAGAGTACTTTTAAGATTATAGATTTAACATTCACTTCAGCCACCTGCTGGGAAAGCTTCCCGGTCTTCCCGACGCTCTTATCCATTGCAGTGTAAAATAGGCTACAGGTAGTGATGAGGCGAATAGCCATATTTCAGGTCTGAGCTCTTCAGCTAAAGAAAACTCCCCCCCTTCAAGCCAGCTGTCCAGCCAGTGGGCTCCCGCGACGAGGATGAATGTTACCCCTAATATTGTGGAGAGCACTACCCCCCCTAATAGGAAAGGTAGCCCCTCTTCTCTCCCTGTCAGGAGGGCTCTCACACTGTAGAGGTAAGTTGCCCCCACAACTATTGAAGCGAAGCCGCTGAAGGGGTCTGCTGGAATAAAGCGGTCGATTTTGAACGGGCTAACTCCCATCCGGGAGAGTATTTCTAGCAATCCACAGGCTACATAGAGGGCTCCAAGTGCTAGAGCGTAGCTGCCAGCTATTTTCAAGCTCCACTTATCCATAACTCGCACCTCACAAAAGAGACCCTAACCTGGCTATTATCAAAGCAACTGCATAAGCTAGTGTGAGCTGGTAAGCTACTAGGAAAGCCGCCCACCTCCAAGATAGAGTCTCTTTCTTCACAGCTGCAACTGTCGCTATGCAGGGTACATAGATTAACACGAAAGCCATATAAGCGAGCCCTGTGAGGGGGCTCACGCTAGCTGCTATAACACTCCGTATCTCTTCTTCACCTTCTACACCATAAAGTATTCCAAGCGCCTCTATCACCACCTCTTTTGCCCAGAACCCGAACACTAGTGCTGTGACAAGCTTAGAGTCAAAGCCGAGAGGGGAGAATATTGGCTGTAAAGTGTTGCCGATTAGCCCGGCATAGGAATCTCCACTCCCCGGCTCCACCCCCCAAGGGAAGTATGCTAAGAACCAGAGTATTAGAGCGCCGGCGAACAAGACTGTGCCAGCTCTTTCTAAGAACACTAGTGCCCTACGCCACGCAAAGGATAATACTGCAGTTAGTGTCGGAACCCTATATGGTGGGAGTTCTAATAAGAGCGGTGCCGGCTTACCCTTTAAACCGGGAACTAGTTTTCTAGCTAGAAGAGACACTAAGATTGCGAGGATAATACCTAACATATACATTGAAAACACTACAGTACCAGCATATTCAGGGAAGAGAGCTCCAGCTATAAGGACGTAAACAGGTAGCCTCGCAGCGCAAGACATGAGAGGGATCACAAGTATAGTAGCGAGCCTATCCCTCTCATCCTTTATTACTCTTGTAGCCATTATAGCGGGGACATTACACCCAAACCCTAGTAACATGGGGATGAAAGACCTCCCGCCAAGCCCAACATTATACATGATACGGTCCATGAGAAAAGCTGCCCTAGGGAGGTAGCCGGACTGCTCCAATATAGCTAAAGCTATATATAAGAATATTATTGGGAATATAAATTGCAAGACAAAACCCAGCCCGCTACATATTCCATCGGCCCATAAAGATGCTAAGGGCGTTTTCGTCTCCCCGGCTAGTTTGCCGAGCATAATGAAACCTTCATTAAGCAATTTCATGAAAGGTTCTGAGACTTCGAAAACAAAATAGAATACAGTCCACATTATAGCTAAAAATATGGGTATCCCAAGGTATTTGTTGAGGAAGACTTCGTCGAGAACATCGGTGAGAATTAACTTAACCTCCCTCTTTCTCACAGCTCTCTCCAGTATTACTCTGATGACATTATAACGTCTTTCAGCCAACACTACCTCAGGATCCCCGCCTAGGACACTTCTACTCTCAGCGACTATAGAGAGAATTTCAGATAATGTTTCAGGCCCGGCTAACTCCTCTATAGTCTTTAAGGCGCGTTCGTCCCCTTCCAGCGCTTTTATCGCGAGCCACCTAGCAGGGTACTTCGACAGGCGAGCGTCTCTCAAAATAATAGTTTCAATTTTCCCGATAAACATCTCAACATCATCCCCATAGCTGATAGGGCGCCCCCCCACTCGTCTCTTTTGAGTAGCCCTCACGATCTCATCTTTCAACTCCTCTATCCCAACTTTCTTCGGGGCTATTGTCGGGATGCACGGCACGCCCAGTAGTTCTGAGAGTGTCTTAACATCTATCCCGTATCCTCTCGACTCCGCGACATCCCACATGTTGAGAGCGACTATGACGTTAGCTTCTAGCTCGAGTAGGAGTAGCGTTAGATAAAGGTTTCTCTCGATGTTAGACGCGTCGACTACATTAACAACTACATCCGGATTCTCCTTTACAATATAGTCCCTAGCTATCAACTCAGCTATAGAGGAGGCTGTTAGTTCGTAGAGCCCCGGGAGGTCTACAATCTCCATAGTGACGCTTTTATGCTTGCCCCTCCCTACTCTCTTCTCAACAGTAGTCCCAGGCCAGTTCCCAACATGCTCCCTCCCCCTGGTGAGGTTATTAAAAATAACAGTCTTCCCCACGTTCGGATTACCTA
Source organism: Thermoprotei archaeon (assembly GCA_029335875.2). Lineage (GTDB taxonomy): Archaea > Thermoproteota > Thermoprotei_A > Sulfolobales > Acidilobaceae > DSZV01. The sequence goes on along the minus strand of JARJMZ020000015.1, from coordinate 90,126 downwards.
TAAGGGCAACCTTCACCATCATTTCTCCCCCCACATATTAACTTTTATTTCCGACCCCTTCCTCAGGTCTGTTTCCCGTCAACCTCTACAAACACGTTTTCAGCCTCGTTTCTCCTCAATGATAGATAGTAGCCTTTAAGGAGAAGCTCCATAGGGTCCCCTAGAGGGGCCCTTCTCACCACTATAACCTCAGCCCCCCTAACTACGCCCATGGCCACGAGCCGCCTGCGTAATAGAGGATCCCCCACGACCTTAACTACTCTCCCCTTCTCTCCAGAATTTAACTGACTAAGAGGCTTCTCAACCATCTACGCTCCCCTCCTTTGATTATAGCTTCCAGTATCTTTCTCTGACATTTCCCTCTTAAATATCTTCACATTGTTCCCCATACCTACACTAGTTGGCCTAGCAATCGGTACCGAGAATAACATTACCTTTCCCCCGCTCTATTAATTTAACTAAGATAACCTTTTAAATATCGATATTTACCCTTTACATATCTAGTATAATTTTTAGCTGAACTAAATTTCAGGCAAAAAAAGTTTAAAGTGTAATATAAATTAAAAACACCACTATCAAGGGTTAAACTTAAAATCCCAATTATATGATGAAGCTTAGATTAGTATGTAAGGCTAACTTTTACAATGCCCCAGAAACTGTTTAAAGATTTGCACGTGTAGTGTTGAATAGAATATAGAGGATTAAGGTCATTGCTAGTACCACCATGTATTTGTATAGTTATGTTCTGGTACCATGTATATGGGGTTTCTATAAGCTTTACATATTCCAGCTAGGGGGCAGCCTCCGTTGCACCCTCCTATTTTAGCACATTCCACTCTACATGTATGTTTACATGTGGGGTTTTCTCTCGTGCAGCATTTCCTCCCGAACGCCCATAATATGTCGTCTAATATGAAGGGGTCTATGTTTGCTGCTTTAGCTACTTCTTTATATGCTATTCTTGCTGTTTTCCTTAGTACAATGTCTTTTTCTTCTGTGAACTCTACTCCTAAAGCTATGGCTTCCAAGGTTTCCGGATCTACATCTACTATTCCCGTCCTTATAGCTATCCTTACTAGGTGGTTGTCTACTGGAACTTCCTTGTTGTAGTCGTCAACTATCTCTAGGACTCTCCTCCTCTCCAGGAACTTAGCTAATAAATAGTTCTTCTTCTCTATAGGGTCTTGGTATGCTTTGAATATTTTAAGTATGTTAATGAAACCCCCCTGAACCCCCCTTTTCAGGTAGTTAGCTGACTCGACTATTATAGTATAGGGATCTCCATCATATAGTTTTAAGAGTTTAACTCCCAAGTCTCTCAAGAGCTCAACTCTAACTTCAGGGTCTGGAGGTTTAACAGTCTTACCCTCGCTCTCCACGCTAAGCCACTCCAGGACATCCCTTAAGGTTATCCTTGACAGCCTCTCAGCCTCGAAAAACCCCGGGTCTTCCCCATACTTCTTGGAGCCCAGTTTATAGAGGAGGTCCGCCCCATGGTAGAGCCTACCATCAATAACAGCCTCATAGGGCCTCCCAGGCCTGCTAAGCCTATGATCCATGGCGACCATAACGAGGAAATAAGAGACTAGATCCCTCCTACTAGCATTAACTGGGGGGTAAAAGTCGGGGTCTGTGAAACTGTCCAGGGGGGTCCTCGAGGCTATTACTTTGAGAGAGCCGCCTAGAAGCCTGGCAGCCTCAAAATCCACCTTGACCAGCATCTGGACGCCACCTCTAGGAACGCTGCAACCTTCTAGGGGAGCCTCAACCACGCTCTAAACACTATGCTAGCCCTTAAAAGCTTAGACTCTCCTCTCGAAACGAGGGGTCTACAAGGTTGTTGGGCCTCGACGCCACCAGGCTGGGTAGGGAGTTCATAGAGTCTATTGGGAGGCTCTGCGGGCCTGGGGAAAAGCTTCTAGTTAAGTTTGACGAGCCCACTAGCGAGGGGTACGGCTGGATCCCAACCATGAGGCCTATAGATAAGTACATACAGTACGGCCTCATACTATTAGATAAACCCCCGGGCCCCACGAGCCACGAGGTTGTCGCCTGGGTTAAGAGGATTCTAGGTGTGAGCAAGGCAGGCCATGGAGGGACCCTAGAGCCACCTTAAACCCCAAGCTAGCGGGGGGTGGCGGGGAAACCCTAAGGTCACGGGAGTGCTACCTATAGCTTTAGAGAAGATGACGAAAGTCATAGGGCTTATAATGCACTCTTCTAAAGAATACGTGTGTGTTATGGATGTTCACTCTCCAGTCCCCGAGGATAGGCTTAGGGGGGTTTTGGGGGAGTTTAAAGGTGTGATATATCAGAGGCCCCCCCTTAGGAGTAGTGTTAAGAGGAGTGTGAGGCGTAGGGCTGTTCATGAGATAGAGCTTTTAGAGTATGATGGGAAGCTGGCGCTCATGAGAGTGGCTTGCGACGCCGGGACATATATTAGGAAACTCTGCTGGGATATAGGCTTAGTGTTAGGGGTTGGGGCTCACATGAGGGAGCTTAGGAGGATGAAGACGGGGCCTTTCCATGAAAGCCACGGCCTCGTCAGGCTCCAGGACCTCTCAGAGGCTGTTTACAGGTGGAAAGTTGAGGGTAAGGATGACATGTTAAGGAAGGTTGTCATGCCCGGGGAATACGTGGTCTGCGGTATGCCCCTCATAGTTTTAAGGGATACGGCTGTGGAGAGTATAGCTCAGGGAGCTAGGCTGGCCGCCCCGGGCGTTGCTATGGTTAGCGAGAGGCTAGAGAAAGGCGATAAAGTTGCTATATTAACGCTTAAGGGGGAGCTCGTGGCTGTAGGTAAGGCTGTCATGAGCGGCGGCGAGATAATAGAGGCTAGCAGGGGCATAGTCGCTGAACCCCTCAGGGTGGTGATGGAGACAGGCATATACCCTAGAGCCTGGAGGAGAGGAGGTATTGGTGGCTGACTACCTTGAATACCTCCGGGAAATAGTGTTAGGCTTAAGTGGTGAGAGCAGCCTAGCCCTAGCCCTCATAATGTCCCTACTGGCGGCTGCACTCACAACCCTAGGGGCTCTACCGGTTCTACTAGTCAAGTATAGGAGGGAAGACCCCCAATCCCTAGAGTTCATGATAGATGTGGGGCTTGGCTTCAGTAGCGGGGTTATGATAGTAGCTAGCTTCACAAGCCTCCTACTACCCTCCATAGAAGGTGGGGGGATACTAGTGGCCCTCGCAGGGCTCCTGGGGGGAGCTGTAGCAATAGCTTTCATCAACGAGCTTTTACCTCACGAGCACCTGTTTAAGGGGTTTGAGGGCTGGGTTTCAGCTAGGAGGAAGATTAAAGCTGCATGGCTTGTAGCCCTCGCCATATTGATCCATAACCTTCCCGAAGGCTACAGTATAGGGGTGGCTTCAGCCTACGATCTCGGCGAAGGGTTTAAGGTAGGCTTAGCTATAGGCCTCCAGGACGTTCCTGAAGGGCTGGCTGTAGCCCTCCCAGTCTTAGGCATAACGGGGAGCAGGTTTCTGGCTGTCTCGGTGGCGGCTTTAAGCGGTCTGAGCGAGACTCTGGCAGCGCTGCTCTCTGTAACTGTTTTCAGCGGGCTCCCCTTCATCCTATACCTGGGCTTGTCTTCAGCAGCAGGGGCCATGGTTTATGTTGTAGTCCATGAGGCTCTGCCCGAGAGCCATGGGGGCGGTAGGGAGAGGTATGCTACTCTAGGCTTCTTCATAGGCTTCATAGTTATGATCTACCTGGATGTAGCCTTGGGGTAATGCTTAAATATGTTAAGCTCTGAGACACGTTTTGGGGCTGGAAATGTCTTCTAAGGGCCCGGTGTCGAGGCTCGCCGAGGCTATAAACAGGCTTGAAGGGGAGCTTAAGAGGCTCCACGACGAGACAGTCTCCAGGTCTAACGAGCTCGTTAAGTATGGGGATGAGATGCAGAAGGAGCTCAGGGAAGATATTAGGGCGAGCCTCCTAGACATAGTCGCCGGCTTGAGGGGCGAGGCTCTCAAAATCTCCGAGGCCTTGAGAGCGGAGTATTCGAAGAAGCTCGAGGCGGAGCTTATGAGGCTAGACAGTAAAGCCAGCTCTAACTTCGAGAAGGCTGTAAACGCTGTAGTCGAGGAAGTTAAGAGGATGCTTAGAGAGGTGTAGCTCGTGGCAGGCCCCTGGGGCTACGCTCAGGCAATAGTCGTAGCGAGAGCTATAAAGTCGAGGCTCCTGAAAGGCGAGGAGATAAGGGAGATGGCCCTGTCTAAGGATTTAAGCGAAGCCCTCCTAGTTTTGAGAGAGTCTCTATACCGTGGCGTGGGGGAGGCTAGGAGCCTCACACACGTCTTCTCATCAGTCTGGGGAAGCTATTTCAGGATAGTGAGGCACATGGCTAAAGTAGCCCCCGGCGAGGCGCTTGACGCTGTCCTAGCTATGGAGAGGGAGGAGGATCTAAGAGATCTCCTAATAATAATACAGAGGATAGCGTCCAACAGGCCTGTTGAAGAAATGCTCCCATCATCCTTCTACGATGGAACGTTAACATATCAAGTATTGAGAGACCCGGAGCTCCTCACATCACCACACAAGGTCGCCGAAGCCCTCCACACGACCTGGGCAGCCCCCTACCTTGAATCCTCCCTAAGCATCCTGAGGGAGGTTAAAGAAGGGCTCCCCATAGTCTGGGCGATACCCCTAATCACTACAAGACTCTGCAGTAACGCCATAGAGAATTTGAGGGGCGCTAAAAAGTCTGGGCTAGAGAGGCTCCTATGCCCTCACCTAGAAGCTAAAATACTCTCATCACTTGTCATGGCTAAAGAACTCGGAGTACAGACAAGGATACTTGAAATAGCCTGGGGCAACATTAGAGTCTGCAAAGTCTCCCTCAAATCTGTTAGAGAGATATATGAGAGAGAGGCGGAGATAGTGGGTCTCGCAGAAGAACTTAAAGGAATACTCAGGAACGTCAAGTTTGAAGGTAAAACCCTCAAAGACATCACAACAACCTCCCAGAGGAACTCCAGGTTAATAATGAGGGCTAGAGCGTTAGAAGCAATGTCAGGATACCCGTACAACCCGGCATTCCTAGTCGCTAGCCTCGTACTCCTAAAACTAGAGGTCAACAACGTCCTACTAACACTTTCATCTAAAGAATTCAAACTCAAGCCAGACGAGATCCTCGAGGAGCTGACCCTAGAGGCTTAAACGCCACAAGCTATTGTTAACCTCGAGGCTTAGAGGGCTTAGCTCTCCCCCCTTTCCATACTAGCCACTTCTAAGACTCCATGCACGTTTTCCACTGGGGGTTATTTCTTTAGGAGGTGTTTGGCCCCCGGGAGTCTACTAGGATCTTAGTGGGAACAGCTTATAGTTCTAAGCGCTTAATACCTCTATGTATCGCTATCGACCCCATGCTGAGTTCATAGTATTCAACGTTTTTCAACCCCGTTTTCTCCATTACGGCTTTAAGCTCTTCTCTAACTGGAAAGTCTTTAATAGAGTCTGCAAGATACCAGTATGCTTCAACGTCTCCAGTTATAGCTTTCCCTAGCATGGGCACTATCCTGTCCAGGTAGAACCTGTATATCATGTTGTAGAGGGGAGTTGAGGGTCTCGAAAACTCTAATATTACAATCCTACCCCCGGGCTTCGCTACCCTCACCATTTCCTTAACTGCCTCCTCTATACTCTCAAAGTGTCTAAGGCAGAAAGCTAGAGTGACGCAGTCGAAGGTGTCATCGTTGAACGGCAGGCTTAGAGCATCGCCTTCTACGAGCTCAACAGTATTCTCGAACCCTAAGTTTTTAACTCTCTCCCTAGCTATTGCCAGCATGTTCCTCGAGAAGTCGACCCCGACAACGCGCCCCCCGGGCCTTATACTGTCTGCAAGCTCTAAGGCTAGCATCCCGGTCCCGGTGCACACGTCTAGGCACGAGGCCCCGGGGAGGACTGAACACTCTCTCGCCGCCCTCCTCCTCCACAGCTTATCCATGCGCAGGCTCGCTATAGAGTTCATCAAGTCATATCTTCCCGCTATCCTGTCAAACATGTTTTTAACTGTTAAAGCCTTACCTTCGGGGTTCCTCAAGGCGGGGCAACCCCGCTCTTACGTTGATCCTAAAGTATTAAATTTTTAGATTAACAGTTACTAGATTGTGGGGCTTTGAGGCTACATGTTTACGCTGTTTTCGCGTTGATAGCTGCCTCAGTTTTAGTCTCCTACAGTATTCACAGCCCCGATACCGGGGTCCCATTCGGCAATTTCGGGTTTAAATATAGTGATATAGTTCATGGGCTTTTCTACACGAGGTTCAAGGCGGGCAGCCACTGGTTTGAAAAGGGTAAGTTTGAAGCCCTTGAGGGGGGCCGCAGGCTCTGCCCCATACCCTACGTTGATTACCATTTCGAATACCCCCCCATTATAGGCCTCCTATGGTTTGCTTCTACATGTATTTCTTTTATGATAACTATGCCTGAAGCTTACAGCCCGGGGGATTACGGGGAGCTCCTGGGTAAGGCTGCCTCTATACACTATAATCTTCAAGCATTGTTTCTAGCGGCTGCTCTACTATTGCTGGCAGCTTCCACCTATGGTATCCTTAAGTTTTGGGGCCTAAACTATTCAAGGCTCGCTCTCCTAGCCCTCTCTCCATCCCTCATAATATACCTCACCTATAATTGGGACGTGCTCGCAGCATCCCTCTTCACGCTAGGCTTCTACAGCTACATTAGGGGTAGGTATAGGGCTGCAGGAGCCCTCATAGGGCTCTCCGTATCAGTGAAACTCCTAACAGCCCTGGCAGGCTTAGCTCTCCTACTAAGGCTGGCTGGTGAGGGCGATAAGAGGGGGGTGAAAGAGTATCTTAAATACTTTACCCTAGCCTCTATAATCCCATACGCCCTCCTAGCCATCCTATCACCCCACGGGTTCCGCGAGCTCCTAAGCCACCACTCGAGCTGGTACTGTGAAAACTGCCTCTACCTACTATTAACGAGAGACATATGGAGTGCGCACAATAGGGTCATAGCGGCCCTATCTGTAGGGGTAGCGGCGGGCATGATAATAGTCGCGTCTATAGCTCGGGCTGGCGACGTTAGAAGGCTAGCCTTAGCCTCAATAATGGCCCCCATAGTTCTCAACTATGTATTCTCGCCGCAAATGATCCTAATGGTAACCCCCATAGCTCTAGTAACCCTAACCCCAGGGTGGCTCCCAGCATACGTGCTCGCAGACGCTTTAAACGCCGCTATTATAATAGTATTCTTCGGGGACTCGAACCCCTGGACTTTAGAGGGGGTTACACAGAAAATAGCCTTGCTCAGGAACATCATACTCCTAGCGATTCTAGCAAATCTCATCCTAAGCTTAACCCTAGGTTTAGCTAGGAATAAGGGTTCCTAGGAGCGTAGCTTTTGACCGGCGGGTAGATTTAACCCGCGGATGACCCTTTTTAAGGCTTGTTTTCAACGTTCTATGGGGGTGGAGTTTTTGAGGAAGACCGTTAGCGTCGATATGGGTAGATATAAGAGTGTTGAGGTTTCCCTTGAAGAGTCTGAGAGGCTACTCATGGAGGTTTCACGCCAGCTGGGCTTAGAGTCTCAGGATTTAGATGAGGCTTTGAGGGTTCTAAGGAATTTCGACTCTTTCTACGACATGGCTAGGAGGAAGTTTAAAGACTATATTATCCCCTCTAAAAGCCTCAACGACATGATTAGAGGTGCTGTTATAGTTGACAAGCTCAAGCTCATTAAAGAGGGCGACGAGAGGAGGGTTGTAATTACTTTCGACAGGAGGGTTAAAGAAGAAGTTATAGTGGAGGCTTTGAAAAAACTAGGCTACGAAGCTGACATTAGGAAACTAGAGCTGTACTAGATGGCGCCGTCTATGGAGGTGTTAACCCCCATGTCCTCCGAGCCCTTCGAGGAGAGAGAAGAGGCTGGAGAAGCTGGAGTAGAGCTTGTAGAGAGGGGGGAGGAGGGAGAGGAGGTTCCACCTGTAGAAGGTGAGGCTTTAGAAGAGGAGCCCACCCTCCTATATGATGTCACTAAACCCGAGATCCTAGAGATAATGATGAACGCCGTCGAAATCCTTAGCGACGCCTCCGAGGGTGCCATAAGCTTTGACGACGTCAAGAAACTCTATAGAGCTAACGTTGAGAGAAAGCTGAGAGAGCTAATCAAAGCCGGGACAATAATTAAAAAGCCCAAAACCAGGAGAGCCCGTAAAGAGAAAAAGCCCAAAGAAGCGAAGAAACCCAAGCCCAAAGAAGAAAAACCCAAAAAGAAACCCTCCAAGAAAAAACCTAAAACCAAGAAAACTAGTAAGAAGGAAGCGTGAGCTTTTCACAACCAACAGGAATACTGCTAGCGGGGCCCACCCTAACCCCCTCCATTACTTCAGGGCCGCCCTGCCGGAGCACAATGTTGAGGCCCCCCACCCGTGTGAGGTATTCTAACCCTAAGTTCACCGCTTCCACACAGCCCCCTAGTAGGCGCCCGCTAAAGCCGGACTATGTCCGGCCTATGTTTTCAATTTTTAACTTTACGAGACTCTTTTAGCTTCGTGCACGCCACTGGGGTTCTCGTTTCTGGGGGCTCGCTATTCTGGGGGTGTAAGTGTTTTTAACGGGTTTAACTAGTATTGCGTGCTTCGCCTTGTCCTGGTATGGTGGGGGTGGCGTTGAAGTTTGGGCGGGGGTGTTTTATAATATTAGAATTTTAGGTTTTCCTATATGATGCTATGGTTTGAGGCGGGTGTGAGATGGGGTTTGAGAGGTTTTTCGAGCTGAGACCTTCGAGGTATGGGCCTGAGTGGGGTTCTGGCGGTATCTTCGGGCTTAAGTATTGTAGGGGGACCCTATACTATACTTTGGCTTTTGAGGCTGAGGCCCATTTCATAGAAGAGTCTGGGGAGAATGTTTACAGGTTCACGGCTTTAGGGCCGGGGCCCGCTTCCGGGGGTGATACTTATAATGCTGTGGACTGCGTTGACGACACTATATTCTTTGGGGGCTGGGTTCATAACCCTGCATTGTACAAGGGTAAAGTAGGGTTTAAGGGCGAGATAGATTTCAGGGCCAAGTTCAGCCACGTCCACTCCTACGACTTGAATAAGAAGACTGTTAAACTCATATGGTCTGACACTATACGCGACGATTCTCTATGGGCTGGGGAAGTCTCCGAAATAATCTTCGACCCTGTGAGCTCGAAACTACTCATAGCCAGGGGCGACGGCCACATGAACCTGGGCGTTTACGAGATAGACCCTAAAAGCGGGAAGGCTGAGAGGCTCAGCGAGACCCCGGGCCTTAAAGGATCACTATTCCTAGATTACGCTTGCTTCGACATGCAGCCCGAATGGGTTAGGGGCGTAAATGGGATCCAGTGTTTCGACCTGGTTTCGAGGAAGTGGGTTAAATATACGGTTAAAGACTGGAGTTCAATCTCCGTGGATGGGGGCGGCGTAGAGTATAGGGGCTCCGGGTATGCTATAAGCGCTTACGCTAGATACTATCATTTCATGAGGGGCGGCTTCCTCGTAGGGAACCCTGTGGAGCCCGAGCTTGAAGAGCCTCGTTTCGTGAGAGTCCTAGATTTCGGGGGCTCCCTCTACTCTCAGCTTTCACCCCAAAGGTCTAACGCTCTACCGGTGGGTGGAGGCGTGCTGGCCCCGTTTAACGCCTACACTCACGGGATTCTTCACATGGATAACGTTGATGTGGCTAGAGTTATAAACAGGGTTAGGGGTCCCAGCGTCCTCCTCTACATAACACCCCCGCAGGCTAGAATAGTGGGGGTTTACGGTGCTAAGATCACTTCGATGGCTAAAATGGGGTCTAAAATACTAATAGCATATAATACGTCCCCAAACCTCGGAGGCCTCGACTCCACCCCTATAGATGTGGGGGTTAGGGGTTTAACCGCTGTCGACGAGGACACTCTCTTAAACAGGGGGAGCCCGCCGGCGACCTTCAAATTCGAGGGGGGCATGGTTGGCTCAGAGAACTTCGGGGGCATACCGCTTTCAGGCTATAAGAATAAGAAACTCAAAATATCAGCCAGCAAACCCAACACTCTAACAGTCTACGAGTACGATGCAGGCCTCCCCCCCAGCCTAGTCTCCACTGAAAAGTATAAGGTTGGAGGGGGCTTAGAGCGGGTGGAGCTCGACGGGTTCCACGGGATAGTTTCATTTAAACTTGGGGAGCCGGACGCCAACTTCACGTTACACGTTTACCTCTACTAGTTTTAACGCTAGCTTTTAAGCCCTCGAGCCGCCTGCTCCCAAAGGGTGTATCTAGTGGCCGCAGTCCCCGAGGAGTTGTTCAGGGCTACAGTCGTCGGCGTTAAGGTTAAGGGCGGCGTTGTCCTAGCAACGGATAAAAGGCTTAGCTATGGGGCTCTCGTCCTGAGCAAGAGTGCTAGGAAGATATTCGTTGTTAACGATAGGACTGCTATAGCCTTCGCGGGGCTTTACGGGGATGCCGGGGGCCTTATAAGGCTCTTAGAGGCTGAGTTGAGGTTCTACCAGCTGACTTCAGGCGTGACGCCCACGGTTAAGACTGTGGCTAAGAGGCTTTCCACGATAATGTACTCTTATAAGTGGTTCCCGTTCATTGTGGAGACGCTAGTAGGGGGCTTAGAGCCCGACGGCTCCCCCAAACTCTACGTGCTAGACCCCCTAGGCTCGGTAATAGAAGAGGATTACGCTGCTATAGGCACGGGGGCTGGAATAGCTTTCGGCCTCCTGGAGAGGGATTACAGGGAGGGTTTAACGGTAGAGGAGGCGGAGAAGCTCGCCATAGCCTCGATAAGGGCCGCTATCGGTAGGGATGTGGGCAGCGGTGATGGCATAGATGTTGCTACGATAACGGGCAGCGGTGTCCGCCAGAAAAGCATAGTTTTAAGGCTAGTTGAGGGTTAAATGGACCCTTGCAGGGAGGCGCGCCTCAGGTTTAATCCTTCTAGGGCCTCTAAAGCCCAGGAGCTCCTCTCAAAACTCGTGAAGGTCGAGGATGACTATGGTGTAGTTGAGAGGGTTGGAGGCCTCGACGTTTCATACTTTAAAGATGGGAGCTTAGGTCTTGGAGTCCTAGTGATCTTAAAATACCCGGAACTTGCTGCTGTCAAATGCTTCTATGCTGTTAAACGCGTGTGCATACCATACATACCTGGCCTCTTAGCGTTCAGGGAGATGGAAGTTCTAACACCACTACTCTCGAGAGCTCTGGCAGATGAGAGGGTAGACATACTTGTGGTAGACGGGCACGGGATAGCCCATCCGAGGAAAGCCGGTATAGCCAGCCATATAGGCTTAGCCTTCAACAAGCCATCGATAGGGGCGGCCAAAAGAATACTAGCAGGGAGAGAGGAGCTTGTGGGGGGCAGGAGGCTCATAGTTTATAGGGGGGAAATAGTCGGGGGGGTAATAGAGGCTGAGGGACAGAAAATATATGTGAGCCCAGGCCACAGGATATCAGTAGAGACAGCCCTAAAACTAGTAGCTACAATGATGAAGAAAGGCGAGAGAATGCCGGAGCCCACGAGACTAGCAGACTCAATAAGTAGAAAGCTGAGGGACACTGTAAAAACAGAGAAAATAGGAGAGTGTAGAGTGCTACAGTAAACCCGCGGAAACCCTAATAGAACTCTGAGACCCCCACAAAACTATACAAAAAGTCTTCCCCGAATTAAAGAATGCTTCCTTGGTGATAACATGGAGAGGCTGGAGGGGTGCGCGTAGAATTTTAAGTGTTAACGGGGAAGTGCTTTTTCACTCTACTGTAACCGTTTTCGCCAGGTTTCTCGGCTTATCCGGGTTGTATCCTCTAGCTACAGCTTCTTTATAGGCTAGTATTTGGAAGTATGGTGTTAGAGCGTAGGGGTCTAGTTTTATGTCGCCTCTTGTGGGGGGCATTTCAACTGTTTTGGCCTCCTTAACTCCCACTGGTAGCTTATAGTCTTCTGGTTTTACAACCACAACCCTGGCTCCTCTGGCGGCCATCTCCATGATGTTCCCCGTGATTTCCGGGGAGTCTGTGGTGGCTGCGAAGTATACTGGGAACCCTTCATCTATGAGGGCTATTGGCCCGTGCTTGCTCTCGCCCGCCGGGTATGATTCGGCGTGCACGTAGGCTATCTCCTTAATCTTCAGTGCCGCCTCTTTGGCTACATGCGCTCCTAGACCCCTCCCTAGTATGTATGCGCTTCTATGCTCCCCCAGCTCTCTATCGCTTATTATTTCAAGCGACCTCCCTATAGACTCTCTAACTATGTTGGGGGCTTCAGCTAGGCTTGCAACTTCAACTTTAACCTCCGAGCCTCCCAGTAGCCCCGTCTCTCGGGCGGTGTATATTGATATGAGGGTTAGGAGCATTATTTGAGAAGTGAAGGTTTTAGTTGCCGCCACCCCAATCTCAGGGCCCGCCCTCATGTACACTGCTATGTCAGCCTCCCTCGACAAGGCGCTGCCGACAACGTTTGTGACCCCCACGACTCTAGCGCCCCTCCTTCTGAAAGCTCTAACAGCCTCTAGAGTATCGAAAGTCTCCCCACTCTGGCTTATAGCTACGACAACATCCCCCCTACCCACAGCCCCCTCTAAGATCCTATGCTCCGAGGCTATGATGGGGATCGAATGCCTCCCAGCGATGTTGGCAAGGTAGTAGGTGAAAGTTAGCCCGGCATGGTAGCTTGTCCCCGCCCCCGTCACAATTATGTTATCAGAGGATGCCAGGAGGGAAGCTATGGTTTCAAGCACTGGGTCGCTGACATTACCCTCATAGGTGCTCCTCACGGAGTCTGGCTGCTCAACTATCTCTTTCAACATAAAATGCGGGTATCCATGTTTAGAGGCGGCTTCAACACCCCACTCTATGAAGACTACCCTAGATAAGATTTCTTCCCTGCTAACCTCCATTAAACCCTCATCAGTTAACTTGAAAACTTTAACTTCCCCAGGTGTTATCCAGCCCAGCTCCCCATCATCCAACACTATGATCCTCCTAGTGTACTCTATTACGGCGGGGATATCGCTAGCCACAGCGTTAAAGCCGTTTCCAACCCCTATGATCAGGGGGCTCTTCACCCTGGCAAAGTATACTCTATGGGGCTCGTCCTCGTTAACTACAGCAATAGCATAGCTCCCCTCAAGCCTCGAAACAGCCCTCACAAAAGCCTCGAAAAAACTGGAGGAGAAGTGTTTCTCATCTTCTATCAGGTGGGCTATAAGCTCAGTGTCAGTCTCGCTAACTATAGAGTGGCCCCTAAGCTCCAGTATATTCTTAAGGGCTACAAAATTCCTGAGGACACCATTATGGACTACAGCAATCTTACCCCTACAGTCCATGTGGGGGTGAGCGTTAACATCGTTGGGGGGCCCGTGAGTAGCCCACCTAGTATGCCCGAGCCCCGTCCTGCCGGCTATACTGTCAACTTTAAACCTTGAAAGGAAACTGTCAACGTCACCCTTAGCCTTCCAGACTTGGATGCCCCCCTCCCCCACTATAGCTACGCCTACACTATCATAACCCCTATACTCGAGCCTCCTAAGCCCCAGGGATATCATAGGGGCTATGTTACGGTCTATAGAGCAAACCCCTATAATGCCGCACAAAACACTACACCCCTTCAGGGAACCCTCCACTCTAAGCTTTGCGTGGGCATTTAAAAATTAAGCCTCCAAGGCTCTAACTGAGATTTTCATCCCCACTATTAATGTTATTAAAGATCCAGCGGCTAGAGGGGCTAGCGTGAGCCATGGATCGCTAACGGTTTTCCCTATTAAGAAGAACCTGACGAGATCTGAGGCGTATGTTAGGGGGTTCACGCTGGCTATAAGTCTAAGCCACTCGGGCATCTGGTCGACTGGGAATAGGGCGCTAGAGGTGAACATTAGGGGGAGGGTTACCAGGTTAGCCACTGAGAACAAGGCTTCAGGGCTATCTGCAACGAAGCCTAGTACCATGAATATGCTGGTGAACGTTAGGGATATTAAGACTACTACAGTAACGGCCGCCGCTAGGTCGAGCACGGTGAAGCCCTCCTTGAACTTAAACCCCGCTATGTAGGCTACCATTAGGAGGATGAGGGATAGTAGTAGGGCTCTGAAAACCGATGCAGCCACTTTAGCCAGGTATATGCTCTCCCTCCTTATAGGGGCGGCCATAAGCCTGGTCATATAGCCGAGCCTCTTATCGAATATCGCGGAGGCCCCGGAGAACGTGCCTTGGAATAGAGTGATTACAACTAGCATCCCGGAGGCCATGTAGGTAAAGTAGTCTTGGGAGCCGAAAATCTCGAAGATCCTAAGCCTTATAACCTCAACTATCTTGACAGCTATAGCGTAATACTCTTGGGGTAACTCCAGGTTCTCCAAGTTTACCATGTTAATTATGTTGAAACTCTTACCAAACAATAAAACCCAGAATAGTGGCGTCACCAGGGACACTACGAGCACAGGCCTCCTCCCAGCCCACCTTTTAGTCTCCCTAACGAACAACACGAAAGTCTCCCTTATCAAAACACCTCACCTAACCTTGCGGGATAAAACTCTAAACCTGAAAGAGTCGAAAGCCTCCTCCCGGAGCCTCCTGCCCGTCAACTCTAGGAACACCTCCTCCAAGTTAGGCCTCACAATGTTCACCGATTTCACCCTCCGCTCGCTTAACACCCCAGCCATCTCGGGGAGGCTCGTAGCGGCATTGGGAACTTTAACTATTACAGTTGAATCTTCAAGCTTCACGTTAAAGCCTCTTTGGCTGAGCTCTGAAAATACAGCCTTAGCGTCTTCAAGCGTTAAAGCCTCAATATACACTTTATCCCCCCCAAGCTTGCTCTTTAAATCCTCCGGGGCCCCTTCAGCCTTAATCTCGCCCGCATCTATGATCGCCACCCTATCTGATAGGGCTTCAGCCTCCTCCATGTAGTGTGTTGTCAGCATTATGGTTACACTGTTTTTCTTAAACTCTCTTATTAAATCCCATATAGCCCTCCTGCTTTGAACGTCCAGGCCTAGGGTGGGCTCATCTAAGAACAACACTTGGGGGTCGTGGACTAGGCTCATAGCTATTTCAAGCCTCCTCCTCATGCCCCCGCTATATGTTGAGACCCTCCTATGAGCTGCCTCCCACAAGTCAACTATTTCCAGGGATCTCCTGGCCCTCTCTTCAGCCTCCCTCCCTTTATAGCCGTAGAGCTTAGCTTGTATGAGGACGTTTTCCCACCCGCTCATTTCATCGTCGGCGGTGAGGTCTTGGGGTATGAGGCCTATGATCTTCCTAACTTTAATTGTATCCCTTAAAACACTGTAGCCTTCAATGTAAGCCTCCCCGCTCGTAGGCTTGAGGAGTGTTGTTAGCATTTTTATAGTAGTAGTCTTCCCGGCACCGTTGGGGCCTAGGAGGGCGTAAAGCTCGCCCCTCATCACCTTAAAAGACACTCCTTTAACAGCGGTCAGCTGGCCGAACTTCTTAACAAGCTTAATAGCTTCTATGGACGCGCCAGCCAACCTACACAGCCCCCGCTTACCGGTTCCATGACCAGCTTAAATTCTCTACCTCTATATAATAACTTCTTTAGGCGCCACTGTAAGAGTGAATTCTCAAGGATAGGGAAATGGCCTGGTCTAGGGTTGAAAAATACATAGCTAACGTTAGAGGAGCGTTGAGAGAGCTTAACATTGAAACCCTAGCCTCGAAAAACCCGGGTTTAGACTTTAAATCTCTAGTAGATGCTGTCTCGAGATACGCTAGCGACGCGGAATACTACCTCCGCAAGGGGGACGTGGAGACAGCCCTAGCCGCAGCCTCCTACGCTGAGGGCCTCCTGGACGCCCTAAGGTATCTCAACATATCGCGCGTAGAGTGGCCTTCAGAGCCCATGGAGGAGAAGAGGGTCTTCCTAGGAGGCACGTTCGACATAATCCACCCGGGGCATGTTGAGCTTCTAGAGTTCGCCTCTAGACTGGGAAAGGTTCACGTGGCGGTAGCTAGGGATGTGAACGTTGCCAGGATAAAAGGTAGGGAACCCCTACTCGACGAGAACTCCAGGCTTAAACTAGTGTCATCCATGAAGCACGTGTATAATGCGTTTCTAGGCGACCCCGAGGACATATACAAGTCTCTGGAAGCTGTGAAGCCACATGTAATAGTCCTGGGCCCAGACCAGCCTTTCAAAGAGGAGCAGCTGGCTTTAGAGGCTGAGAGGAGGCTGGGCTATAAGCCTGAGATCCTAAGATACCCTGAGAAGAGGGCGTTCTCAGGGAGCCTCCAGGGGTCAAGGGATATTGTAAAGGCTATATGCCAGAAGATGTGCAGGGAAACGGTATAGGAAACATGGAGCCCCGGCGTCTCTATTCATAGAGCGGGCCGCTTGCTCGGCCTCAGAGCTTTGGCCCCACGTCATTACTCGGTTTTTAGTCTTCCTCACAGGCCGTGTTCCTATTTTGTTTTCAGGAGTTTAATTAGTTTTTCTTCTTTAGTGCTTAGCTGGACGCTTATGTATCCTAGAGCCTCCAGTATTAGTAGGGCTTTTGAGAGGTCTGCTGGGGATAGTTTCCTCCCCTCCTTATCCAGGTGGCTGTAGAGTGAGGGTTCATCTATGACGTTCTCCTTATCTGCCAGTTTCTTTATAGCTTCTAGGACAGCGTTTATATTGGGAGTCCTAGCCCAGGAGCTCACGGGTTTCCAGCCCTCTAGAATGTTATTGTTGGGGCTGCCGCCTCCCTCCTCTCTTCTGTTCTAAGCTGTCTCGCCGCCTCCATCCACCTGGCGTAGAACTCTAGCATTTGCCTTGTTATGCTGGGCCTGATTTTCTTGAGCGCCTGCTCTATGTGCGCCCACCTGACTATGGGGTTATTAAGGTTCTCCCTCAACGCTATCATTGATGCTTCCCTAACCAGTGCTGCCAGGTCCGCCCCAGTGTATCCCTCGGTGAGCTTGGCTAGCTCCTCAATGTCTACATCTTCAGCTAAAGGCACCCCTCTAGTGTGTATTAAGAGTATTTCTAGCCTCCCCTTAGCGTCTGGCGGGGGCACGTATATGATCTTCTCGAACCTCCCAGGCCTTAGGAGGGCCGGGTCTAGCATGTCAGGCCTGTTAGTGGCAGCTATAACTATGACTCCCTGGAGATCCGCTATCCCATCCATCTCTGTTAGCAGCTGGCTCACTATCCTCTCCCCCACCCTGCTGCTTCCAATATCAGTCCCCCTGATATAGGCTATAGCGTCTATCTCGTCGAAGAAAACTATTGCTGGAGAGTATTGTCTAGCCTTCCTGAATATCTCCCTTATAGCCCTCTCGCTCTCCCCAACCCACTTACTGAGAACCTCGGGACCCCTAACAGCTATGAAGTTGGCCCCACCCTCAGTAGCTACAGCTTTAGCTAGTAGGGTCTTACCGGACCCTGGAGGCCCGAAGAGTAGGACGCCCTTAGGCGGTTTAACACCTACCTTAGCGAATATTTCCGGGTACTTTAAAGGCCACTCTACGATCTCCCTAAGCTCCTGCTTGACCGACTCAAG
This sequence comes from Thermoprotei archaeon, assembly GCA_029335875.2. GTDB lineage: Archaea > Thermoproteota > Thermoprotei_A > Sulfolobales > Acidilobaceae > DSZV01. Next base: position 72,643 of record JARJMZ020000015.1, on the reverse strand, counting down.
GCCCCCTATGTCGTTCCACTTAACCTCAGGTATTTCAACCTGGATCTCTCTAAGCCCGCTGGGCGTTATCTCCTTGAATGCTGCCAGGAAGTCTTCCATTTTAACAACCATCTCCTCCAACACTTCTACCGGTATCTTCTCCTGCTCAATATCTATCTCGGGCAGATACCTTCTCAGAGCGTACATAGCAGCCTCCCTGGCGAGGGCTGCCAGGTCCGCCCCAGTGTATCCCTTAGTCATGTCAGCCAGCTTCGCCAGGTCAACGTCCTCCGCTAGGGGCATGTGCCTCGTGTGTATCTGTAGGATCTCGAGCCTCCCCTGCTTGTCGGGCAGCGGGACTTCTATCTCCCTGTCAAACCTCCCAGGCCTCCTGAGGGCTGGGTCTACGGCGTTTATCCTGTTAGTGGCTGCTATAACTATAACCTGGCCCCTGCTCTCGAGACCGTCCATTAAGGCTAGCAGCTGGGCTACAACCCTCCTCTCAACTTCGCCTACAACTTCATCCCTTTTAGGGGCTATAGCGTCTATCTCATCGATGAATATTATTGCTGGGGCGTTCTTCTTAGCCTCCTCGAATATCTCCCTAAGCCTCTGCTCGCTCTCACCATAGAATTTACTCATTATCTCGGGGCCGTTTATAGCTATGAAGTGGGCGTCGCTCTCATTAGCCACGGCCTTAGCTAGTAGGGTCTTACCGTTGCCCGGGGGCCCGTATAATAGTATGCCCTTTGGGGGCTCTATCCCGAGCCTCTTGAAAAGCTCCGGGTGCCTCAGGGGGAGCTCCACTAGCTCCCTGACTCTCGCTATGACATGGGATAAGCCCCCTATATCTTCATAGGTTACTTTGGGAACCCTCACTTGAGTTATAGGCTTGTCGAGAACGTCTACCATAGTATTATCTGTTATTATGACTACGCCTCTAGGCTTAACGTCTACAACTTGGAGCTGGACACCCTGACCTATAACCTGGACTACTACAATATCACCCTCCACTATAGGGGTTCCTACAAGCCTCTTCTTAACATACTTCTTAAACCCCTCATCCACGGTCATGTACATTGTGGGTGCAAGCTTAACTTTAACAGCATGCTTAACGTTAGCCTTCCTAACTACAACCCTATCCCCCACGTTGGCGTTAGCGTTCCTTCTAAGGAGCCCGTCCATCCTTATAACGTCAAGCCCGGAATCCTCGGGTAAAGCCGGCCACACTGTAGCTACAGTCTTCTTCTTACCCTCAATCTCCACAACATCCCCGGGCTCGACGCCAAGCTGCTTCATCACATCAGGATCTATCCTAACCCTCTTCTTCCCGGAATCTCTCGGCTTAGCCTCGGCAACCCTAAGAGGAACCTCTGAAACCCTTCCCTCCCCCTCGCCCAACACTATAGATCTCCGAGTAGAACAGTAGGCTTCTAGAAGCCTTAAGAACTTTAAAGCAGACTCTACCCTAACTATACGCTCCTACTTTGGCGTGCACTTTTCCCTCCTAGACTTCACGTAATCCATAGTTCTAGCTTCGAGGACGCTCACTGGATCCATTATTTCAACCTTCAAGCTACCCCCCTCTATTAAAACCCTTAAGAAGCCGAGCTTGCCCAGCCTTCTCACAATGTTAACAGCAGTCCTCCTCGTAACGCAAAACTCCCCCTTCAAAGTATCTAAAGCCTCCCCCATGTTAACTTTCGAGGCTCCATAAAGCCTGTATAGCATGAACGCGGCGGCCAACTCCCTCCTCCTAATCCTCAAAAACCTCCCCTCCCACAGTGGAACAGGAAGATATGAGTGGAGCTATATATGAAATCCTCCGCGCGCCCTCCCCAGACACTAGAAGGGACACGTATCCCCGGCTGGACTTGTACAACACAGGGTTATCATCTAGTGTAGCTATAGCCCCCCGGCGGCTTGGGGGCCCAGCTAGGGCTACACTATGCTCCCCGCTAACGCCGTTAACCAGCAAAGCTACAGGGTCTTTAAAATCAAGGGCCCTTATAGTTCCGGAGAGCTTCACACTATCACCTCTAGAAACCTCCAGGGAGGGGCTCCCGACCCCCGCGAAGCACCCGTCTACCCATGAAACCCTGCTTATAACGAAGTATTTGAGGTTGAAGGGGGGCTCCTCCCCCACCACCAGGCTCCCAATGCCTAGAACATAGCGGAGCCCCCCTCCGCATTCTACGTAGACTATGGAGGGGGCTGTTATAGTTAAGGCCTTAACTTTTAAAGCCCACGCTACTAGACCCTCAAGATCCTCGTCTCTAAGGTTGAGAACAGCCTCTATAGGTATAACTTTAAGCCCCCTCTCAACCCTAGGCACTCCCGCCGACCCCCCGGGTTTGAAGGTTCACGCCCCGAGTTTTAAGGTGTGTGTATGCAGTGTTTGAGGGGGCTTAACGCTTTATCTGGAAACTGAAAGTTTAAAGGTATTTAGCGGCGCTCTTATAATGGTGTCTCTAGTTGAAGCTTTACGAGTTTGAGGCTAAAAGCATATTGAGGAGATATGGGGTTGAGACCCCTCCAGGTGTTGTTGTGGAGAAGGGTGAGGATGTGAAGGCTAAGATTCTCGGCTCCGGCCTTGAGCCTCCTCTTGTAGCTAAGAGCCAGGTTCTAGTGGCGGGTAGGGGTAAGGCTGGGGGTATTAGGTTGGCTAATAGTGTTGACGAGGCTGTAGACATTGTTTATAGGCTTTTCGAGCACCCCATAAAAGGTTTAAAGCCCAGGTATGTCCTTGTTGAGAAAGCTGTAAGCCATACTAGAGAGTTTTACGCTGCCGTAACCTTAGATAGGGGGAATAGGGGGGTTGCCGTGCTGGCAAGCCTCTATGGCGGCGTTGACATTGAGGAGATCGCTAGAGAGAAGCCTGAGAGTATTGTGAGGCATAGCGCGGATTTCAACGTGGGGCTTAGGAGTTATGAGGCTAGGAGCATAGCTATGAGGCTGGGCTTACCTAGAGAACTGCAGCAGGGCTTCGCATCCTTCCTCCAAGCCCTTTACAAGATCTTCATAGACTATGATGCTGAGCTTGTCGAGTCAAACCCTCTAACATTAGTTGACGGTAGGTTCGTGGCTTTAGACGCTAGGATCATAGTTGATGATAACGCCTCCTACAAGCACCCGGAGCTCGCTGTGGAGAGGGTGGAGGGCGGCGAGACTAGTGTCTGGGAGTCTAAGGCTAGGGGTTTTGGGATGGCTTTCGTTGAGCTGGAGGGTACTGTGGGGGTCATAGGTAACGGTGCCGGGCTAACAATGACGAGCATGGACTTAGTATACGAGCATGGGGGGGTTCCAGCGAACTTCCTAGACATAGGGGGTGGGGCTAGCTCTGAGAGGGTTAAGAGAGCCCTACTCGTGCTCCTAGAATACCCTAAGGCTAGGAGTGTCTTCATAAACATTTTCGGCGGCATAACTAGGTGCGACGAGGTTGCCAGGGGGATCCTTGAAGCCTTGAAGGAGCATAAGGGCGCGCCTAAACCCGTGTTCGTCAGGCTCTCAGGGACTAGGGAGGAGGAGGGGAGAAGAATGCTTAGGGAGGCTGGGATAAAAGTATACGATAACCCTATAGATGCTGTTAGAGACGCTATTGAAGCCGCTAGGGGGGTGTGAGGCTATGGCCATTCTAGTCGATAAGAACACTGTAGTATTAGTTCAGGGGATAACTGGTAGGGAGGGCTCTTTCCACACCAGGCTCATGCTAGACTATGGCACTAGGATAGCCGCCGGGGTGACCCCTGGTAGGGGGGGCTCGGATGTTCACGGGGTCAAAGTCTACGATAGCGTTGCTGAAGCCTTAGAAGAGCACCCTGAGGTAAACACTTCAATAATATTCGTCCCCTCAAGGTTCGCCCCTGACGCTGCTTACGAGGCTATAGACGCCGGCTTGAAGCTCGTAGTCATCATAACCGAGGGGATCCCAGTACACGACACCCTGAAGCTTGTAGACTACGCTAAAAGGAAAGGCTCTGTAATAGTGGGGCCCAACTGCCCCGGCGTCATAACACCGGGGGAGTCTAAGGTTGGAATAATGCCGGGCCACGTGTTCACGAGGGGGCCTGTAGGTATAGTTTCCAGGAGCGGCACCCTAACATATGAGGTTGCAAGCGCTCTGACAAAGGAGGGTATAGGCCAGTCCACTGTCATAGGGATAGGCGGAGACCCCATAGTAGGGCTCACCTTCACAGAGGCTATGAAGCTTTTCGAGGAAGACCCTGAGACTAAAGCCCTAATACTACTAGGCGAGATAGGAGGGGACATGGAGGAGAGAGCTGCCAGGATGATAGTAGAGGGCAGGTTCACTAAGCCAGTAGTAGCCTTCGTAGCCGGCAGGACAGCGCCCCCAGGTAAGAGGATGGGCCACGCCGGGGCTATAATAATGATGGGCGAGGGAGGCTATGAGAGTAAAGTTAGAGCCCTAGAGAAAGCTGGGGTGCGCGTAGCTAGAACGCCGTTCGAGATACCGAGCCTCATAAGTAAGGTTTTATAGTTGCTTAAAAGGTTTCCATGTAAAAGCAGGGCTAGGTGTACGCCCTTTGGCCGCCAGGGGAGTATCTAAACTGGGTAGAGTAAGCATATACGATAGCGTGGAGCCCCCAACATGCATAAGCTGCGGCAAGCCTGTAAACCCGTCGGAGAGAGCTGTCTCCTTTTACTGCCCCAACTGCGGCGTAATGCTATTATGGCGGTGTAACAAGTGTAGAACCCAGATGATAACATATAAGTGCCCGAACTGCGGGTTCGAAGGCCCCTAGGGTGGGCTCCATGGCTAGGGTAGCGGTAGCTGTTAGAGTATTCCCCACGGGGGTTGACGTGGATATTAACGATCTAAGAGAGAGAATACGCTCCAGCCTACCGCCCCAGTATAGCCTCGTGGGGAGCGGGGAAGTACCCATAGCCTTCGGCTATAAAGCTTTAAGGGTCATCATAACCATGCCCGAGGAGACTGAGGGGGGCACTGAGGAGCTGGAGAGCGTTATAAAAAGTGTTGAGGGAGTTGAAGAAGTCGAGGTAGAGGTAGTCCACAGAATATAGGCTCCCTTCTTTCCATCCCCTCTAGGGGTTTGGGGCTCCAACTTTAATGTTAAACTTGGGGTTGTGAAACGCTTCAAATTTAAAACTTTTAGTCGTCTCGCCCATAGCTATGGGGTTCTAAATGTCTCTAAGAATAGGGAGGCCTAAAGTTAAGAGGGGGGAGAGCTTCGACCTGGTCATAGTGGGGGGCGGGCCTGCAGGGCTGTCCGCAGCCATATACGCTTCGAGGTTCCTACTTAAAACAGTTGTTTTAACGGTAGATGTGGGGGGGCAGCTGAACCTAACCAATTGGGTTGAAGACTACCCGGGCCTCGGCCGCATACAGGCCTCGGAGCTTGTGGAGAAGTTTAGGAAGCACGCTGAATCCTTTGGGGTTAACGTAGTCTGGGGTGTTGAGGTTAAGGGTGTGGAGAGGGTTGGGGACTCCACTTTTAAAGTAACAGGGACGGGGGGCGTGGAGGTCTACGCTAACACTGTCCTCCTAGCAGTAGGCGCTAGGAGGAGGAAGCTGGGAGTCCCTGGAGAGGAGGAGCTTGTAGGTAAAGGGGTTAGCTATTGTAGCGTTTGCGACGCCCCCCTCTTTAAGGGTAGTAAAGCTGTGGCTGTTGTTGGCGGGGGGGACTCGGCCCTGGAGGGGGCTAGCCTCCTTAGCAGCTATGTGGGTAGAGTCTACTTGATCCATAGGAGGGACTCTTTCAGGGCTAAACCATTCTTGGTCGCTGATGTTAAAAGTAGGGGTAACGTGGAGTTTCTCTTGAACAGTGTAGTGACAGAGATAATAGGTGGTGAAGCTGTTAGGGCTGTTAAAGTCTTAAACAAGGCTACAGGGGAGGAGAAGGTGCTCGACGTTGAAGGGGTTTTCATAGAGATAGGCTTTGAGCCCTCCATAGAATTCTTTAAGAGTATAGGTTTAGAGACGGACGACTACGGCTATGTTAAGGTTGACGAGTGGATGAGAACTAACATCCCCGGAGTGTTTGCTGCCGGCGACGCTATAAGCACGTGGAGGGGGTTTAGGCAGATAGTGACGGCTGCAGCCACGGGGGCTGTGGCTGCTTATAGCGCATACCAGTACCTTATAGAGAAAGGCTTATATAGATCGCCTGATAGGACATAAAATAGGGGTTAATGCTGGCTAGGGGGTGGCAGGCCACATTATTACCCGGGGGCATTCCTGAGAAGTGGATGCCCTTAGTGGATAGGATGGTGAAGCAGAAGTATCATTTCGTGGGGAGGCATACTGTTGTCAAGAAATGTTATTGGACCCACAGGGCTATGATCGACGGGAGGCACTGTTACAAGTGCAAGTTCTATGGGATAGAGAGTCATAGGGATATACAGATGAGCCCCTCAGCTTTCTGGTGCTGGAACGCTTGCATGCACTGTTGGAGGATAAGGCCTCAAGACCTGGGCGTTGACATGGATGAGACTAAGATGCCCTTCTACGACGACCCTAAGATGCTTGTAGACGAGCTTATAAAAGCCCATAGGAGGCTTATGAGCGGGTATAAGGGGCACCCGAAAGCGGACCCCAAGCTCATAGAGGAGGCTATGAACCCTGCTCATTTAACTCTAAGCTTGACCGGGGAGCCCACCCTGTACCCCCTACTCTCCGAGTTTATAAAGGAGGTCCACAGGAGGGGGATGACAACGTTCCTAGTTACTAGGGGTGTTAGGCCTGACGTCCTCGCAAACCTTGATGAGGAGCCCGGCCAGCTTTACGTTAGCTTAGAGGCTTGGGATAAGAGGAGCTATGACTATTTCACGCGCCCCCTAGTTCCGAGGGCTTGGGAGTTGACTGTTGAAACCCTCGAGTTGATGCCTAGTTTCACGAGCCCAACAGTTATTAGGATAACCCTTGTTAAGGGGTTCAACGATGGCGATGAGGCTTTGAGGGGTTTCGCGAAGCTCGTGGAGATTGCTAGGCCCACATATATAGAGATTAAATCCTACATGTGGCTTGGCTCTAGCAGGTATAGGCTGTTTAAGGATAACATGGCGGAGCACGAGTATGTGAAGAGCGTGGGCCTGAAACTCTCAGAATACACGGGATACCCACTAATAGGGGAGAGTAGGGCTAGCAGGGTGGTTCTCCTAAGCTCGATCCCCGAACCCATAAGGCTGGGTAAGGGGTGCCCCCTAGGCCTTAAGACCCCGGAGCCGGACACTATAGGGGAATATGACGACTACGACCCGGATACCATGCCCTAAACCCTCCCCACTAGCTGTATAACATAGTTATTAATCTGCTTATTAACACAGTTTAATTTTAGATGGGTGGGTGTTAAGGGTTGACGTTTAGGAAGCCTATGCCCACAGCTCTCACAATAGCTGGAAGCGATAGTGGTGGAGGCGCGGGTATACAGGCTGATTTGAAGACTTTCGCCGTCATGGGGGTTCACGGGATGTCCGCGATCACCAGTATTACAGCTCAGAACACTAGGGAGGTTAGGGCTATCCACGATATACCCCCCGAGGTTGTCGCCGCCCAGATAGAGGCTGTGGCTGACGATATAGGTGTTGACGCCGCTAAGACGGGGATGCTAAGTAATAGTGGTATTATAAGGGCTGTAGCTAGGACTGTGGACAAGTACGGGTTCCCCCTGGTTGTCGACCCGGTTATGATAGCTAAGAGTGGAGCCCCCCTACTTAGAGAGGATTCTGTTGAGGCTCTAATGAAGGAGGTAGTGCCTAGAGCTACTGTCATAACCCCTAACAGGATGGAGGCTGAGAGGCTGACAGGGCTCACTATTAGGACTTTAAACGATGCTAGGGAGGCTGCTAGGATAATAGTTGAGGAGCTGGGGGCTGGGGCCTCGGTGGTTAAAGGCGGGCACCTTGAAGGTTTAGAGTCTGTCGATATCCTATATTATAAGGGTGAGTTCCACGAGTTCAAAGCCCCCAGGCTGTCTAAGAGGACGGACCACGGGACCGGCTGCGCTTTCTCCGCAGCAATAGCTGCCGGGCTCGCTAAAGGTAGGGGTGTTGTGGAGGCTGTTAGGGTGGCCAAGCATTTCATAACCATGGCTGTAGACTATGGGCTCGAGCTCGGGGGAGGGCGCGGGCCCGTGAACCCGGTAGCGTGGGCTGCCATACCAGCTGAGAGGTATAATGTGCTTGTTGAGCTTGAGGGGGCTGTTGAAATACTCAAGAGCAACTCTAGGGTGGTGGCCAGGCTCATACCTGAGGTTCAAACTAACATAGTCATGGCCCTCCCGAAACCATACGCTAGAACCCCCCTGGACGTGGCTGGAATACCTGGGAGGATTGGGAGGTTTAAGGATGCGATAACAGTGCCCGGGAAGCCGGAGTTTGGGGCTTCAAGCCACGTGGCTAGGGCTGTCCTCGTAGCCATGGACTTCGACCCTGAAGTGAGGTCTGCCATAAACATAAGGTATGGCGATGACGTGAGGGAGGCTGTGGAGAGGCTGGGCTACACGTGGAGCTACTATGACAGGAGGGAGGAGCCCGAAGAAGTTAGGAGGACGGAGGGGGCCACAATACCGTGGGGGATGAGGGTGGCCGTGGAGAGAGCTGGGGGCAAGGTGCCGGACGTAATATACGACTATGGAGCCCACGGGAAAGAGCCCATAACGAAAATATTCGGGAAAAACGCTAGGGAGGTGGCTGAAAAAACAGTTAGAATAGGTTTAGAGCTGGCCAGGCTCTAAGAAGTCTTAACCCTCTCCTTGACGAGTTTAATGAACTCCCTCATCCACGCTGGGTTGTCGGGCCAGGCTCTGGAAGTCACAAGGTTACCGTCAACTACAACCTCCTCATCAACCCATGTGGCCCCGGCGTTCACAGCCTCAGGCTTAACAGCTATGTATGTGGTCACTTTCCTGCCCTTGAGGAGGTTGAAAGCTGCCAGTATCTGGGGGCCGTGGCATATGGCTGCTATAGGCTTATTGTCCTGGAAGAACTTTGTGACTATCCTTTTTAAATCCTCCTCCGCGGTAACCCTCACATATTCAGGCATCCTACCCCCGGGGATTACGAGGCCGTCGTAATCGTCAGGGTTAACCTCGGCCAGAGTCTTTGTGACCCACAGGAACCTGTAGCCTGGCTTCTCAGTATATGTTTCCCAGCCCTCCTCGAAATCGTGGACTACTGTTCTAAGGGCTTTCCTGGTGGGGGCTGCAACGTCAACCCTCCAGCCTTCCTCTTTAAGCCTAAAGTATGGGTAGAATATTTCGAGAGCTTCTGCGGCATCACCACCTATTATGAGGATTTTAACGTGGTGCACGGCCGGACACCCTACTTCAAAGTCCTCATAGGAGTCCCGGAATTTAAATATTTTAGGAGTATGCCTCAGCTGGTTATGCCCGGTTTTATTTATCGTATTTAAGGTTAAGTTTATAGTTTCAAGCATTAGGTGGCTTTAGTGCCTAGGGAGGTCTACGCTAGCAGGGCTGTAGAGGTGCCTGAAGGGGTTAACGTTGAAGTTGAAGGGTTCAAGGTTAGGGTTAGGGGGCCCCGTGGGGTTGTTGAGCGCGACTTCTCTTTCGCCCGCGGCGTTAGTATTAGGGTTGAGGGGGGTAGTGTTGTTGTTGAGGCTTACTTCCCCAAGTCTAGGGGGCTGGCTCTCGTCGGCTCTATAGCGTCCCATATTGAGAACATGATCGTTGGGGTTACTAGGGGGTTTAGGTATAAGCTTAAAGTGATCTACGTCCACTACCCTATAAACGTTAGGGTGGATAGGGGGAGGCTCCTCATAACAAACTTCCTGGGGGAGAAGAGTGTTAGGCATGTGGAGATCCCGTCCGGGGTTAAGGTTACTGTTTCAGGCCAGGATATTATTGTTGAAGGCTCCGACATAGAGCTTGTGGGTCAAACTGCGGCTAACATCGAGAACGCTACTAGAGTTAAGGGTAGGGATAGGAGGAAGTATGTGGACGGCATATATATTTACGCTAGGGAGGTGATGTAGCATGTCAGAGGCTGTTAGAGAGAGGAGGAGGCTGAGGGAGGCTCTAAAGGGTAAGTGGAAGCCTAGGTTCATGAGATACCTGTCCTGGGAGTTCTGGAAGTTTGAGAGGAGGGATAGCTGGAGGAGGCCTAAAGGCAACGATAGTAAGATGAGGCTTGAGGTTAAAGGCTACCCGCCAAGGGTTAAAATAGGCTACAGGACCCCGAGGGCTCTTAGGGGGCTCCACCCTAGCGGGCTCAAGCCGGTGGTTGTTAGGAGCCTTAAAGACCTCGAGGGCCTAGACCCTGGGAAGCACGTTATCTACGTGGCTTCAACGGTTGGCCTCAGGAAGAGGGTTGAGATCGTTAAGGCGGCTGAGGAGAGAGGGTTCAGGGTGGTGGGCTAGGATGCCGGACTATAGCCTTCAGAGGAGGCTCGCAGCAAATATTCTCGGTGTGGGGGAGAGCAGGATATGGATAAACCCCAGCCCCGATAACGAGGAGGAGATAAGCCAGGCAGTAACGAGGGATGACGTTAGGAGGCTCATAGAGAAGGGGCTAATAAAAGTTAAGCCGGAGAAGAGCAACTCCCACACTAGATGGCTTGAGAGGAGGAAGGCTAGAAAGGAGGGTAAACGCAGGGGACACGGGAAGAGGAAGGGGGCCTCAACAGCGAGGGAGGATAGTAAGGAGGTTTGGATGGGGAGGATTAGGAAGATTAGGAGGACTCTGAAATGGCTTAGAGACCATGGGGTCATAGATAGGAGGACTTACAGGAAGCTTTATAGGATGGCTAAAGGCGGGGCTTTTAAGAGCGTTTCAACACTCAAGTCTTACCTTGTGGAGTCGGGCTTAGTTAAGGGTGGGCAGAGTGGCTAGGGGTCCGAGGTATAGGGTGCCTTTGAGGAGGCGTAGGGAGGGTAAGACAGACTATTATAGGAGGCTTAAACTAGTTAAATCGGGGAAGCCGAGGCTCGTTGTTAGGAAGACTCTAAACTATGTGATAGTCCAGGTTGTCGAGGCTAGAGTTGAAGGTGACAGGGTTATAGCTGCAGCTCACAGTAGGGAGCTCACTAAGCTCTACGGGTGGCTTGGAGGGGGTAAGAGCACTTGCGCAGCCTACCTTACAGGCCTCCTGGCCGGCTATAGGGCTCTAGTTAAGGGGGTTAGGGAGGCCGTTCTAGATATAGGGTTGAACGTTCCCAGCAGGGGTGGTAGGGTTTTCGCCGCCCTTAAAGGGGCTCTAGACGCCGGCCTCAGCGTCCCACATTCTGGGGAGGTGCTGCCCTCAGAGGATAGGTTGAAGTGCGAGCACATATCCAGGTGGGCCTCGGAGCTTTCAGAGTCTAGCCGGGAGTTTTATGAGAGGCAGTTCTCAAGGTATCTGGCTAGGGGGCTTAAGCCTGAAGAGCTCCCAGCTCATTTCAGCCAGGTTTTATCTAGGATCAGGGGGGAATATGAGGTTAGGGTTAAGAGTATGCTTGTGGAGGCGGCTGATGTTGTCTGAGGTGCCTAGCCTGGAAGCGTGGGTTCCGAGGACCAGGGTTGGGAGGCTTGTTAAAGAGGGTAGGATAACTAGTATAGACGAGATTTACAGGAGAAACCTTCCAATATTAGAGCCTGAGATAATAGACTTGCTACTACCCGGCCTCGAGCACGAGGTTATAGATGTGAGCATAGTCCAGAAGATGACTGACGCCGGCAGGATAACAAGGTATAGGGCTGTAGTCGTGATAGGGAATAGGGACGGCTATGTCGGGATAGGTAAGGGTAAAGCGAGGCAGTTCAGGTTCGCCGTTGAGAAAGCTGTTGTTAACGCTAAACTAAACATAGTACCTGTCAGGAGGGGGTGCGGGAGCTGGGAGTGCGGGTGCGGGGAGCCGCACAGCGTCCCCTTCACGGTTAGGGGTAAGAGTGGAAGCGTGGAGGTTATATTGAAGCCTGCGCCTAAAGGCACGGGCCTCGTGGTGGGGGATGTTGCTAAGACTGTTTTGAGGCTTGCCGGCATAAGCGATGCATGGTCTTACACTAGGGGCGAGACTAGGACTACCTATAACTTTGCTAGAGCTGCCTACAACGCTCTAAGGGCAACCTATAGTATAGTTACTCCAATGGACTGGACAAGGTGACCCCAGCTTGTCCCTGTACGCTATAGTGAGAGTTAGGGGCACTGTAGACGTGCCCCCCGATGTTGAGCATGTTTTAAACCTCCTCAGGCTTAGGAGGAGGTTTGCGGCAACAGTATACCATAGCTCCCTGCCCGGCATAAGGGGAATGCTAAGCTCAATAGCCAGCTGGGCCACCTGGGGTGAGGTAGACAGGGATACGCTAGTAGAGCTTCTAAAGAAGAGGGGCAGGCTCGTTGGGGAGAAGCCCCTGACAGACAGCTGGGTGAGGGAGAGGCTGGGCTTAAACGGCATAGAGGAGTTCGCGGGCAAGCTACTCTCGGGGGAGATACACTATCACAAGCTCGAGAGCCTGGGGGTTAAACCTTTCTTCAGGCTCCACCCGCCTAAGGATGGCTTTAGAGGGTCGACTAGGAAAGCATACAGCCAGGGGGGAGAGTTAGGGTATAGAGGGGGAGATATTAACAGGCTCCTCAAATCCATGATCTAGGGTGGTTGAGATGGTTGTGAGGAGGAGAAGTAAAACCAGGAAGTTAAGGGGTAGGACGAGGACTATGGGGTGGGGTAGTATAGGCCAGCACAGGAAATCAGGCTCCAGGGGAGGCACGGGGGCCGCAGGCCTCGGGAAGCACAAGTGGACTTGGACCATAAAATACGCCCCAGACTGGTATGGTAAAAGGGGGTTCACCCCTAGAAGGTCCACTGCCGGGTATGAGCAGAAGGCTATTAACGTGGGCGACCTGGCTGAAATAGTTGGAAAGCTTAGGAGCGAGGGTAAAGCAGCCGTAGAGGATAACATGGTCGTAGTAGACCTTTCGGCGGAGGGCATACACAAACTCCTGGGGGAGGGGAGGATAAACGTCCCAGTAAAAGTCATAGTGGCGGAGGCCAGCGAGTCTGCCATAAGGAAGGTTGAGGAGGCTGGGGGTAAAGTTATCCTTCTAGAGGGGGTTGTGAGGTTCGAGAATGGGTGAGGAGTGCCCTAGAACATTCTCCCCCTCAGACACTGTTGTCCAAGTGGTTAGGCAGGTAAACCCTGGCCATGCGAACCCCCTGGGGATTATGCATGGGGGCTACATGTTAGAGTGGATTATTGACGCTGCAACCCTCCAATCCATGAGGATATCTAGGGGTTACACGGTAGCGGCGTGCATGGAGGACATGGTCTTCATAGCCCCCGTGAGGGTTGGCAGCCTAGTGGTTATGACGAGCTGGGTAGAGTTTATAGGGAGGAGTAGCGTTGAAGTCTCTATTCTAGTAGAGACTGAAGACCCCTCCAGGGGGGAGAGGGCTGTCACAACATACTCCTCGCTAACAATGGTCGCTGTAGATGAGAAGCTGAAGCCGAGGCCTGTGAAAGCGTGCATAAAGCCTCGAGAGGACTTCGAAAAAGAGCTTGTAGAAGCAGCCATTAAGAGAAGGGTGGAGAGGGAATCTAGGATTAGGGGGAGGAAGCTTAAAATAAGCCAAATAGAGCCCCCGAGAGCCTTAATCGAAGGGTATAGCGTGAAAAGCTACAAGATAGTCAACCCGGAAGACTCCGTAAGCCATAACGTGCTCCACGCAGGCAAGCTCATGAAACTCCTAGACGAGATAGCTGGGATAGTAGCATCTAAATACTCTGGGGGGATAACAGTAACGGGGGCCGTGGACGCCACAGACTTCTACAGCCCAGTATACGTGGGCGACGTGATAGAAACGCACGCCGCACTAACATACGTGGGCTCGAGAAGCGTGGAGGTTACAGTTAAAGTACTAGCACGAAACCCCCTAACATGGGAGGCGAGACACACGACAACAAGCTACTTCACATTCGTACACGTGGGCAGAGAGGGTAAAAGCATGCTAGTAAGAGAGTTTAAACCAACAGAAGAATGGCAGAAAAACATACTAGCAGAGGCGCAAGCGAGAAGGGAAAGGAGAACAACAATAATAAACAAGCTGAGATCAAGAGAATTCCTGGAGAAAATAGATAAAATTAGAGAGAAAATAGCCACGAAAACCTAGAAGAGTGGGGGCTGGGTTTTGTTTTTGGTATTTCCTTTTATTGGGTTTTTCATGTTTTATTGGGTTTTGTTTTGGGGTTATTTTTATTTTAGCTTGGTTTTTTACCTTGTAGTGTGGGCTTTATGTTGTTAAGGTCTCGGGCCGAGCTTTTGGCTCGCAGGCTTGGCCTGGATGGTTTTGATGGCTTGTCTAGGGTTGTTGATGTTCTCGATTTTGAGGTTTCTAGGGGTGGTGTTACTGGTTTTCATGCTTTGCTCCAGTTTATTGTTGCCCTCGATCTTCACCTTAGGGGGTTTGATGTTGGTGTTGAGGAGAGGGTTAGTGGTGGTTTTATTGCTGATGTTTATGGTGAGGGTCCTCGGGGGGTTGTTGTTGTCGAGGTTGAGACTGGGTTTGTGCCCCGCGACAGGCTTGACAGGCTTGAGGAGTATCTTGCTTCGAGGCTTGCTTTTAAGGCTGCCGCTTATAGTTTGGGTGTTGACGCTTTCATAGTAGCCTTCCCCCGGCATGTGAGTGTTTCAATACCCCCATGTCTTTTGAAGCCTCTCGAGGATAGGGAGCCTGAGGATGTTGGGGCTATAAGGAGGCTCATAGAGGCTTATGATGCTAGGCGCGCCTCCAGGATCGGGTGGAGGGCTCACATGGCCAGGATTGACGGCCTAGCCTCAATAAACGTTGACAGGGTTAAAGTAGCCTACGTCCCCCTAAACGGGGGCTCCCCCATACTAGAACTCCTTGAAGCCCCAAACCAGCCCCCATAATACTAGGCCTCCAACCTTAAACACATGACAAGCTAACACTATAGGGGGCGTCATGATTGAATAAAATAATCGTAGTCAGAGTGACAAGCCTAGGACCCACAATATCGCCAGAAACCCCCCTAAGCGCCGAAGTCCTAGATAGGGTGAAGCTAGTAGCCAGAGCCTCGAGAAGACTCTCAAGACTATGGGGCTCCTCAACAGCCAAAATCCAAATAGAATGGCCCGGGGGAAGGGCAGTCTTAAGAGCGAGCGAGGAAGAAACAATAGCAATAATAGCGTCAAACAGAGAACCAACACTAGAAACTAGCACACCCTAGACCCCACCCTCACAGGCTCCTCAACCGTCAAAAACACAGGCTTCTCGTTCTCACCGCACGTAGCCAATATCATGCCCTGGCTCACCAAACCAGCCATAACCTTAGGCTTAAGATTAACCAAAACAACAACAAGCTTACCCACAAGATCCTCAGGCCTATACCATCTAGCAACACCCACCAATACCTGCCTCTCCACCCCCCCAACATCAACTATAGCCCTAATAAGCTTCTTACTACCAGGCACAGGCTCAGCCCTAACAACCCTCCCAACCCTAATATCCAGCCTAGAAAACTCCTCAAAAGAAACCATAGCCTCCTGCTCTCCAGAACCCACACCCTCCACCTCCACGCCAAACATTTTTGTGGGGGGCTCTTCTCTTAAACATTTCCCCCTCTTCTTTTAACCCTCAAGTCCCCTAAAGCCGCTATTATAAGAGCCATGGTTATGAGTATGTAGGTGGCCAACTTCAAAAACGTGGGTATCTCCTTAAACAATAGGAAGCCCCATATAGCTGCTAATACAGGCTCTAAAGTAGCTATTACAGAAGCTGTTGCAGCCCCAACCCTCTCAACCCCCTTAGTGAAGAGCCTATAGGGTATGAGAGTCGCGAATACAGCTAGGTAAACGCCCGCAGCAACCGGGCTATAAAGATCTCCAACGTTTTTGCTCGTTAAAGCATATACGACTGTTAAGGGTGCGGTCACCATAAGAGTGTAAGGCATGGCCCCAAGAGAAACCTCCAGGCTCCTACCAACCCTGGAATAATACCTGGCCACAGCAATGTAAAGCCCATAAGAAACACCAGCCAAAAGCCCCGAAACAAACCCCCAAAAACTCAAACCCCCAAACCCAACATCAACCCCCATAAAAACCACAGCCAAAAGCACGAGAACCACCGAAACACCAGAATAAACCCCAAGCCTCTCACCATAAACTAGGGAAGCCATAGAAGCCCAAAGAGGAGCAGTATAGAGAAGGTAAGCGGCAACACCAACACCAGCGAGAACGGCAGCTAAAGGGTAGGAGGAGAATAGGAGGCCCAAGAAAAACCCTGCAACTATAGAAGCCCTACTAAAAAACCTAACAAAGAGGAGCCCTACAAAACCAGCAATAATAGACCTAACAAAAGCTAGGATAACAACATCACCACCATAAACACTAGCAACACCAATAGTAGACCATAAGACTGCGGCCCCAACAATGAAAAAGCCCCCCCACAAACCCCAACACCACCTAATTCCCTCACGGGAGCATTGAAGGGGATAAAAACTTTCTGCTCCCTTACTTTCTAATAGGAGTACTTGATACTTTGGACTCTTTTCCCCATTTTACCTTCCGGGAGTCGGTCATAGCCTTTATAATTAAATCCCATGTGGGAGCTTAAACCTCAATCTTCCTCTGTATCTGTATCACATAGCTTAAACATTTTACTGTTCATTGGTTTTAAGGTTTCTACTCCTTCAAACAATTTGAACGTCTCATGTTTCAATTAATGTTCTAAATTTAAGTTTAGGGGACACTAGAATCTTCGGTGTATTCTGTGGATATCCTCAACTTCTGCATTCACGAGGGTCTAAGAGCTGTGTTATCGGAGCTGGCTGCGGGTTTTGAGGGTTTAGCTGCTACTGTCAGCCCTGGGAGGTTTACTGGGGAGTTTAATGTTAAGGTTTACAGTGATGGCGTTGCTGCTCACATGAAAGTTTTCTGTGGGAGGCCCCCGTATAGGGGGTGGGTTGAGATTTTCAACGTTGAGCCTAGCATATTCCTCCAGGTTGAAGACGTTGTTTATAGGGTAGTCTCGAGAGGCCTCAAAGCCGGGGAACCCTTATACGTAGAATATCATTGGGACCTGGAAACTTTGAAGCTCCTAGACATGGGGGCGCCCCCACAGGTTACCAGGATAGGGTTTAAACTTTTAAGGGAGGGCTTCACATGGTTTAAAACCTGGTATTACCCTGAAGGTTTCATAGAGGGAAACGTTAAGATACAGGCGGAGAAGCCTGTGGACGAGAAGAGCATGTCTAGGCATTTAGAGGAGGCATGCAGAGAGGTTAGAAACTTCCTAGAAAAATGGAGGGAACAGCCTCCGCAAGCTCTCAAGGGGGCTATAGAGAGGAGTTTAGAGCTCGAAAACTCGTATGCGCCAATGTTGAGGCTATTTAGCGTTTGCTAGAGTGTGTCCGGCACTTGGAGTCTAAAGATCTCCTAGCTGTCTGTGAGTAGTGTTTCCCCACTATTTATATGTGAAAATATGTAGTTAAGAATATAAGGTTTCATAATAGGTTTTAGTTATAGCCCGAAAGGTGAGGGTGTTGGAACACCAATATCGCGCTCTAAAATGCCCGATGATAACCCTGGTGGAGCTGTTAGCATAGGCAGTGGTCCACCCCTTAGGGTAGCCGATCTCCCTGAGCCTCCCTTGAACCTCTCGGGCGTTCTAAGGGTAATAGGGCCTGGAGCCATACTCCTCGGTATGGGTATTGGGAGTGGAGAGTGGGTTTTAGGTCCTGCGGCTGCTGTTAAATTCGGGCCTTCCATACTATGGATAGCCACTGTAGCTATAATAGTGCAGATCCTGGCTCTCCTGGAGGCTACAAGGTACACTATGTATACTGGAGAGCCTTTAACTACAGGGCTTATGAGGCTGTGGCCCGGACCCCGTTTCTGGGGGTCTCTACTCCTATTACTACTCGTCTTAAGTCTAGGCTGGCCTGTCTGGGCTTTTGGAGCCGCTACGGCTTTAGTCGCAGCATATCTAGGGAGGCTGTCCGGGCCTGCTGATGTAAGCCTCCTACTGCCCGTAGGCCTCGTGCTGGCGTTGCTAGTAATAGCTGTGCTTTCTGTGGGAGGCAAAGTAGTGAGGCTCCTGGAGCTGGTTCAGTGGGTTATGGTCATTTTCACATTCACCGCGCTACTAGCCCTCGTAGCTCTCACAACCCCGCCCAGCATTTTGATCAGTACAGCCAGGGGGTTCCTCGACTTCGGGAAACTACCGCCAATCGACATAATATCGGCAGCACTATTATTGGGTGCTGTGGCCGGCTACGCTGGCCTAGGAGCTTTCGGGAATACTTTCATATCAAGCTATTACAGAGACAAGGGTTTCGGCATGGGGGCCCTTGTAGGCTCTATACCCACGCTAATCGGCGGGGCTAAGATAACGCTATCCCCTACAGGCGTGGCCTTTAAAGTTAACGAAGATAACCTGAGGAAGTGGGGAGCTTGGAGAAAGGTAGCCTTAATAGACATATTAGGGGTTTTCGGTGTAGGCGCGTTCCTCGGAATGTTCCTCCCCGCAGCACTAGCACTAGCACTAATACCCGTAGGCTCAGATATAGGTGGTTGGGCGGTCGCCGTATATCAGGGGGAGGAGCTTAGGAAGCTTTACGGCATCATAGGATGGGCTATGGTACTAGTAATGGGATTCTGGATCCTATACAGCACTCAGTTTGCCCTAACAGAGGCTGTCGCTAGGACAGCCACAGACATTTTATGGTACATGAGCAGAGTAAGGCAGGCAGCCAAAGGCGATGTAAGGAGGGTTTACTACGTCATACTAATAATCCTAGTCCTCTGGATCATGGCAGCCTTCATACTTTTCCACATATTCAAAGTAAACCCACTAATAGCCGTAGCCCTAGTGGCTAATATGAGCAACCTAGTATGGCCGCTCACAGTACTGGGCAACATATACCTCAACATGAAATACTTACCCAAAGAGATTAGGCCATCCCCAATAATAGTAGCAGGTTTACTAGTAGGCGTAGCTTTCTGGCTGACCTTTTTCGCCCTCTTCATAGCATCATTAATCTTAAGATGAGCCCCCCACAACCCACATACCTTAAACCCGTTGAAGCCAAACCCGCCGTAGGGCTAGGCTCGCTGGCTTCCCACAACCCACATACCTTAAACCCTAAAATTTTCTTTCCCCTCCTCTCCCTCTAGGGAGCATCGATATGACGCCAAGCCTTTCTTTCTATTCCCTTTAGGGGGTTCCTTACGGGAACTCAAAGTCGTAACGTTAAAATTTAAATCTTAGGGGCGCCGGTATCCTCGGCGTGGTCTATGGCTGCTTTGGGATTTTGTGTTCATGAAGGTTTGAGGGCTATGCTGTTGGAGCTGGCTTCCGGCTTTGGGGGTTTATCTGCTTCAATAAGCCGTGGGAGGTTTACTGGGGAGTTTAATTTGAAAATAGTTTATGGAGGTGGTGTGGCGGCACATTTGAAAGTGTTCTGCGGGAGGCCCTCGTATAGGGGGTGGGTTGAGATTTTCAACGTTGAGCCTAGCATATTCCTCCAATTAGAAGACGAGATCTACAGGATAACATCGAGAAGCCTCAAAGCCGGAGAACCCCTATACATAGAATACTACTGGGACCCGGAAACCCTAAAACCCCTAGACATGGGAGCACCCCCACAAACCACAAGAATAGGATTCAAACTCCTAACACAAGGCTTCACATGGTTCAAAGTCTGGTACTACCCAGAAGGCTTCATGGAAGGAAACATTAAAATACAAGCAGAAAAACCCATAAACGAAAAAAGCAAAATAAGACACATAGAAGAAGCATGCAGAGAAATAAGAGAATTCATAGAAAAATGGAAAACCCAACCCCCCAAAACACTCAAAGAAACCATAGAGAGAAGCTTAAAAATCGAAAAACACCTATGCCCCCCCACCCTCTCAACTCCCTCCACTTTCTATCCCCTTTAGAAAGTACCACGCCGGGCCCTAGCTTTCTATTCCCTTTAGGGAGTTTCAGTGAACACTTATGGGGAGCAGGGTTATGAGCATGTTAACCTTTCTATTCCCTTTAGGGAGTTTCTGGTTTTTCATCGCCCCCTAATGTTTAGATTCCTTTAGGGAGTCTTAGGGGCTCCGGTTTTAGTTTTGCTGTTGGGGTTTAAATATTTTTCTCTTCATGTTTTGTTCGGGGTTTTTCATTCGAACAATTTAAGACCCCTACATCGCATGGCCTTGGATGTTCGTATGTCTCTATGGTTTGCATTATTAATGTTCGTATGGTGTCATCAGACCCCCGCTCATCAATGTTCGTACACCTTCCTGTGGTTCCCACTCAACGTTTTAAGTTTTTAAGGCTTGGTTTATGAGTGTGGTTTCTATTGTGTCTGGTTTTTCTGTTGTTGTCTTCTGTGTTTTCTAAGGTTTTGGTTGTTTTATTATTCTTTGGGGTTGGGGTTTGGCTGTGTTGGTTACTACTAGTAGGAGGCCGGGTCGTAGGAGTAGGAGTCTTGTTAAGGATTTGGTTTCCGTTATACCTGGGGCTTTTAGGGTTACTAGGGGTCGTAGGTCTCTTTCGGATTTGGCTAGGGAGGCTTTGAGTGTGGGGGCTGATAGGGTTGTTGTTGTGGGTGAGAGGAGGGGTAACCCGGGTGTTATAAGGGTTTATGAGCCTCTGTCGGGTCCTCCTGCTTTGAGGGAGGTGGCTGTTTTCATTGTTGTTGGGGTTAAGCTTGCTAGGGAGGCTGGGGCTGTTGGGGTTGTTCGGCCTAAATACTTGCTTGTTAAGGTTGGCGGCGATCCTGTGGCTGGGGAGGTTGGGGAGGTTTTCTTGAGGGTTTTCAATGCTAGGGTTTACAGGGAGGATCTTGAGGGTGAGTCTGTTGTTGCTGAAATGGAAGGTTTGGGGGGTGTTGTGTTTGTGTCTTTTAAGCAGGGTGGGAGGCTTGTGGGTCCTGTGCTTAAGATTTCTAGGGTTATAGTTGGTTGTGGTAGGCCTCAGTGTTGAATGTTTTTTCTTGTGGGGGTGTGTTTAGGATTTAAGGTTTAAGCTTGTATAGTCTCCTGGGTGCTGGGTTTGGGGGCTAGGGTTAAGGTTGTGGCTGAGATTGAGAAGATTATGGGGAACATTGACCAGGTTAGGAATATAGGGATTATAGCTCACGTTGATCACGGTAAGACTACTACTAGCGACAGCCTGCTGGCGGCTGCGGGCATTATATCTGAGAGGATCGCTGGGGAGGCTCTAGTCCTAGACTATTTAACTGTGGAGAAGCAGAGGGGTATAACTGTTAAGGCAGCTAACATAAGCCTATACCACGAGTATGGGGGGAAGCCCTACATAATCAACCTCATAGACACTCCCGGGCACGTGGACTTCAGCGGCAGGGTTACCAGGAGTTTAAGGGTTCTAGATGGGGCCATAGTCGTTGTAGATGCTGTGGAGGGCGTTATGACCCAGACAGAGACTGTTATAAGGCAGGCTCTCGAGGAGCGTGTGAGACCCATACTATTCATAAACAAGGTTGACAGGCTCGTGAAAGAGCTTAAAATGACCCCCGAGAAGATGCAGGAGAGGTTTGTGGAGATCATAAAGGAGGTTAACAGCCTAATAGACAACTATGGGGAGCCCGAGTTCGCCAGAAAGTGGAAGATAAACCCTGCTGAGGGCAACGTTGTCTTCGGGAGCGCTAAGGATAAGTGGGGCGTCTCAATACCCCTGGTTAAGAAGAAGGGTATAAGCCTCCAGGAGGTTATAAAAGCTTATGAAACAATGGACAGGGAGATGATAGCCAGCCTATCCAGGAAAATGCCCCTCCACGAGACCCTCCTAGACATGGTGGTTAAGTTCATACCAAACCCTAGGGAGGCGCAGAAGTATAGGATACCGAGAGTGTGGAGGGGAGATATTAACAGCGACCTGGGCAAGGCTATGGTTAACGCCGACCCAAACGGCCCCCTAGCATTCTTCATTAACGATGTTAGGGTGGAGAAGGGGGGTCTGGTAGCTACTGGTAGAGTGTTCTCCGGGACCCTAGAGCCTGGTGTTGAGGCTTACGTTCTGGGCGCGGGGAAGCGTTCTAGGGTGCTCCAGGTCAGCCTCTACATGGGCCCCTTCAGGGAGGTGACTAAGATGGTTACAGCCGGCAACATAGGAGCCATGATGGGTGTTGAGGATGTGAGGGTTGGGGAGACTATTGTCAGTGTTGACGCCGCCTCCCAGGCTGCCCCCTTCGAGCAGCTCAGATATGTTAGCGAGCCCGTGGTTACTATTGCTGTTGAGCCTTTGAGAGTCCAGGATCTACCTAAAATGATAGATTCCCTGAGGAAGCTCGTAATAGAAGACCCCAACCTCGTTCTTAAGATAAACGAGGAGACTGGGGAGTACCTCCTCTCAGGCATGGGGCCATTACACCTTGAGATAGCGCTCACACTCCTCAAGGAGAAGTTTGACGTTGAAGTTAAGACTACGCAGCCCATAGTAGTTTATAGGGAGGCTGTGAGGGCCTCGAGCAGCGTCTTCGAGAGCAAGAGCCCCAACAAACACAACAGGCTATACATAAGCGTGGAGCCCCTAAACGAGGAGACTATAGAGCTCCTAGCTAGGGGGGTGGTCACAGAAGACCAGGACTTGAGGGAGAGGGCTGCTATACTAAGGGATAGGGCGGGCTGGGACTATGATGAAGCCAGGAGGATATGGGCTATAGACGAGAACCTCAACATATTCGTTGACAGGACTGCGGGCATACAGTATCTGAGGGAGGTTAGAGACACTATAATAGCTGGCTTCAGGCTAGCCTTAAGAGAAGGCCCTCTAGCGGCGGAGCCTGTCAGAGGCGTTAAAGTAGTACTACACGATGCAGTAATCCACGAAGACCCAGCCCATAGGGGGCCTGGACAGCTCTACCCGGCGACTAGGAACGCTATATGGGCTGGAATACTCACAGCTAAGCCCACACTCCTAGAGCCTATACAGAAGCTTGACGTGAGGGTCCCAATGGACTATATTAGCAGCGTGGCGGGCCTGCTTACTAAGAAGAGGGGTAGAATACTGGAGGTTCTAAGCCACGGGATGGCGGCTAGGGTCATATCTGAAATCCCGATAGCTGAGAGTTTCGACCTAGCCAGCGAGCTTAGAGGGGCGACAGCGGGTAAAGCCTTCTGGGGTATGGAGTTTAGCAGGTGGGCCCCCGTCCCCGACACTCTCCTAGAAGAGCTTATAAAAGCTATAAGGAAGAGGAAGGGGCTACCACAGTCTCCCCCATCGTTGAACGACCTCCTAGGCCCGTGAGCTTCAACTTCTTTCACTGCAACTATATTTTAATTAAACGTTACATAATAATTTATAAGGTTAAATTCTCACTTTAAACTTTAGGGGTTGAAGTTTGATTTTGGAAACCCTATATGAGGGTACCGTGAGAACCCTCCTCTCAATAGTAGTACTGCCTTTACTAATAACGATCCTAACAGTTGGGCTCATAATCTTTCTAAGGATCATAACCCAGGGTAGGCCCGACATTGAGGTTTTAGAGAGGTTTAAATTCCTCAGATACGAGGCTGGGAACCCGATGAAGGGGGAGGCTAGGAGGGTTTTATCCATGCAGTATTTCGGCTACCTGGTAATGTTCCTGGCTTTGGAGCCTGCGGTGATCCTTGTTGCTGTGACTCTCTTGGCTTCCCGTGAAGCTCTCTCAAGCATCCTAGCTATATACTTGATCTTAATACTGGTGCTCTCCCCACTCCTAATATACGGTTTCAGGGAGTCTAGGAAAATAGACTCCTGGGTTCTAGACTAGGGGTGATTTGAAGTGACTGGAGAGCCTGTAGACAGGGTTTACGTCGGCAACATCAATGTGGCCGCTAAGAGAGCTAGAGAGCTCCTCCTCGGTAAACTGAAACTCGGGGAAGTAGTAGACTGGGCTACCACCTTCAGCCTCTGGCCAGTCCACCTATTGACAAGCTGTTGCGGCGCGGAGTTCGCGGCAACCTGGAGCCCCAGGTTCGACGCGGAACAATACGGGGCCCTCCCGTGGATCAGCCCTAGGCAGACTAATTTCATAATAATTGAGGGCACAGTAACCCGCAAAATGGCCTGCGCCCTCAGAATAACCTATGAGCAGATGCCCCTCCCCAAATTCGTCATAGCCATGGGGGCCTGCGCCCTCGACGGGGGGCTGTTCTATAACAGTTATAACATTGTTAAACCCTGGGAGGTTGTTCCCGTGGATGTTTTCATACCCGGCTGCCCCCCGCCCCCCGAGGGTTTAGCGAGGGCTATACTACAGCTTAGAAAGTCTATCAGGGAGAAGAAGCTTGCGAGCAGGTGGCTCATGGAAGGGTGGAGGCCCGACAGGGATTACGTTACTCCTAAGGATGACGTGTGCAAGTGGTGGAGGCCTTGAACTCTGAGAGGATAGTTGAAGAGGTTAAAAACGTTCTAGGGGGTCTCGCGAGGGAAATAGCCTGGAGGAAGGGGTACCTGGAGGTTCTAGTTGAGGCTACCAACATTATTGAGGCTGCTGGGAAACTGAAGAGCATGGGGTTAGACCATGTTAAGAGCGTCACGGCAGTAGACTACCCTAAAGAGTCTAAGATCAGAGTAACATACCACGCGTCCAGCTACTCTAGGGAGGATTTAATGGGGTTCATAGTGGGCTTGTCAGTAGACCTACCTAGAGATAATCCAGAGATGCCGAGCCTTGTCAGCGTCTGGGATGGCAGCGTGGAGTTTCAGGAGAGGGAGGTCTACGAGTTTTTCGGGGTAACGTTCAAAGGCCACCCCGACCTGAGACCCCTCCTTTTAATCCGGGAGCTTGCCGAGAAGAGGGTTTTAAGGAAGGATTTTGTTGTGAAGGAGGAGAGCATTTATGAGGGGGTCCCCTTCAAGTATGACTAGTGGGGGTCTTGAAGCCGGGGGTCAGATCCCGGGGTTTATTGTTAAGAAGATAGAGAAGGAGGTTTACGAGATATTCATTGGCCCCCAGCATCCCGGCTCCGGGCACATGAGGATTATTGTGAGGCTCGACGGGGACATCATAGTTGAGGCAGACCCTGACATAGGCTATGTCCACAGGACTATGGAGAAGCTTAGCGAGGTTAGAGAATGGCTTAAGCCTATACCACTCCTAGAGAGGATGACTATAATAGACGCCTGCAACGTTACACTCCCCTACGTCAACGCCCTGGAGAAACTCATGGATAAAAAACCCTCGACGAGAGCCAGCTATCTCAGGGTTTTACTCTGCGAGATTAACAGGGTGGCATCCCACCTTTACGGAATGGGGATTTTCGGCGTCTTCATAGGCCACTCTACAATGTACATGTGGGCTTTCGGCGACAGGGAAGTTTTCTTGGAGCTGGCCGAGGCTTTAACAGGGGCCAGGCTAACGCACACATACCCCATACCTGGGGGTGTTAGGAGGGATATGCCTCAGGAGCTCCCAGGTATGGCTAGGAGGGCTGTTAGGTACATGAGGAGGAGGCTGGAGGAGTACCGTAAAATATTCGTAGACAACCCTGTAATAGTTAAGAGGCTCTCAGGGGTGGGCGTAATATCTAAGAGTAGGGCCGTAGAGCTGGGAATAGTAGGACCTAATCTAAGAGCTAGCGGGGTCAAATACGATGTGAGGATAGCGGAGCCCTACGAGGTTTACGGGGAGCTGGACTTTGAGATCCCTGTTTTCGAGGAGGGAGACGCGCTGGCGAGGACCTGGGTTAGGGTTGAGGAGATAAAGCAGAGCCTCAACATAATAGAGCAGGCTGTAAACTGGCTTGAAACCCATAAAGGCGAGCCTGTAATAGCTAAGGAGGACTTCGATAAACTACCCAAACTCCACAAGGAAGTCTACGAGAGGGAGGGTAGGGTGAAGTTTGTCCCAGCCCACGCTACTATGAAAATACCCGCTGGCAAGGCTGTAGCTAGGGGTGAGATGGGTAGGGGTGAAATATTCTATTATGTTGAGAGCGACGGGGGGATAACACCTTATAGGGTTAGAGTTGTAACCCCCTCAGCCCGTAATGCTATAGTGTTCAAGCATGTGGTTCCAGGCCACACGCTCATGGACCTCCCAGCTATCTACGGTAGCATAGACTATTTCCCCCCAGAATCAGACAGGTGATGGGGCATGATCTTAGACCCCATACTATACCTTATAGCCTACCCCCCACTCT
This sequence comes from Thermoprotei archaeon, assembly GCA_029335875.2. Lineage (GTDB taxonomy): Archaea > Thermoproteota > Thermoprotei_A > Sulfolobales > Acidilobaceae > DSZV01. Next base: position 46,590 of record JARJMZ020000015.1, on the reverse strand, counting down.
GGCAGGTGTTAATACTAGGCTTCCTGGGGTCGCTTGCTGTAGCCATGGTAGCAATATGGTTCGAGAGGAAGGCGGCGGCTAGGGTGCAGAGGCGTATAGGGCCCTACTGGGCTAGCCCCGCTCTAGGAGGCTTCCTCAACATAATAGCTGACATGGTTAGATACGTGCTCCAGCAGCTCATAATACCTGGGACTGTGGATAGGCTCACATTCTATGTTGCCCCAATAGCTGCTTTCATAGTATCCATTCTCCCAGTAATATTCATACCCCTAAGCTCGAGGCCCGAGTTCTGGCCAGTGGCTTCAATGGATTACAGCCTCCTAATAGCTCTAGCCCTATCAACACTCCCACCACTCCTAATAATAGCTGCCGGCTGGTCTAGCAACAACAAGTTCGCAGTTATAGGCAGTATGAGGGAGTCTTACGTTATAACAGCTTACGAGCTTGTTGCCGTAGTTTCCATACTCTCAGCTTCAGCCGCCACCCTAACCTTCAACCTTGTACACATAGTTGATGCTCAGCAGCCTTTCAAGTGGCTCATAATATTAAACCCTATAGCTTTCCTAGCAGCAGTCCTGGCAGTCCTAATGTCAACCTCAGCCTTCCCCTTCGAGATCCCGGAGTCTGAGCATGAGGTTGTAGCCGGGCCTTACACAGAGTATAGTGGCGCGCTCTATGCCTTCAACATGGGCGGGGCCTATGTTAGGAGGTTTGTCTACGCGCTCATCATAGCTCTAGTATTCCTGGGAGGCTGGGCTCCATACGTTCCGGGGCCCGGCCCCATAACAGGTTATGTAATACCGAGTATCATAGTTGTTTTGAAAGCCCTCATAATAGTGCTCTTCATAAGCTTCCTCAGAGCTGTTTATGGAAGGTATAGGCTGGACCAGGCTTTAGGGGCTGCGTGGAGGCTTGCAATACCACTAGCTATAGTAGGGTTCGGATGGTCTCTACTGTTGGCATATATAGGGGTATTTCATTAACAAATATAAGTTATGGATTTAAAAAAGATTAGGTGGAAGCTTAACATTTAAGGTGTCTCCAATGCCGCCTAAAATATCGCTAAAAAAACTCGACCGGAGGGGGGGTCTCTTCGAGGGGGTAAAGTCTAACATACACACCCTAGCCTTAGGGGTTAAATACCTGGTAGACCCTCAAAGGTCAACCCTACTATACCCCAAAGAATACATTGAACACAGGCCAGGCTATAGGGGCTTCATAATATTCATCAAAGACAAGTGTATAAGCTGCGCAGCATGCGCCAGAATATGCCCCTCAGCGGCCATGAAAATGGTTAGAGTCACGGAGATAGACCCGAAGCACCCGGATAAGCCTAGGCAGAAGCAGTACCCAGTTATAAACTATCAGAGGTGCATATTCTGCGGCTTCTGCGTTGACGTATGCCCGACAGAGGCTCTCTACCACGTGCCCTTCCACGATATAGTCTACGAGAACCTGGCAGACATGTTCCTAAGCCTTGAAATGTTCCAGGTTGAGCCTCAAAGGCCCGCCACTAGCGAGGGGCTGCCAGTAGTTTACGAGGTTGATGAGATTAAAGGGTTGGTTAAGAGGAGGAAGAGTTAAATATGGTGTGGGAGACGGCTGGAACCATACTGGCCGCTCTACTGTCTGCTTCCCTTGTTTTAGTGGCTCTCCTAGTAGTGACTGTTAAAGACCTCGTCTACGCCAGCATCCTCCTAGCAGTCCTGGGGGCTTTGACCGCTTCCCTAGTGGCTCTCCTAGGCTACTATCTTGTAGCAGCCTTCATAATCATAGTTTACGTTGGGGCTGCTGTAATGTTTATAATAATAACTGTGTCGATGCTTGGAGGTGGGGGTTTAGAGTCGAGGGATCACTTGAAGGGCGCCGCGGCGGCCTCCCTGTCGCTGGCGGTGTTGCTTATCGTGTTCCTATCCTATCTTAGGGTGCCTGAAGTGGGGCTTCCACTTTATGTTGATGTGGCCGGCTTAATCGATAGGGTTGTCGTAGACTATCTCCCGGTTATCGCCATAATCCTTGTGGCGCTGGCTGCCACTATAATCGAGGCTATAGCTGTTGCTAGGAGGGGTTGAACGTTGAACCTCACACTACTACTTATCATAATAGCTGCTGTAGCTGTCGCTAGCGTCGGCGTTTACGGGTTAACCTCCTCGAGGAACTTTGTGAGGCAGCTTCTATCCCTGGAGGTTGTATTTAACGCTATAATACTCTTGATAGCGGTAATGCTAGCCTCAAGCCCTGGGGTAGCCACGATCCTCCTCGTCATCCTGGTTTTAATAGTTTCGGGAGAGGTTGTTGTAATAATGGCTTTAGTCATATCAGCTTACAGGTCTGGGAAGAGCTTAGAATCGGATATCCTAGGAGAGGAGGGTGTGTGATTTGGGCGTCATGGAGGTTCCGGTCCTCTGGTTTACTGTTGTAGCCCCAACTCTAATAGCTATACTATTCCAGGCTACAGTGCTGGGAAGCCTGGGCCCCAGGGTTTTAGCTTATGTTTCCTCAGCTATACTAGCTATACCACTAGCCCTCCTAGCCTATAAATGGCTTGGAGGCTACAGCACTCTCATAGACCCCCTGAAACTAGACCTCTCCCAGTACAATGTGGGCGTTATAGCCTTAGTTGTAGATGGGCTTTCAGCACCCCTAGTGGCGGGCGTCTCCCTAGTAACCTCCCTCGTAGCAATATATAGTCTCAAGTACATGGAGCACAGGATCGAGGAGCTTGAGCATGGGGGTTTGAGAGTCCCGGGGATATACGCTTACTACATACTCTATAACGCTTTCTCCTCTTCAATGCTGGGGATGCTGTACTCGACAAACCTAATAGCTTTCTTCGTGTTCCTAGAGCTGTCGCTTATAACCTCTTTCCTGTTAATAGCCTATTACGGGTATGGGGAAAGGCTCAGGATAGCTCTCATGTACTTCGTCTGGACACACATTGGGGGAGCCCTGTTCCTCGCCGGAATACTGTTCTACGGGGTTAACGCCGGGACTTTCGACATCCTAATAGTTAAACAGTGGGCTTTAGAGTATAGCAAGGTTTACGCCGGGGTTAAAGTTGAAGGTTTAGCCATGATAGCCCCCCTGCTCATAATATTGGGGCTCCTCGTTAAAATGGCTGTGTTCGGCGTCCACATGTGGCTGCCCTACGCTCACGCCGAAGCCCCCACCCCAGTTTCAGCCCTACTATCGCCCAACCTCATAGGGATAGCCGGGTATGCTCTGGCCAGGTTTGGCCTCACCCTATTCCCGGGTTTCATGGAGTTGGCGAAGCACTACCTAGTCTTAGTAGCCTTCATAACCATAATATACGGGGGGTTGGTGGCCCTAAGACAGGATGATTTTAAGAGGTTCCTAGCTTACTCGAGCATAAGCCAGATGGGCTACATACTCCTAGGAGTTTCAACTTTAACAACGTTCGGGGTAGCCGGGGCCATGCTGCACTACTTAAGCCACGCCGTGGGTAAAGCAGTCCTCTTCATGATCTCCGGGGTTTTCATAGCCGAGGTCAGAGGGCTTAGGAGCATGGGCTCCATGGGGGGCCTGGCGAGGCTATACCCCACCACTGCAGCTATGGCTTTAATAGGGTTCATGCACCTTGTCGGTATGCCCCCGGCTTTCGGCATGTGGAGCGAGCTACTAATACTTCTAGGAGTCTCCGAAGCCTACTATCCAGGATCCCCCTATGAGATCTCCCTAGTAGCTGTGGCTGTCATAGCATCCTTCATAGTTACAGCCTTCTACTCTTTCATAGCTATGAGGAGGATATTCTTCGGGAAGCCTAGGAGGGAATCCCCCTTAGAGGTTATGGATGAGTTTAAGGTTTCCATACTAATCATAGCCCTGGCTGGCATAATCCTCTTCCTAGCAATAGGCCTCATGATACCCCAGCTTAGAGATTCAAGCTTAGAGCTCCTAGCACTTGGAGGGTTAGGGTGAGGGGTGTGAGCGGAGCTTACGACCCGCTAATGCCGTGGACTCTAGCCTGGCTCGCCCCATATATAGGGGCTGCTGTCATAGCTTTAGGGTGGCTCCTCAAGGTTAGGAGCGAGAGGTTTTACGGGTATACTAGCGTCTTGAGCATTCTAGCCTCCTCGCTAATATCAACTTACGCCGCCTACACAGTGTTCTCCCGGGGTAGACCCTTATACTCTGGGGGTGACGTCTTGTGGGTTCCATGGCTGAACATTACTTTGGGCACTTACTTTGACGGCCTATCAGCCCTAATGTCACTGGCAGTATCATGGATAAGCCTTATGATAGCGGTGTACAGCGTCAAGTACATGGAGGGGGACTGGGGCTATGGAAGGTACTTCTTCTTCTTCACATTCTTCGTTGGGAGCATGATGCTCCTAGTGCTGGCCGACAACCTGGTTTTAATGTTTATAGGCTGGGAGGGGACAGGCCTCTGCAGCTACGCCCTGATAGGCCACTGGTACACGGATGAGGAGGATAAGTGGGTGGGGAGGCCTGGGAGGAGCGCCCTAGGGACTCCAATGTTCTTCGAGCCCAGCCATAGCGGGGTTAGAGCCATACTCTTTACCAGGGTTGGAGACCTCGGGTTCATACTAGGCATAGCCATATTATATGTTACGGCGGGCACATTCAACATTGTGGAGCTAGCCGGCGGGGCCCCGGCGTGGATGCAGACGCTAGCTTCTAAAGGCGTTCTAACCCCGCTCCTTGTAATATTCATTTTAGGGGCTCTAGCTAAGAGCGCCCAGTTCCCCTTCCACGAGTGGCTCGTCACAGCTATGACAGGCCCGACCCCAATATCAGCCTTGATACATGCGGCTACAATGGTTAAAGCCGGCATATACCTGTTCCTCAGGTTCACACCCATACTCTTCACCGGAGCCCTGGCGTTGAAAGCCTCCCCCGAGATCTTCAGCCTGGTGGCTTCCCAGCTCGAGCAGTTCTTCATAGTAGTAGCCTTATCCGGGGCCCTAACAGCTTTCATGCTAGCAACTATGGCTCTGGTCTCTGACGAGCTGAAGCTTATACTAGCTTATTCTACGGCGAGCCAGATAGGCTACATGTTCCTGGCCGCAGCCTCGGCCGGCATACTCGTCTATAGCGGGACTATAGAGACTCTAGTGGAGGGGGTCGTAGCAGGGTTCTCACACCTAGTAAGCCACGCTGTCTTCAAGGCAGCCTTATTCCTCATAGCAGGGTGGCTCATACACGTGGCGCACAGCAGGTTTATAGACCAGATGGGCGGCTACTCTAAAATAAAGCTTACAGCCCTAGCACTCTGGCTCTCAGGCCTAAGCCTCTCAGGCATACCCCCATTCTCGGGCTTCTTCAGTAAAGAGGCTGTCATACACACTGCCCTAGCAGCGAACACCCTACTAGGCCTAGCGGCTATAGTGACAGCGGGTTTAACGGCAGCCTACACTGTGAGAGTCATAGTTAGAGTCCTCCATATACCCCCGTATTCCGGGCATGGGAGGCATAAAGTCGAGGAAGCCCCCCTAACAATGCTAGCCCCATACCTACTACTGGCCCTAGCATCTCTAGCTATAGGTCTTCTATGGCCTTCAATGGCGGGCATATACTCTAGGATGGGGGCTTTAACCCTCTCAATCGGGGAACTAGTGCACTTAGAGGCTCTAGCCCTATCCGGATCTACAGCCCTAACACTCCTAGTCATAGCCGCCTCCATAGCAGCCGTACTCCTTCTATACTTCACTTTTAAAGTTAACTTCCCAGCTTTGCTGAGTAGGGGGGGCTTATACGCTGCCCTCCACGACTTCCTCTACGACAGGTGGTACATTAACCCCCTCATATACTTAGGCTTCGTCAACGGGGGAGATAGGGTGACACGCCGCGTCGAGGAGGTAGACAACGGCATAGACGCTCTATACCACTCGGTCATACCTTCAACAGGGTCCCTCTCCGCATGGTCCCTCAGGGCTCTCCACAGGGGTAGGACAGACTATTATCTAGCCCTCTACATACTGTCAGCCCTAGTAATGCTGTTCCTAGTCCTGGCTTTGATGAGGTGACATGGAATGCTGCTGGTTGAAATCCTCGTCTACGCGGCTCTCGCCGCCTCGCTAATAATACCCCTACTGGCTTCCATGGGGCGTGAAATGTCTAGGGCTATACTAGTGGTTTCATGGGCCGGCGTCTTAAGCTTCACCCTAGCCTCTCTAACGCTGCTCTTCGCCGGTAAGCCTGTAGAGTTCTACTCAGGCCTCGTATCCCACGACTCTTTCACAGCTCTCATACTCGTGGGGGCCTCCCTCTCAGCTATCCTAGTTTTAGCTGCTGTGAGCCTAGACGCTTACAGGTGGCCCAGCCACCCCGCCTTCTATAGTTTAACCCTCCTCATATTGTTCGGCGTCTTCTACCTGGCGGGAGCCCGAAACATTCTCATGGTGGCAGCCTCCTGGCTTCTAGTTTCTGTCGCCAGCTACGTCACCATAGCCTTGCCGGGGGATAGGGACAGCAGGTTCGCAGCCCTCAGATACGTCTACGTGGGGGCTGCAGCCACCCTACTCATAGCCCTATGGCTTTCAGCCCACGTTTACGCGGGCGGGGGCGACCTCTCATCCACTTATTTCACGGTTTTACCGAGAGAACCCCTAGTCTCCCTAGCGTTGACGGCCGCCCTAGCAGCCTTCGGCTTCAAACTCGGCATTTTCCCCTTCCACTGGTGGCTTCCAAGCGTTTACGGGAGGGCTGATGGGAGGCCTGTAGCTGTGGTTGCGGGCATAGCTAAGCTCGGATTCATAGGTTTAACTGTGAGGCTCCTCGTGGAATCGTTTTCAGGCTCCTATGAGGCCGCTCTCATCCTCGCTGTTCTATCCGCGCTTACAATGACTTACGGTAACGTGGCCGCCCTGACAACCACTGACCTCCAGAGGCTTCTAGCCTATAGTAGCATAGCCCATGTAGGCTACATGCTGGCGGCCATGGCTGTAGCCTTGTCAGCCCTGGACGGTCAACTCTTGAAGCTAGCGTTGGCGGGGATAGCGTTGCAGTCTATAGCCTACACTACAGCTAAAACACCCCTATTCTCTATAGTCGCCGATGCCGGGAGGGATTTCGAGAGGGAGCTTAAGGGCCTCCTAGCGGGAGACAGGGCTGCTTCAATATCCATAGCAATACTCCTAGCAAGCCTCCTCGGAATACCGCCACTCCTAGGTTTCTGGGGTAAACTCTACATGTTCATACCTATAGCTAAGTATTCTCTAATCCTCCTAGCCATAGCCCTGGCTAATAGTGGAGTGAGCTCAGCATATTACATAAGAGCCCTCAGGAACATAACAGCATCGCCCGGGGAAGCCCCCGGAAGGCTGCACGATACGTATAGGCTTTCAGTGATCCTAGGGGCTTTCATTACCATTGTACTAGGCTTAATAGCGCCTCTAGCTCTTATCCTATTTCTTTAACGTTTCAATTAATCCCCTATAGTTATAGCATTGTTTCTAGATTGAGGACTTCAACAGATACACATTTAATTATATTTTTAACTTTAAAATTTACAGAAAACATTTATTAATCTCGGTTGCTAAAAAGAAAAACTTATAGGGAGTGGTTATGGGGCTTAGGGGTGCTGCGCTATCCATAAGAGAGAACTACGCTCAGGCCATGGCTGTTACGGCGCCCTTAGGTAGTGTTGTCTCTACAACTACCGCCGCTATAGCTTATTCCGGTGGTAACATTGTTTTCGCGAGCATATTAGCTTTTCTGGCGGGCGCCCTCTGGATATATAGTTTAAGCTTATACTCTAGCAGGTTTGCGAGCGCCGGCGGCTATTACACGTTTGTCTACGCAGCTTATAGGAGTAAGTTTCTAGCTTTCTCCGAGGCTGTTGTAGAGTTCTTCTCTTTCGTCTTCCTCAACGCCGTCAACGTTCTAGCCATATACTTGATGGTGAGGGAGCTCCTCGCCTTCTACGGGTTTAAAATGGACTGGTGGCTTTCAATAACCGTTTTAACTGCAAGCCTCCTATACCCGACAATAGCCTCCTATGCTATGGACGTTAAGAGGCTTCTAAGCACGGTGGTTATATTCGTGGCTACACTCGAGGTCTTAGCCCTCCTGGGGCTCTTCGCCCTCTCCCTAGAGAAGGGGTTTAACTTGAGGCTCTTCACCCCCTCCGGGGATGTCAGCCTCGGGGGGCTGGCTATAGCCTTCCTCATGGTTCTCGTAACCTTGGACGGAGCTGGGACAGCAACATACCTCGGGGAGGAGACTGGCAGGCCCCATGATAACGTGACTAAGGGCATGTGGCTCGCTTTCATCGTAGGCGGGGTCTCCACAATTCTGGGAACCTATGCTCTCGTAGCCCTGTGGCCGGGGAACCTTCTAGGCCTTTCAGAGTCAGCCCAGCCCCTCATAGCTATAACCGCCGGCTACGGGATCCTCCCAGTAATCCTCATAATACTAGTGGCTACGAAAAGCCTCCTAATATCTAACATAGGCACAACCCTGGCGGCCGCCCGCATACTCTACAACCTCTCCAGGGAGGACGCTGCTCCCAGGATTTTCCAGAGCGTCAACTCTAAAGGGCAGCCTTACGTGGCCACGCTGCTCGTAGGCCTCCTAACATCAACCCTATTATTCCTATTCACTCTAGCCGCAGGCTTCACCGGGGCCTTCATAGCCCTTGGAGCCGTAACAGGGATCCTGTGGATAGTGGGGAGGGTTCTAGACTCTGCAGGGGCCCCCCTAATGCTCTATAGGCTTGGAGAGCTCGAGCCGACGGTTAAAGCATTGTTTTTGAAGGTGGCAGCCCCCATAGCCATAACCGCGGTCAACATGGCCGGCCTAATACTATCATCTCTAGACCTAACCTTTAGGGAGACTTTAACACTAGCGGGAATAACCCTCGCCGGCCTAGCATGGTATATGCTAATAGCCAGGTACGGCAGCCCCGGGACTCTGGTAGTAGATAGGGATAACATTGTGGTGGGCATAGACGTTTACCTATCCAGGTACAATGCTCACAGCAGGGCGGCGGGTCAGCCTGGGTCCTAGCAGCATGTATTAAAGTCCTCTTAACTGTTAGATATTAGTCCCCGTGAACCTCTAAGTTAATGGTGCGTGTTTATTGGGAAGTGCAGGTTACGAGGCTAGCTTTGAGGATGTTAAAGCTGATATAGCTAGGTTGAGGGAGATCCTCAGGGGCCCCGTTTTCACCCCCCCATTAATGTTGAGCGGCGGCCTACTGGCCTCCCTGGTAATAACTGTTCTCCGCGTGCCCGAGGAGTGGGGGAGTGTTGCGCTTTCACTCTCCCTCCTCGCCGCTTTCGTGGGGGGCGCTCTCGAGATATACTATTTAGCCATTATATTCTGGTCTTTTAGGGTTTTAAGGGGGGGCTATTTGGGTTTCACTGATTTCATCGTGGTCCTCGCGAGCGTGGGCTTATACTATGTGCTGGCGGGGATAGCGCTCATATCCTATAAGCTTAAAACAATCTCCTCCCAGGCATTGTGCCCCCAAAGCCCGGGGGTTATAGTTAGTGTGGCCACCCTAGGCTTCGCCCTCTCCCTCTCCCAGCTTGACACTGCTAGATGCCTCGAGTCCAAGCTTTCAGAGCTTGAGGAGAAGCTCAAAACCCCCTCCCAGCCCCCCGTTGAGGGTGCTGTTCTTTGAGCGTCGAGGAGTTCATTAGAGCCCTGAATAGGTACGCCCACCTCCTAGGGTTCCCCGTTAACGTTGAGTGGGCTAGGACTGTGGAGTCTGTACAGCAGGAGATAATGGGCGAGGTTAGGGGGGCAGCCGGAGGATATAAAAGCTTGAGGGAGTTCATTGAAGCCCTAGACTCCCAAGGGCTCCTAGAGAAGGCTATAGCTAAAGCCTCCTCAGCCATGGGGGAGGATGTGGAGGAATACAGGAGGAGCGTTGAGGCAGCCCTAATAGGAGACTTAAATGTTAAAGGATCGAAACCAGCCTTAATAGCCCTCCAGGCAATAGCTAGAGCGTACGCTGAAGAAGCCTCAAAGAAGGGGCTCCTAATAGAGCAATCAGCATACTGCCCAATATGCGGGGCCACAAGCGAGACTATGGTTAAAGCGGGAAACAGGTACTTGATGGTTTGCCACTTCTGCACATACACATGGATAGTATCAGAGAAACACCCAACATGCCCATACTGCGGGAACACGGACATGCTAACAATAGGGGTAATCTCAGACAAGCATATGAGGATAGCCCTAATGAAATGCTGGAAATGCGGCTCAACATGGAGAGCAATACTAGATGAAACAATAAAAGCGCCACCAGCACTCCTACCACTAATAGCAATGGCAGCCGAAAGATACTCCCCCATTCTCGCCACACTCCAAAAAGAGTAACACAACCAAGCCGAGAAGGGGGGGAAACCCGCGCAAAAGTAAAAGCTTAAGCTTAGCGGGACGTGGCAAGCGCTAAACTCTAATATAGAACATTAACGCACTACACTTAACTAATATTCCGAAAGCCGTCAAAGTATATTAAGGTATTTAGGTTTTCGTCTCTTTTTTCTTGGTGTAGTGGTGTGTTTGTGCAGCCTGCACTCTTTAAAGTTCTGGCTTTGTCTGTTGCCGCCGTTATCCTAGCTTTGACACCCGCATCTACACTGGTTTATTGGGTTGAGGGCGGCTCTGAGATTATACATTCCAGCCCGGCTTATACTGTTGTTTATAAGCCTAGTTTTCTTGACGCTCTCACAAGATCCAACGATACCACTCTTAAAATTGAGGTTAGGGATGAGAGGGGTAGGCCTCTAACTTTCGCAGCCCTACTTTCAGGCCCAACCTCCGACAGCGTCATAGAGGTTGGAAGAGTTTCAGGTAAGGGTTATGCAGTTAAAAGCATAGGCAAATATGTGGCTGAAGTCAGGAAGGTTCTAATGAAGGCTAACTCGGACCCCGAAAGGTCTGGAATGGGAATGCTAATATTATTATCAACTATTATAGAGGAGGATGGGGAATATTATGCTGCGGCAGACGCAGTATCAATCCCCATAATACCAGGAAAAGCTGTGGGTAAAGAGATAGTTGCAACTATAAAGTTCAAGCCAATAATGAAGTTCAAAGTTAAAGATGAGGGAGGTTCCGGAAGACAACCTCAAGGACCCTCAGCAACTATAATTGAACGGTGTGACGTGGGCAGTGAGATCTATTACTGCTATTTATGGGAGCTTTCTGAAGTCCTATACACAACACCCATCAGGACTACTGTCAGCGGAAATAGAATAGTGGAGACGGAGTGGGACTACATACCAGTAGCCATAACAAAACTAGACAACTCTTTAGGAAGCAAACAGATCATATAATACATGACTTTATAATCACTCTCTATAAGACTAGCATTATGTATGTAAGTTTTGATCTAAGCATGGGATGGCTCGTCGGCAATAGATTATCATTGTACGCTCCGGGAGCCAGCTATACACGTTATATCAATAAGGACCTTCAAACCGAAACAATCTACAAAATCAATTGTAATATTTATTCAACATTGAGCCCAAATTTGAGTTTTTGTCGGTATTTTAGCTCAGAGGATACCTTAAATAAGTTTACTGGCGACATCTTATTCTCTACAGGCTTCTACGGCAAGCTGTGGCTCGTCAAATATAAGTATGTCTATGTGGATAATTGGGGCCGCAAGGAAGTTCTCCAGGATAATGTGCTAGCTGTCTGGATGGAGCCTAAGTTTAACAGCGACAACAGGATCGATGCTCAGTGGGAGGTTGACGACAATCCCAACGACGGTAATGGGGTTACCGAGAACGTTCTAAGAATACTGAGATCAAACATAACATATAAAAGTTTAAGTGAGCCGGAAAAAGGCGGCTATTGGTTGCCTATTAGGACTATTTTTGAAAACTCTGGGGCTTCATGGCGGTTTGGAGCCGGCATTCTTGTTGGGGCTCTTACAATTACACTTGCTGGAGTAACGAGTCCTGTAATAGCGGCTATCGCTTCTATAGCGGTGTCATTATCTGTTGGCATTGAGGCTGGAGGTTATACGGGGGACCTTTATGAAAGCCTGGGCTCCTTTAAGATAGAGTTACTAAAGTCTTACAGATACTATTACGTGTATGGGAGTTATGCTGAGTTTAAGAATACCTATACGGTTAAGGATGATGCAGATAGAGTCGTTCCTCTCTTTATTTTCAGTCCTTTCATTCGCTCGTAGGTATTGTTTCGTTTGTTGCCGTTATCCCCAATATTTTTTCTATGTATTTTGCTGTTATTCTTGTGTCTTTTCCTCTTGTTGAGTCTACTATGACTTTTTTGGGTTTAGATTCTTTCACGTAGTCTATTATTTCCTTGAATGTTGCGTGGTCGCTGAAGCCTATGTTGTATAGGTTTTCAGTTATTTTCACTAGTGGGGCTCTGAGCTCCCACCCTGTTAGGACTATGTGTATCCCTTTGCTACTAATTTCTTTATTGTTATTTGTATGTTTGAATATTATTACCGGCTCCCCTTCATCGTGTTCTGCGAAGTGTTTTAGCGGGTCTAGGTTTACATTGTAGAATTTCTCCGCTACCCTAGCTATTTTTATTGTTTTCCGGTCTGCTATGAAAGGCTCTTTAACCCCTCTAACTCTTAGTTCCGCCATTATCTCCTGTATTTTCCCATGGTACGCATATATCGTTACTGGCCCCTTTTTAATGGAATCCTCTATTAGAGATATTAGGGCCGCCATAGCATCCCAGTCGCTCCACCTCCTCTGAAGCCTGGGGCTCCCATATGTGGCGTCTATAACTAGAACGTCCAGGTCTGTCATTGGAGGCGTGTCGGGCATTTTGAAGTCCCCCGTGTAGCCAACCCTGTAGTCTGGGCCTTCAACCATGACCTGGCAGCTTCCAACTATGTGGTTTGAGGGTATTAGCGTGAGCTTCTCCCCCACGAGCTCCACCGGCTTCCAATACTCTAGGGGTAGGGTTTTAGCCTCGTGAACCCTATACCCTAGGATTTCGAGGAGCTCTATAGTGTATGTTGTCCCGGCTATTAACATAGACTCTCTAACACTCTTATCCAAGCCTATCGTGTGATCCGAGTGTATGTGCGTGACAACCCTCACAGGCCTCCGGCTGTGCCCGTCTACCGTGAAGTTCTCTCCTAAGAGTATGGCGCCCCTCCTGGTTACACCAGCTTTAATGTTAAAACTCAACTTTAACCCTTCCCAGCCCTAGTGCTCTCTCTCAGCCCTCTCAATAGCCTCTTTAATCTTCCTCCTAGCTTCTTCAGCCCCTCTCCATCCTGTTACTTTAACCCATTTGCCTGGTTCTAGCTCCTTATAGTGTTCGAAAAAGTGTTTTATCTTCTCTTTTAGGGGTTCAGGTATATCTTCTATGTCTTTCCATTTAGCGTAGTATGGGTCTAGTTTAGCCTTGGGCACTGCTATTACTTTACTGTCGGGGCCTTCCTCATCCTCCATTTCTAGGAGCCCTATGGGGGTGGCTTCTATTATGGAGCCTGGGGTCACGGGCTCCCTGCTTAGTACGAGAACATCTACGGGGTCTCCGTCTTCTTCGAGCGTTCCCGGTATTAGGCCGTAGTTGAAGGGGTAGAACATGCTCGTGTACAGGAACCTGTCTACTTTGGGGAGGCATGTTTCCTTGTCGAGCTCGTATTTGACGGAGCTGTTCATGGGGATTTCTATGATGACGTTGACGATGGTGGGGGCTTCCTTCCCGGGGCCTATCTTATCCAGGCAGCCCATGTTCTCAGCCCTTTAAGGGTTTAATGAGCTTTAAGCTTATAAGGTTTGAGGGTACAACGTTAGGTTTATGGACGACCCTTACGGGGAGGACGGGCCGTGTCCAGAGCTATACATGTGAGGTTTCAGGTTCCCGAGGACCTAGCTGGGAAGGTTTACGAGGCTGTGGCCAAGGCTAGGGCTAGCGAGAGGGGGATAATTAAGAAGGGGGTTAACGAGACTACTAAAAGCGTTGAGAGGGGGCTGGCTAAGCTCGTTGTGATAGCTGTTGACGTTGACCCGCCCGAGATAGTTATGCACCTCCCATACCTGTGCGACGAGAAGAAGATACCGTACGTTTACGTGCCCAGCAAGAAGAAGCTTGGCGAAGCTGCGGGGATAGAGGTTCAAGCGTCGAGCGTCGCCATAATAGAGCCTGGGGAGGCGGAGTCTCTAGTGAGGGAGATTATTGAGAAGGTTAAGGAGCTGAGGGCTAAGCACGGGGTTTAACCTATTTTATTGAATAGATTTAAGCTCCAACCCTTCTACCATGTTTAAGGTGTGCCTATTGGAAGCTGGTGGTGTTCCGCAGTTCAGGTATATAGTTAGGATAGCTAACACGGACATAGACGGTAGTATGAAGCTAGTGTATGGTTTAGCCTCCATTAAAGGCGTAGGCTACTCCACGGGGCTAGCCCTAGTTAGGATGCTAAACCTAGACCCTGAGATGCTCGTAGGCTACCTTACAGATGAGCAGGTGGCTAGGATAGAGGAGGCCCTCCTGGACCTCACAAAGCTAGGCCTCCCAAACTGGATGTACAATAGGAGGAGAGACTATGAGACAGGCTTAGACATGCACCTCACAGGCTCAGACCTCATACTTTACGCTAGGAGGGACATAGAGAGGGAGATAAAGATGGGCTCGTGGAAGGGTTTAAGACACAAGCTAGGCTATAAGGTTAGAGGGCAGCGCACGAGGACAACTGGAAGGCTTGGGATGACCATGGGGGTTAGGAAGAGCAGGGAGGCCAAACAACAGGAGAAGCGGTGACACTGTCTTGGGGGATCCTAGGAAGTCTAGGAGGAAGTGGAGGGGGCCGAGGCACCCCTGGATTAAAACCAGGCTCGTAAAGGAGATAGAGCTAGTAGGCAAATACGGGCTTAAGAACAAGAGGGAACTATGGCTGGCGGAGACCCTGGCTAGGACTTTCAGGCATAGGGCTAGAGCTATTCTGGGGCTTCCCGAGGAGGTGCGAGAGAGGGAGTTTAAAGCCCTCACCTCTAAACTCTACAAGCTGGGCCTCGTCGGCCCAGACGCCACCCTAGACACTATACTAGGCTTAACTGCAGAGCACATACTCGAGAGGAGGCTTCAAACCATAGTTTACAGGAGGGGCCTGGCTGGGACTATATACGAGGCTAGGCAGCTCATAGCTCACGGACACATAGCTGTTAGGGGCGTTAGGGTCACATCTCCCGGGTACATAGTGAGTAGGGATGAGGAGCAGTTCATAGATTACGCTCCGGGCAGCCCGCTGAGGGAGAGGGTTAAGAGCGAGGTGGCGTTATAATGGGGTTCCAGTCTAGGGAGCTTAAATGGGGGGTAGTGCATATTTACAGTAGCTTCAACAACACGCACGTCCACATAACAGACTTGACGGGGGCTGAGACTATAGCTAGGATTAGCGGGGGCATGGTTGTTAAAGCTGACAGGGAGAAGCCCTCACCCTACGCTGCCATGTTATCAGCTAGCAGGGCGGCTCAAACCACTTTCGAGAAGGGTATAGTGGCTGTGCACATTAAAGTTAGGGCCCCCGGAGGCCACGGGCCCAAAACGCCGGGCCCAGGAGCCCAGTCCGCTATAAGGGCTCTGGCGAGGTCGGGGTTCATAATAGGGAGGATAGAGGATGTAACCCCCATACCGCACGACACTACTAGAAGGCCCGGGGGTAGGAGGGGTAGGAGGGTCTGACCTGCTCTTGGCTGGAGGGTAGAGGTTGCTTTGAGCTCTACTGTTGACATATTAGAGGTTAAAGGCAACACTATAATAGTCCTGCTCAGGGGGTTTAGTGTAGCCTACGCCAACGCTTTGAGGAGGCTCGTACTCTCAGACGTGCCCACTATGACCGTGGACTTCGCCTACATATATGACAACACTACAGACATATACGATGAGATGATAGCCCACAGGCTGGGCCTCGTTGTCTTCAAGAGCGACGTAGCCCTAGAGAAATACGCTCCCCCGGAGGTTTGCGCAGAGCTCGAACCCCCTAATCCTAAGTGTTTCGTGGAGATTTTCCTCGACGTGAGCGTTGACGAGAAGGGCGGGGGGGTCTATGTTAAGGCGTCAGACCTCTCAATATCAGATGAGGAGGTTGAGCCCGTTTATCCCGGGACCCCGATAGCTTTCGTAGCCCCGGGCCAGAGGCTCCACATTGTAGCTTACGCTAGGCTGGGGAGGGGTAGGGAGCACGCTAAGTGGAGCCCCGCCAGTGTTTCCATACTCAAGTACACCCCCATAGTCTACTATGACTCCAGCAAGGCTACGGGGGATTGTCTCGAGTGCGTGTCAGCCTACCCTGATGTTGTTAAAGCCCTCTCCTCCGGAGGCTCGGGTAAGATAGAGCTTTACGGGCTTGTGAACACTAGCGGTTTAAGATACTGTGCTGAGACCGCTTGTAGGGAGTGTTTAAGGATCGTATATGATAGTAGTAGTTTACAGTTGATAGTTGAAGGCACGGGGGCATTGAGGCCTGAGAGGATAATATTGGAGGCTTCCAGGGTTCTCGAGGATAAAGTTAAAACTCTCAAATCCCACATAGCCTCGCTAGGGGTGTCGGGGAAGTGAAGCGCACGGGACCCACTAACGTGTTAACGAGGATGCTGGTGAGGCAGCTCAGGAAGACTGCTAGGGAGAAGGGGGCTAGAGTGTGGCTTAAAGTAGCGGAGGAGCTCGAGAGGCCTAGGCGTAGGAGGGTGGCGGTCAACTTGAGCAAGATAAACAGGAGCTCCAGGGAGGGGGAGATGGTCGTAGTTCCCGGGACAGTCTTGGGTGTGGGGGGTGTTAACAAGAAGGTCACAGTAGCTGCTGTTAAAATAACGCGGAGGGCTATGGAGAAGCTTAAAGCCTCAGAATGCCGGTTCATGACTATAGCTGAGGCTTTAAAGGTTAACCCTGAAGGCTCGAACGTTAGGGTAATAGTGTGAGGTGGCTGAGGTGAGCTCTGATAGAGAGGTTTTCGTGGACGGCGCTGGCATGGTGCTCGGGAGGCTGGCCAGCATAGTGGCTAAGAAACTATTGGGGGGCTATAGGGTTTACGTGGTTAACGTGGATAAGATAGTTGTGAGCGGTGACAGGACTAGGATGATCCAGTACTATAAGAGGACTATATTGAACGTTAAATCCCACTATTCCCACAGGTGGAGGCCTAAGAGGCCCAGAAGCCCCGTTAGACTCTTCAAGGCCACAGTCTGGGGCATGCTACCTAAAAACAATAAGGGAGTCAAAGCCCTCAAAAGGCTCAAAGCCTACATTGGGGTCCCAGAGGAGTTGAGCTCCAGGAGCTTCGTAAAGTTCCCCGAGGCGGACTCAAGCAAGCTTAGTAGGCCCGGGGTGACTTTAAACTTAATAGCTAGGGAGCTAGGCTGGAGGGGTCGTAGTTGAGCTTGAAAACTCTAGAGGGTAGGATCGTGGTTTCAAGCGGGAAGAGGAAGACTTCCATAGCAGTGGCTGTCCTGAGAGCTGGGAAGGGTAGAGTGTGGGTTAACAGGGTCCCCCTAGAAATAATCCCCAACGAGGTAGCCAGGCTGAAAATAGCGGAGCCCATAGCCCTAGCAGGGCCGTTTATAAGAGATAAGGTTGACGTGGAAGTCAGAGTTAGAGGCGGGGGGTTCATGAGCCAGGCTGAGGCCGCTAGAATAGCTATAGCTAGGGGTCTAGTGGAGTTTTTCAAGTGTGAGGGGGATGAGGAGGGCTGCGGGGAGCTCAACGATATCAGTTTGACCCTCAAGAAACTATACGAGGAATATGACAGGCACATGCTCTCAGGGGATCCCAGGAGGACTGAGAGCGAGAAGCCTATGAGGTATAGTGCTAGGAGGAGGAAACAGAGGTCTTACAGGTGAAACAATATGCTACCCCCAATTAGGTGCTTCACCTGCGGGGCCCCCCTGGGGCACTTATGGGAGGAGTATAGCGGGAGAGTCTCCCAGGGGGAGGAGCCTGGGAGTGTTTTAGACAGCCTGGGAGTCCGTAGATACTGTTGTAGGAGGACGCTGCTCACAACAATGACTTACGTGGAGGAGCTGGCCAAGTACCCGGTTCAAGCTAAGATTAGAGAGAAGGTTATAAGGAAGTATTTTGTTGAAGCTGAGGGGGGTGATAGAGTTAGCTGACACGCTGGTTCCAGTAGACTTGTATAGGAAGATGGGGGTCGTAGTAGGTACTCAAATATGCACAAAGTACATGAAGAGGTTCACGTACAAGATATTGCCGGAGGGCTTCTACCTTCTAGATGTGGCGAAGATAGATGAGAGGCTGAGGATCGCGGCCAAGTTCCTCTCATCCTTCGAGCCGAGTAAGATAGCCGCAGTCTCCGTGAGGGTTTACGGGCAGAAGCCTGTTCAAATGATGTGCAAGTATGTCGGGTGCATGCCAATAACTGGGAGGGTAACCCCGGGGATATTCACGAACCCGAGGCTAAGCCATTACGTTGAGCCCGACGTGGTCCTAGTCACAGACCCGAGGACTGACAGGCAGGCTATAGTGGAAGCCTCGAAAGTGGGGGTTCCAGCGGTTGCTTTCGCAGACACTGATAACAAGGTTGACCTTATAGACCTGGTCATACCCGCCAATAATAGGGGTAGGAAGAGCCTAGCTCTACTCTACTGGATCCTAACAAGGGAGATTTTGAGGAATAGGGGTATACTAGCGCCCGACCAAGAACTAGATGTGCCCCCGGAAGCGTTCATGGCCATAGTGGCTTCCAGCGAGGCGTAGGACTCCTCTAGAAGCGTAATTCTAATAGGTCTGGGCTAGGATTATTTAACTGGCAGTCTAAGGGTGAGGTTTCCTTGAAGGTTAGAATGCCCGCTCACGCGGGCACGTTTTACCCGGGCTTTAGGGAGGCGTTGATTAATAAGATAAGGTGGAGTTTCACCCACAGGCTAGGGCCCGGGAGGCTCCCTGAGGGTGTTGGAGGCGAGAGGCTCTCATACGCTTACATAGTGCCTCACGCCGGCTACGACTACAGCGGCCCCACAGCAGCCCACGCTTATCTTAAAATGTCCGAGGAGAAGCCCCCTAAAGTTGTAGTTCTCCTAGGCCCCAACCATACTGGCTTGGGCCTCGCAGTCTCCGTATACAGGGAGGGGGCGTGGAGGACCCCCCTGGGGGATGTTGAGGTGGACCCTGAAGTCTCAAGGCTCATGGTTGAATATACGGGGTTCGCTGCTTTCGACGAGAAGGCCCATATATACGAGCATTCCCTCGAGGTCCAGCTACCGTTCCTCCAGTATGTTTATGGGGGCGCTTTCATGATAGTCCCCATAGTTGTTATGGCTCAGACTATTAGCGTCTCCAAGGGTCTAGCGGAGGCTTTCCTCAGGGCTGTCCACGAGAATGGCGTTGACGCTCTAATGGTTGCCACTAGCGATTTAAACCATTACGAGCCCCACGATGTCTCCGTTAAGAAAGACCTAATGCTCCTCGAGGAGGCTTTGAAGCCTGACCCTGAAGGCTTGTTCAAGGTTGCAGACAGGTTTAACGTGTCAGCCTGCGGCCTGGGCCCCATGGCTTCAGCCATCTACATTGCCAGGATTAGGGGCGTTAAGCCCGAGCTTCTATCCCACTCCACCTCGGGGGATGTCACCGGGGAGAAAGACTGGGTTGTAGGCTACTCTAGCCTTAGAGTTAAGAGAGGTTGAGGGTTGAAGCTTCAAACAACAGTCCCCACCATAGTTTTGGGGCTCCCCATACCAGGCTCCATAAACCCATATATAGCTGTTCCAACAGCCCCTCTAGAAGTTGACGTGAGCCTTGAGAAGTGTAGGGCCCCACACGTTAAACTCGGGAGCCTCAGGGGTTTAGAGGGGCTCATATCCAGGTTCTGGGAAACCCTGATGAGAGGGCTCGGCATGGAGTTTTGCGGGAGCCTCAATGTTATAAGGCCTGAGAGCCTAGAAGCTCTGCCTTTAGGGGGCCTATACGCCTCCATAACCTCATCCCTAGTATACGCTCTATCCAAAGCCCACGGGGAGCACCCCAGGCCGGGCGATGTAGTCGAGCTTTCAAAGCCCGCGGACCCTTTTGATGTAGATGAAAGCTGGGCTCTCGCCCTTGAAGCTTTAAGGTACTCTTCCACAGCAGGCAAGCCTGTAGCCTATAGGGGTGTCCTGGAGGTTTACGAGTTTAGAGACTTCACCCTAAAGGCTGAGGCTAGGGGGCGGGCTGAGGGGGTTAAGCCCAGGGTTTCCCCGGAGTCTATAGGGCACAGCCTTTATGGGGCTCTAATACACTTAGCCGGCTCTATGGTGTTGGAGGCTTCCATAATGCTTAGGGAGGGCGCCCGCCCCCTAGAGGTTCTAGAGGCTTACAAGCCTCTACACGAGGGTCTGGCTTTAGCAGTGTGGGGTTTAACGCCTGGCAGCGGCCGGTGCATGTGGATACCGTCTATCCCCGGGTCTTTCGAGTTGGTGTGCGTGGTGGCTTAGGGGTGGCTGCTTGCAGGCTCTCTGTAGTTAAACTGGGCGGGGCGGCTATAACTGTTAAGAGCGGGCACGAGGCTATAGACTGGGGTAACTTGAAGCTAGCAGCCTCCCACCTCTCCCAGTATAGGAGTAGGGGCGGGCTCCTTGTCGTCGTTCACGGGGGTGGGAGTTTCGGCCATAAGACTGTAGTTGACATTCTAAGGTCTAAAGGCTCCCTAGACCCCGGGGATTCGAGCGTGATACAAGAGTCTATGCTGAGGCTGGCCTTGGAGGTTGTGAGGACCCTAAAAGATTACAGTTTAAAGCCAACACTACACCCCCCACACTCCATATGCCCTGGGGGCAGAGTTGAATCCTGCAGTTTAACCGTTATAGAGAGGGATCTAAGGCTGGGTTTAACCCCGGTAACCTATGGGGATTCAATACCAGAGGAGGGGGGCTCGGCCATAATAAGCGGCGACGACCTAGCAGCGGATATAGCCGTCAAGCTCAAAGCAGACTGCCTAGTGTTCGCCATAAGGGCTCCGGGGGTTCTAGACGTTGAAGGCAGGGTTATACCCCTAGTATCTAGCTTAGACCAGGTTAAAGTCTTCGAGGCCGGCGGTTTCGACGTGACCGGCGGTATAAGGAGGAAGGTCGAGTCAGCCCTCAAAGCTTCGGGGGCGGTGGATAATGTTAGGATAGTTGGTTTAGAGAGTCTCCTTGAAGCCCTCCTAGGAGGGAGTGCGGGCACTAGGGTGAAACGTATTTAAATAGTGTTAGGGCAAGCTTAACTGAGAGAGGCGCGCTCAAATTGGGAGAGACTGTTTCGAGAAAACTGGAGCACGTGAAGCTAGTGGCCTCCAGTAAAGTCGAGTCTAGCGAGTCTACACTATTAGAGTATGTTAGGTTGATCCACAACCCCCTACCTGAAACCGACATTGACAAGGTTGATTTAACAACCAGGTTCTGCGGGTTGAAGAAGACCCTCAAGGCCCCCCTGGTGATAACCGGGATTACGGGGGGCCACAGGGATGTCGCGTGGATCAACGAGGGCTTAGCTTTAGTTGCTGAAGAGTTTGGGATAGCTATGGGTGTTGGGAGCCAGAGGGCCGCCATAGAAGATCCGAGTGTTATAGAGTCTTTCTCCGTGGCTAGGAGGGCTGCCCCCAACATAGTGCTCATAGCTAATTTAGGGGCCCCCCAGCTGGTTAGGGGTTATGGTTTGAGGGAGGCTTTAAAAGCTATAGAGATGATAGATGCGGACGCCATAGCGGTACACTTGAACCCCGGGCAGGAGGCTTTCCAGGATGAAGGTGAACCCCAATACTCCGGGGTAATAGCTAGGATAGTAGACCTGGCTTCAAGGCTTGACAAGCCCCTCATAGTTAAGGAGGTGGGGACAGGCCTTTCAAGGGAGGCTATAGCCCAGCTATACTCTGCTGGAATAAGATGCTTCGACGTAGCAGGGCTGGGGGGCACTAACTGGATTAAAGCTGAAGTCCTCAGGTCCAAGGCTAGGAACGGGGCTCCCTTGAAGCCTGCGGGCAGCCTGGAAGACTATTGGGGCAACCCTACAGCCCTAGCTATAGTTGAAGCCCGGCTAGCGGCCCCCAAAGCTTACATAATAGGGAGTGGGGGTATAAGGAACGGGCTTGACGCCGCTAAAGCTATAGCGTTGGGGGCTGACGTGGCCGGCCTCGCCCTCCCAGCTTTGAGAGCCCTGGTTAACAGTGGGGTGGAGAGTTTGAGGAGGCTCGTGGCATCCATAATATACCAGGTTAGAGCCTCAGTATTCCTGTCGGGGGAAACACGCCCCGCCGGGCTATGGAGGGCCCCCCTGGTGGTTTGGGGGAGGCTTAGGGAGGAGCTTGAGTTTAGGGGTGTCGACGTGGAGTCGTATATAAAAGAGTTTAGACTCAAAGCTCTCCTGTGGAGGATGGGGGATGAAGGAGAGTATTGAGTTTCAACTGGTCAAATACGCTAAGATCGTAGACCACTTCATACTAGAAAAGCTTACAGGGTCCCCGGAAACCCTTTACAAGGCTGCTTTACACCTGGTTAAGGCTGGGGGTAAGAGGCTTAGGCCGGCAATATCCCTCCTCACCGCTAGGATGCTCGACGGCATTGAGGGGGAGGCCCGGGCCATACCTCTAGCTGCAGCCATAGAGTCTTCCCACACGTTCACCCTAATACACGATGACATAATGGATAAGGATGACTTCAGGAGGGGGGTCCCGACAGTTCATAAGACCTGGGGGGACTCGTGGGCCATACTTGCCGGGGACCTGCTCCACGCCTACTCCTACAACTTCATAGTGTCTAGCGTTGAGTATGGTTTAACTAAGAGTGAGGCCCACGAGGCTATGAGGATATTGACCAGTGCGGGGATAAAAGTCTCCAGGGGGCAGGCCTACGACCTGCTCTTCGAGAAAACGTGGGATGTGAGCGTCATAGACTATTTAGACATGGTGTTCCACAAGACGGGGACTATGATGGAGGCTTCAGCCAAGCTTGGCGCCCTAGCCGGAAAGGCTGGCGGCGACGTTATAGAGCTTATGGGCCAGTATGGGAGCTTCCTGGGGGTAGCGTTTCAGGTTAGAGACGACTATCTCGGGGTCTTCGGAGACCCCGCTAAGACGGGGAAGCCCATATACGGGGACATTAGGAGGGGGAAGAAGACTCTACTAGTCATATATGCTGTTAACAGCCTTAAAGGCGGCGACAGGGATTTCCTGATTAGAATATTAGACCCCAACGTGGAGAAGGATGAGGAGAGCTTAGCTAGAGCGGCCGAGCTGATAAGGAGAAGCGGGGCTGAAAAAGAGGCCCTAAACCTGGCAAGGATATACGCTGACAGGGCTAAGGAGATAGTTAGGGGTTTGAAGAACGTTGCAGACGAGGAGGCTAGGGAGACCCTCATAGCCCTAGCGGATTACGCTGTGGAGAGAGAGCGTTGAGGGGGCAGCCTCTAGACTATAAGCCCAGCGACTATCTTTTCCCGGAACTCTACGTTAAAGGCTACGGGGGAGGGGAGTGCGTCGAGGTAGACTTGGAGAGCATGGTTTACCAGGCGAGCCCCCAGGGGGGGTACTGTAAGGTTATCTATGAAAGCGGGTGGAGCCTAATACTGGATTTGGAGGGGGCTAAAGCCTCTAGGAGCTTCATAGTAACTATTCCATGGAACGGTTATAAGGCGGTTATGGTTGAGGAGGGGGCTAAACTCAACCTTATAGAAGTTAGGGGGGTTGAGGTCTACATAGTTTCAAGGGAGGGGGGCATGGTTGGTGAGAGGAGCGTGCTGGCTTATGCGGTTTCGAGGAAAGGGGAGACTAGAACTAGGAGGGCTGGAGTTAAGGGTATAGTGGCTTACATAGCGTGGGAGCCCGGGAGTGTGCCGCCCCGCTACGTCTTCGCCATAGCTGAAAACTATAAGATATTGAGCCCTAAAACACGGGTTTAAGAGGGGTTGGGCCCCATTCAACCTTATATTAACTAGCTCGAGTAAAATAATGGGGGCTAGGAGGTTTGAGCGGCGTCGAGAGGATCGTTAGAGGCTATGCTTTGAGGAACGCCGTCAAGCATGGGGGTAAAGCTAGGCCTGAAAGCGTAGTATCCATGATAATGAGCGACCACCCCGAGCTTAGACCCCAAGCGAGGGCTATAATGGAGGCTGCGAGGTCCATAGTTGAGGAGGTTAACAGGTTAACTCTTGAGGAGCAGAAGAGGCTCCTAGAGTCCGAGTACTCCGAGCTGCTCGAGGATAGGGTTAGGGTTGAGAGGGGCTTAACTCTACCCCCACTACCGGGGGCTGTTGAGGGCAGGGTTGTAGTTAGGTTCGCCCCTAACCCCGACTTCTACATACACTTGGGTAACGCGAGGCCAGCCATTGTTTGTAGCGAGTACGCTAGGATCTATAAGGGTAGGATGATATTGAGGTTTGAAGATACTGATCCCAGGACTAAGACCCCCCTAGTGGAGGCTTATGAAGCTATTAGGGAAGACCTCAGATGGCTTGGAGTCTCGTGGCACGAGGAGTACGTGCAGAGTATGAGGCTTGAGATATTCTATAGTGTTATGAGGGAGGCCCTCTCCAGGGGCTGCGCCTACGTTGACACTTGCGGGGATGAGGGTAAGAAACTCCTAGCCTCCGGGAGCTATTGTGGGGACAGGGATAGGAGTGTAGAGTGGCAGCTTGAGCGTTTCGAGGACATGCTCAGGGGGGTTTACGGGGAGGGGGAGGCTGTTGTTAGGGTGAAGACAGACCCGAAACACCCTAACCCGAGCGTTAGGGACTGGGTTGCCCTGAGGATTATAGACACGGCGAGACACCCCCACCCCCTCGTAGGCAGCAGGTACATTGTTTGGCCCACTTACAACTATGCTGTGAGCGTGGACGACCACCTGATGGGGGTGAGCCATGTGATAAGGGGGAGGGAGCATGAGGTTAACACTGAGAAGCAGCTTTACGTATATAAGTGTATGGGCTGGGAGCCCCCAGTATTCATACACACTGGGAGGCTTAAGCTTGAAGGCTTCATACTCAGCAAGAGCAAGATAAGAGACCTCCTCTCAAAGAGCCCCCAGGAGTTCCTAGGCTACGACGACCCAAGGTTCGGCACGATAGCAGCTCTCAGGAGGCGCGGCATACTAGCAGAGGCTATTAGAGAAGCCATAATGGGCGTTGGGATAAAGGAGACTGACGCTACAATAAGCTGGGCAAACCTAGCCTCAGTAAACAGGAGGCTCCTAGACGCTAGAGCAGACAGGATAATGTTCACAGCAAACCCAGTAGAACACGTTTACGAGGGCGAGTGTGTAGACGCCGAAATACCATACCACCCGGAGAGACCCCAAAAGAGGACTATAAGAGTATGTGGCGGGGACAAAATATTCATAGATAGGGGCGACATTGAACTCAAAGAAGTAAGGCTAATGGGCATGGCCAACGTCAAAATAGAAAACGGGAAAGCCACAATGATATCAAGAGACCTAGACTACGCGAGGAAAAAGAAACTACAAATAATACAGTGGGTGCCAGCAAGAGGAGCAGTAAAACTAACAATATACAAACCCGAAGGCCTAAAACTACACAAGATCAAAGGCTACGCAGAGCCAGCCCTAAAAGAGTACAAGGAAGACTCAAGACTACAACTAGTAAGATTCGGCTTCATAAGAATAGACAAAATAGTAGAAGAAGAGTATACAGCAATACTAACACACGAGTAAACCCAAACCCCCAGAACAACCCCCAAAGACCCTAGAGCGGGAAAACATGCACTATGTTCTTCATAGCTAACAAGTATTTCAGCAGGGACCCCCTAGCATTCCTTATTGTAGACCGCTTGAACCTCCAGAGGCAACTCAGAGACTTCCTGGAAGCCCTTAAAGCGCCCAAGTTTAAAAACTACCTGAAAGTAATTGAGAACATGAAAGAGTTGGAAAAAGGAGATAGCCACGATAAAGAGGGGCAAGTATAAGCATGGGATCGCAGCGAGGGAGATTAGGGTAGTTTCAATCCAGAAATTTCAGAGGAAAGGCTTCGAGAAACTGCTCGTAGACCTAGCGAGAGAGCTGGAAAGGAGGATTCTCACATGCCTCCTCGAGGTAAACTATATTCTGTGAGGCGGGGGGTAGGTTAACATTAGATAAAGTCCCCAGGCGGCTCATATAATGAGAGCTTTTTATTATTTAACAATTCAGTAATTTTAAGGTTGGGATGTGATTCTGGCTTTGGGCGGTGTTTGTGTCTGCTAGGCGTTTGGCTTTTGTGAGTGTGGCTGTCTGGCTTGGTTTGCTGGTGGTTTTGGCTGGTCAGGTTTTGGAGTTGGATGATAGGCTTGTTTATAGTGAGGAGGCTTTCATACCTAAGGATAGTGAGGGTTATAGGGGGTTTGTTCTTCTCAGGGATCTAGGCTATGCTGCGGGCGATTACATGCTCGTGATATATAGTCCTGGTGATTTGAACACTTCGGCTAGGGTTGAGGAGATTGTTAAGGGTGTGTTTTCAGGTTATAGGGGCGGGGTTTATGGCCCTTACTCTGTTTACATGAGGGTTTACTCTCACGCTTTGGGTAACTTGAGCTCTAGGGTTTCGGAGGCTGTCAAGTTTTACGGAGAGCTGTCTTCTCTAGGCTTGGAGTTGGGGAAAAAGTATGGGGAGGCTGTTAGGGCTTTAAACTATACTTACGGGCTTGCAGACTCCTACCTCAAACTATACTATGCCGCCAGGAGCCTCGGAGTGGAAGACCCTGCGGGGGAAGCTTACAGGGAGCTCTCCCAGAAGGTTTCAGGCGACCCTCTACTCTCATCCTTACTCCTAGAGTTCCACAGGCGTTTCGTGGAGCTCGAGCACAGCCTCGGCCCTGAAAAAGCTGCTAGGGAATCCATACTGTCTGTTGCTAGAGAATATGGGCCGGGGGAGCTCTACTCTCTACTTGAGAGGTTTGACTTAACCAATTACGCTAACACCACTAGAGTAGCAGAGTACATGTATAATGCGACGGGAGTGGCTGAGAGGGGGGTGAGCTTCCAGGAGTTCACCATGCTCCTCGAAGGGGGCGAGAGGGGCGCCCTGGAGCTCATAGCCTCCAGGCTGAAAACAATAGACACCTGTTTGGCTTCAGCTTTCGAGGAGGCAGTTAAAGGCGTGGATGCTAGGAGCGCTGTGGAGCTCGGATGCCGCGAATTCCTCAGGGGGAAACTAGAATACCCCAATGTTATCCCCGAGAGTGTTAGGAGGATCCTGGTCTCCGAAAACTACGCTATAGTCTACGTGGACCTCGAGGAGTCCCTGCCCATCAACGTTTCAGAATCTATAATCAGAGAGCTAGACGGGAGGCTTAGGGGGGTTGTAAGTGAGGCCTACTATTACGGCACGATCCCCCTATTCTCCGACCTCAGCACTATCGTTAGTAGGGAGGTTAGGAGGATAGATGTGACTACGAGCTTCCTAGTAGTAGCACTCCTAATAATCCTTTTGAGGAGCCTTGCAGCCCCCGTAGTGATACTCCTAGCTACGGGGATAGCCTTAATTGTTTCAATGGGGCTGCTGAGCCTTGCAGCCTTATATACAGACGTTTACTACATGGCTCGATTCGTAATGATCCCGCTAGTCTTCGGGATCACAGTAGACTACTCAGTATTCTACCTGTTCAGGGTCGCGGAGGAGAGGTCTAAGGGGCTACCTTGGGGCGAGGCAGTATACCATGCTTGGAGGAGGGCTGGGAGAGCCCTAGTCCTCGGCGGCATAGCCGTAGTCCTAGGCTTCCTAGCCTACGTTCTCACCCCGCAGGAGGCTCTTAGAGGGGTGGGCATAGCTCTCGCCATAGCTGCTGCAGTCTCGTTCCTATCAAGCTACACCCTGCTCCCTTCACTGCTCATGATCCTGGGGGAGGATAAGGTCTTCTGGCCCCTGAAGGGTTTGAGGGTGCCGGCGGCCAGGCAGGCTAAGGCTTTAAGGCTTCTAGCATCTAAAAGCTTGAGCCTCAGGTATGTTATAGCGTTTATTACCATCATAGTGCTCGTCGCCGGCGCACTCTACCTTTCAACAGTCCCGCCCTCAGCTAACGTTCACCTGGGCTTAACGGGGTACTCTAAATTCCTGGAGGCTGGCGGGGTACTCTACACTAATTTCCCTAAAGACGCTTTCTCAACAATATTCATAATAGCCCCCGAGGGCTCCGACATGGCGAGGTTAATTGGGAGGTTGGAGGGTGAGGGTTTAATAGTAGGCCACTCTGTCGAAGCTAGAGGAGGCTATCTGGTGGCTTCAGCAGGGCTTAAGGTCGACCCCCTGGATGACACCCTATTCCAGATAATACCTTCGATACGCAGTGTAGCTAAGAGTGTGGAGCCCGAGGCTCTCATAGCGGGGTTCCCAGCGCTTAGGATTGAAGTTGTAAACGAGATGATAGGTATTTACTTTAAGGTTACCCTGCCCCTAGCCGTAGTCTTAATACTCGCATACCTAGTGGTGGGCATGGGCTCCATCATTACGCCTCTGAGATTTCTCATAACAGTGTTTTTCAGCGCTGTCGCGAGCCTCGTAGTCGCCACAATAGTGTTCCACGGCGTTGTCGAGGCTCCAGAGTACGGCTCTTTCATAAGGTCGCCCATATACTGGATAACCCCAATAGTAGTGTTGGGGCTCATGATAACCCTAGGCATGGACTACGACATATTCATAGGCACTAGGATAAGGGAGGAGTATGAGAAGACTGGGAACGTCAGGGATTCTATCCTGGAGGCTATAGAGAGGACTGGAGTAATCATAACAGTAGCCGGGCTAATACTCGCCGGGGCCTTCTCCTCCCTCCTGTTCACAGAGGTTACAACTTTAAGGCAGATAGGTTTCACTGTAGCCTTCTCCATACTCCTAGACACTTTCATAGTGAGGCCCTTCATAGTCCCGGCCATGATGGCTATCCTAGGGAAATACAACTGGTGGCCTAATAAGGGTCTCATAAGAAGGTGGGATTAAAAATAGACAGCCTCCCCCAGGGAGACGTCGGGTATTACAGAGGCCTTAACGTAAGCCCAGTATGATCTCACAATATCCAGGGGTAGCTCGGCGTGGAACTCGTAAGATTTAACCGTCTCCTTTACAAGCTCCCTGGGAAGGTTTAAGAGGGAAGAGTATGCGTCCACACTCTCAAGACCCTTCCTGGAATCCTCTATTGACTCTTTCAAACTGTTAGATACAGCTCTAAACTTCCCCCCAACACTCTTGTTAGCTCCTAGGAGGCAGCACACTGAGACGTCGCAGGGGTGCGCCTCGAGCCCCCTAGCCCTGCCCATGAAAGCGTAGGGCTCCCAGACGACCCCATGCCTGACTTCCCCCTTAAGGACTGAACCTAGTATATCGCCCCCGCCGCCCTTATAGACTCTGGGGGGTTCTAGTTTAAACTTCTCAGAGCACATTTCCATGGTGGAGGCCATTGTAGTAGCGTGGCCCGAGCCCCCCCTCTTAGACTCTAATATGAAAGCCCCTCCCCCGCTCCCACCCCCTATTATCTGTACCCTGCCAGAGCTGATCCTATGGGCTAGCATTAGTGTGGGCACTGGAGCCATAGCTATCTGGACTTTATTAGTGCTGAGGTCGAGGGCGAGCTTGAAGGCTTCATCGTAAACTCTAACTTTAACCTCGCTGAAAAACCCCCTAAGCCTCCTGGCAAAGTCTATTATGTAGGGGTACTCGCTAGCCTTCAGGATCCCTAGGGTGACGACGCCGGGGGCTGTCTTCTCGTAAACCCTGTAAACTATTGTTACCCCTCCCACTTTCTTGGCTCTTATGAGGCCTAGGGATTCTAGGGTGGAGACCCTCCTCCAGACCATGCTCTTAGCTCTCCCGATCTTAAAGGCTATGCTTGAAATAGTCATGGGTCCTTCAGACTCTAGCAGGTCTAATATGTCAACATCCGTAGAGTCTAGAGATTCTCCAGACATGGCTCTCAAGGGTTATATTGTTAGTGGAGGCTTATAATCCCATATTGAGGTTTTAGTTAAATTTTTAAGCTTTAGAACAACCGTTCTCAAAGATGGTGGGGGAGTTGGGCAGGCTTTTCGCGATAGCCGGCATAGCCCTACTAGCGTCCATGTACATTGTCCCCTACATGTTTATGAGGGACACTAAAAGCTGGCTTCTCTACGCTTTCTGGCTCCTAGTATCAATAGTCATGCTAGCAATATCTTGGAGGGAGACGGACTCATGGTTGAAAGGGTAGTTGTGAGCCTCACAGTACTAGTCTTATACATCCTCCTAGGTATGGCTGTAGCCTTCTATAGCAGGAGGTATTTGAAGCCGGGGGAGGCAGACTTCTACATAGCAGCCGGGAGACTAGGAGGTATAGTGGCAGCCCTAACATACTCAGCAACCACCTACAGCGCTTTCATGATGGTAGGCCTCGTAGGGTTAGCGTACGCCACCGGGGTCGGGGCTCTAGGTTTCGAGCTAGCCTACTATGTCGCCACACTACTCCTACTCGTATATTTCGCTAGGAGAGTGTGGGAGAGGGCTAGGGAAAGGGGGTGGATAAGCCCTGCTGAAATGCTCTCAGACCATTACGGCTCCAGGCTCCTCGGAGCCCTCATAGCTTTCATATACCTCATAGCCCTAATCCCCTACGCGGCCATACAGATTAAGGGTGTTGGCGAGCTAATAGCGGGGCTGGGAGGGGGGAGCTGGGGGTATTACATTGCCGGGGTTGCCCTAGCCACTGTTTTAATAGGCGCTTGGAGCCTCATAGCCGGAATTTGGAGTGTCGCTTTAACAGACGCTCTCCAAGGCTTGTTCATGCTCCTAGCCGGGCTCCTGTACACTGTTTGGATAGCGCTAGCGGTCTTCAGCTCGGCGGGCTTCAGTGGTGTAACTAGTGTTTTAGGGGGGAAGGGTCTACTAGGGTTGGGAGGGTTCTGGAGCTTCCAAGTCTTCCTAGCCTACACCATACCCTGGGTTTTCTTCGCTGCAGTACACCCTCAGGTCGTGCAGAGGATATACATGCCTAGGGATGAGAGGAGCCTAGCTTTAATGGTGAGGGGGTTCGCGATCTTCGGCCTCCTATACACTATTATAGCTGTAACTGTAGGGCTCCTAGCTAGGGCCGGAGCTGACCAAGGGGTCCTGCCTTTCATAGACCCGGCTAGGAGGGATGCCGTAACCCCCACGCTACTAGCAGTTATGAACCCGCTCCTAGCAGCCATAATATTCACTAGCATAGTGGCGGCCGCTGTCACAACAGCTGATAGCATAATACTGTCCCTCGCTAGTAGCACCTCCAGAGACTTAGCCTACAAGTTGAGCCCCGAGAGGAGGCTCTACACAGGATACATCGCCATAATAGCGTTCACCCTGGCGGCAGCCCTAGTAGCCTATACTAGGAAAGGGTTCATAGTAGACCTGGCAGTACTGTCAAGCCTAATGCTCCTAGCCCTGGCCCCGGCAACGCTAGCATGCTGGCTCAACGTGAAAGCCCCATCGTGGAGCGCTCTATCATCTATAGCTTTAGGCTTCCTCGCTACACTATTAACACTAGCCTACTATGAACGCCCGGCAGCAGCATTCCTATCTACTGTAAGAGCCCCTGGAGGGCTGGAAGTGCCGGTAAGCGTTATAGTCCTAGCACTCTCTACCCTACCTCTAGTAGTGGGCTTAGGTTGGCGCGTAAGCGGGAGGAAAGGGGTGGAGCTAGCAGCCTAGACCCAGGACTTTTGCAAAGTACTGTTCCAGCTCTTCCAGGTCTTTGTCGCTTACCTCAAACTTTATCTTCTCTCTGGGCTCCGGCCTTACAGTTTTAACTAAAGCAATTTCCACCATTTTTTACCACCATACTATAAGTCTAGCATCCGAGCCTAATAAGGGGGAGCCCTGGCTGCTTTACGACTATAGTCTAATTTATAGTTATATAAAACACCTATACTGGGTCCTCTAGGTGAACGGTCTTCACAGCCTAAGCTCCGGCGACCGTCGTCCAGTCATCCTATTAGATATATGGGCAGGCGGGCTTTAAAAGAGTACAAACACAGGATTATTAGGCTCCCCGGAGGCTATCTCTATGGTCGATCAGGGTTGATTGGCTTCCACGAGCTCTTGAAACACGTGGAGTCTACTCTAGCTGCAGGCTCCAGTTATGGTGAAGCTCGTTTCCACAGTACTAGAGGATTGACGTTTCTATTCCTAAACGGCTCTCTCATAGGAGCTTCTACTTCAGATGTTACTGGTGTCGCTTTTAGGGCCGTGTATTCCGGAGGCTTAGGGTTCGCGTCAACTTCAGACCTGTCTAGCGAGAGTTTGAGGGAGGCTGCTTTTAGGGCTGTAGCCTCGGCTAAGGCTTCCTCTCTTGTTTTAAAGAGGGGTGTTGCTATGAGCCCCTCACCTCTAGGTAGTGCCAGGTATAGTGTGGTGGAGGCTAAGCCCTTGGAAGATGTGAGTGTCGAGGATAAGATGAGGATTGTGGGCGAGATGATTAAAAGCGTTGACCTCAAGAAGGACCCTATGAGGGTCACAAACTACATGGTCGTCTATAGTGAGACAATAGAGTATAAGGTTGTAGTAAACAGTGAAGGGGTGAGGGTTGAGAGTAGAATACCTAGGGTCTCAATATTCTACAACATATCCGCTTCCAGCGGGGAGAGGAGAGCTAACAGGTGGAACAGCCTAGCAGCCTCAGGAGGCTTGGAAGTCCTCGATAAAGTAAAGTTCACGGAGGAGTTCCAAGACGATGTAAACAGCCTCTACATCAACCTCGTTAAAGCAGCCGACCCCCCAAAAGGTAGAATGGACGTAGTGCTAGCCCCCGAGATCGTGGGTTTAGCTATGCACGAGTCCGTAGGCCATCCCAGCGAGGCTGACAGAGTTCTAGGCAGGGAGGCTGCGCAGGCGGGCCTCAGCTATAGATCTGAGTATAGGGACGAGTATATTGGGAGCCCTAAAGTCACAGTCTACGATGACCCCACAATACCGGGGAGTTACGGGTTCTACTTATACGACGATGAAGGCGTCCCAGCTAAGAGGAGAACTCTAATAGATAAGGGTAGGCTAGCGGAACTCCTACATAATAGGGAGACCGCCGCAGTCTATGGCGTCGAGAGTAACGCCTCGGCAAGATCCACTAATTATAGGAGTGAGCCCATAGTTAGGATGGCTAACACCTACATGGCCCCGGGAGATTATAGTTTCGAAGAGCTCGTCGAAGACGTAAAAGAGGGGGTTTATCTTAGGAAGTACATGGAGTGGAATATAGACGATTACAGGTGGGTAGCCAGGTACGTCGGCCTTGAAGCATACATGATAAGGAACGGGAGGCTGGAGGAGCCCGTGAGGAACGTTGTCCTCGAAGCTAACACTAGAGAATTCCTTAGCAGTGTAGACGCTGTGGGGAGAGACCTCCAGTTTACGGCGGGAACATGCGGCAAGGGGGAGCCTCCCCAGCCAATGCCAGTATGGATGGGGGGCCCCCATATCAGGCTTAGGGGGGTGGTTGTAGGGTGAGCTTTACGGACCCGAGGCTCATGGCTGAGAGCTTGTCGAGGGCTGTAGCAGCCCATGTTGACGAGTTTGTGGTTAGCGTTGACATTGTGGACTCTGTTATGGTTAAATATGCTAACGGCGAGATCTCCGTGACCCAGTCTTGGAGGGACTATGTTGTAGGCGCCTACATGACTAAAGGCGGTAGGATCAGCATGTCTACATATACAACCTCAGACCCTGGAGAGGCCATAAAGGCCACCATACCCTTAATAGATAAGCTAGCTCCTTCACCCTTCCACGCCCCCCTACCCCAGCCCGGCGGCTCCCCACTGTCAAGCGTTGACTCCAAGATTAGGGAAGCATCCCTATCCGGGGATCCTGGGGGTATAGTGGAGGAGGTTGATGTGAGAGGACACGGCAACGTGGCTGGCATGATACTCTTGAAATACTCTAGAAACCACTATATTGGGAGTAACGGCCTCGACATGGGCTATGAAGTTACAAAGTTCAACGGCTACTTCAGAGTGTTCAAGGGGGAGGAGAGCGGTCAATGGGCTTGGGTCTCCACGGCTTACGAGCCCCGCCTGGCTTTGAAGAGCCTCGAGAAGGCCTGGGAGCTGGCCTCACTATGCTATAGCCTACCCAAAGTTAAGGTTGAGAGTGGAAAATACAGGGTGCTACTCTCCCCCATGGTCGCAGGAAACCTCCTAGAAGACGTCGCCTCAGCAGCCTCAGCAGGATCAGCTATAATGGGCCTCAGCTTCCTACAGGGCAGGAAGCCGGGGGACGTTATAGCTAGCGAGAAGCTGACACTTAAGGAAGTCCCGAGGGCGGAGAACATGCCTGGGTTGAGGGGTTTCGACGACGAGGGGGTCGCAACTAGGGATAAGAGCATTATTGAGAGGGGGGTTTTCAAGGGCTTCATACACAACACGAAGACAGCCAGGCTAATGAACGCCGAGTCTACGGGGAACGCGGGCTGGCTGATGCCCAGGCTCTTCAACCTCGAAGTAGACCCTGGGACTCTCGAGGAGGGGGAGCTCCTGGAAGTTCTAGGTAATGGAATATACGCCACCAACAACTGGTATACGAGGTTCCAAAACTATCTTGAAGGATCATTCTCCACAGTTACCAGGGACGCTCTGATAGTTGTAGAGAACGGTAAGCCTTCAGGGTGCTATAGGAGGGCTAGACTTACTGGAACCCTGCCAAAGCTCATAGAGAGTGTGGAGGAGCTGTCTAGAGAGCGGTGGCCCATAGAGTGGTGGGAAGTGAGCATTCCAACACTGCTACCTCACATGCTCGTTTCCGAGATGGGTGTTACCGCCGCCACCAGCCCTTCTTAAGCCTCTTACGCTTCCTCCCCTTCGCCCCAGCCTCTTTCAGCCGGAAAACCCTCTCTTCACGTTTTATCTCAGACTCTAACTCTTCAGGTAACATTATTCTACCGTGTTCGACTATAGTGTATATTGTTAGCTTCTTGTAGGCCCTATAGAGCCTCCAAGCCCCCCTACTGCTCCTAGTCTTAGGCTCCCATAGCTCGTTCTTCTTCCCCATCAACCCTAAAAGATATGCTGGGAGGGCTTTCCTCAAACCCTCACCATACCCCCCCTCGAGGACTGAGACCACGCTCCTAGCCTTGGAAGACAGCATCCTACCTATAAGGTGGAAGAACCGTGTGCCCACGTTAGTCACGGTCATATCGTTGTCGCCCCTATAAGCGTCGAACCCTGCTGAGACCACTATGTACTCGGGCTTCCAAAAGCTTAGTATATGGTCCACGAGCTTCAAGGCGTCAAGGTAAACATCGTCCCCCGAGGCTGGCGGCGTGACTATGTTAACCTTAGTGCCGGCGCCTTCCCCCTCTCCAGCATCATCCGGGAACCCTGTGTATGGGTAGAGGCTTGA
Organism: Thermoprotei archaeon; assembly: GCA_029335875.2. GTDB lineage: Archaea > Thermoproteota > Thermoprotei_A > Sulfolobales > Acidilobaceae > DSZV01. The sequence goes on along the minus strand of JARJMZ020000015.1, from coordinate 11,379 downwards.
AGGGTCCTGGTGTATGTCTATGTGCAGCAAGTCCCCCCGGGAGTAGAATATGTCCTGGGTGCCGTTGCCGTGGTGCACGTCTATGTCTACAACGGCCACTCTCCCATGCCTGCTTAAAACTTCAGCTATGAGGGCTGTGGCGTTGAATATGCAGGAACCCCTAGTGGGGGCTTTTAACGCTTTCCCCTTAAAGCCCGCGTGGTGGCTTGGAGGCCTCCCAACTATGAAACTACTAACCCCCTTGAGGGCTAGAGAAACAGCTTTATGGGAAGCCCCTGAAAGCCTTAAAAGAGCCTCTAAAGTACCCGGGGACACGTAGGTATCAGGGTCTAGCCATGAAACCCTCCCGCTCCTGAGGAGCCCCTCCATGCTGTCAACGTACTGTTTATCGTGTACGAGCTTGAAAGATTCTAGCGGAGACTTCGGGGCTTTAACCATAGGTAGAAGCCTCTCGAAACCCTGGCTCGCGAGACTATTAACACCTTCGAGAGCCAAGTCTACCCTCCTAGGGCTCTCAGGGTGGCTTATGGGGTCAAGCCTGTGCAACTTGAAATCGTCATGGTATAATATGGCGACTTTCAGGGGCCCCACCAGAGCATATAGCTGCCGCTGGAACTAATATTCTCGGGCAGCCGTTTGGGCGCGAAAAAGCTAATATAGGTCTGCCTAAATTTCCTATTATTAAAATTGGGATGACAGGGCACGGTGGAATCTTAAATGGGCTATGAGAGGGTGGGCAGAGGACTGTATAAGGGCTCCTGCCCTAACTGCGGGGGCACAATAACAGAGAACAGGCTCAGCCTAGGGCTTCCCTGCGAGGAGTGTTTACCTGTAGTTTCTAAGAAGAGTCTAGAGCCTGAAACCATATATAAAGCTTTAATAGAGGCTGGGAAGCTTAAAGCTTTCAAGGAGATATACGAGTTAGACTCTAAAGCCCGCAAGCTCATAGGGTTCTTCGAGGAAGCCCTAGGCTCACAGCCATGGGGGGCCCAAAGGACCTGGATTAGGAGGCTCGTTAGAGGGGACAGCTTCAGCATAACAGCCCCCACAGGGGTTGGTAAGACTACTTTCGGCATAATAGCCTCACTATACTATGCTTGCACCGAGGGCAGCAAGTCCTTCATAATAGTGCCTACTACAACGCTCGTAGCTCAGGCTGTTGAAAAAGCCTCAGCTATGGCCTCGAAAACAGGCTGCAACACTAGAATAGTAGGCGTCCACGCTAAAATGCCAGCTAAAAGCAGGGCTAAGGCTTTAGAGGCTGTAGCGAGCGGGGATTTCGACGTTCTCATCTCAACTATGGCGTTTGCCAGGAAACACGTGGATAAACTGTCCGGGTACAGGTTTAAACTAGTGTTTGTAGACGACGTTGACGCCGTGCTCAAAAGCGGGAGGAGCGTAGACGTAGTGCTTAAAATAGTGGGGTTTACGAGTGAGGATATAGAGGATGCTAGTGCACTCTCACGTGTTGAGGTGGAGATCGCGAGGCGTGCTGGCGAAGAACAGGATAAGAGTCTCCTAGAGAAACTTAGGCAGGAGGCGGAGGGGCTGAGAAGGAAACTCCAGGATTCAAAGAGTAAAGCTTCAATACTCATAGTTAGCAGCGCCACCGGGAAACCCAGGGGCCCCAAGGTTAAACTCTTCAGAGTACTACTTAGGTTTGAAGCTGGAGGTAGGGGCGATATAGGTCTCAGGAACATTGTTGACACCTACGTTACACCCTCAGACAGCATTGAGGAGGAGGCGGCCCGCATAATATCCAGGCTCGGCTCAGGCACCCTAGCCTATGTACCTCTAGACTGGGGCATTGAAGGTGCTGAGAGGGTCGCGGAGTTCCTGAGAAATCGGGGGGTTAACGCTGAAGCCTACCATTCGAAAACGCCGTTCTCTGTTTTAAAGAAGTTCATAGAGGGAAAGATAGGCGTCCTGGTGGGGGTTGCCAACTACTATGGAGCCCTGGTTAGGGGGATAGACCTGCCTGAGAGGGTTAAATACGCTGTTTTCCTGGGGGTTCCGAGGCATAGGTTCTCCGCTGAGATAGGGGAGCCCCACCCTGCTATGATGTTGAGGGTTCTCGCCGTACTAGCTAACATAGATATTGAGGATGTGGCTGTTCAGGCTAGAAGGTATCTTGGAGAGCTTAGGAGGATTGTTAGGAGGCTGAGCCCGGCGTATATGCAGGTTCTCGCCGAGAGGGTTCTCGAGGGCGACGTCAAGTCTGGGGGTAGGGCTTTGAGGGTTCTAGCTGAGGCTTATAAGTTCTTGAGGAGCGCTTTGTCAGACGAGGAGGTATGGCGTAAGCTCTCTGAGAGGAGCGATGTCGGCATAGTCTTCCACAACGGCTCTAAATACCTCCTGGTAGCCGATATAGCCACCTACATACAGGCCAGCGGGAGGACGAGCAGGCTCTACGCTGGGGGCATTACTAAGGGTCTCAGCGTTGTCATAGTTGATAATTTGAATGTTTTCAACGGGCTGAAGTCCAAGTCTAAGATAATAGCTGACATTACATGGAGGGACTTCAACACCCTAGACTTGGACAGTCTAAAGAAAGAGATAGAAAAAGATAGGAGGAAGGTATCCAGGGTTCTCAAAGGCAAAGTTAAAGGTAAAGACATAGTTAAAACAGCCCTCCTAATAGTGGAATCCCCCAACAAGGCTAGAACTATAGCCTCATTCTTCGGCCAGCCCGGCGTGAGGTACATGCCGGGAGGCCTTAGGGTTTACGAGGTTGCACTACAAGACTACATACTAATGGTTGCGGCTAGCGGGGGCCACGTCTTCGACCTAGTGCCTAGAGCTGGGGAGATAAGATACTTCTCAAGTGGACATTCTGTCCTAGAGGATGTCTTCGGAGTCCTGGCTCTCGAGGGGCCCGACGGCCGCGTCTTCGCCCCCGTATACTCTAGTATAAAAAGGTGCTTAGACTGCGGCCATCAATTCACGGAGGACGTGGATAAATGTCCCAGATGTGGGAGCTTAAGGGTTAGAGATTCCCGTAGTATAATTGAGGATTTGAGGAGGCTCGCTTGGGAGTCTGACATCGTATTCATAGGTACAGACCCGGACACTGAAGGTGAAAAGATAGGGTGGGATGTGGCTGTTCTCATAAAGCCCCACAACAGGAACATCAGGAGGCTCGAGTTCCATGAGGTTACAAGAGACGCTATCCTAGCAGCTTTAAGGAATCATAGGGAGTTCCAGGAGAGGCTCGTTGAAGCTCAGATAGTGAGGAGAATAGAGGATAGGTGGATAGGCTTCACCCTCTCACCCCTACTCTGGTGCGACTTTTGGCCCAGGTACTGCGAGGAGATTAGGCAGAAGGCTAACATTCTAGGTAAAGTTAAGCCTAGAGACTTAGAAGTTTGCAGGGAGAGAGACTACTACTTTAACCTGAGCGCTGGCAGAGTTCAAACCCCGGTCCTCGGATGGATAGTAGATAGGAGTGAAGAGTATAAGGAGAAAGTTAAAGCCTACGTTCTCACCGGAGACGGCAAAATAATCGCGAGAATCAGGGAGGATGAGGTGGGCCTGGACTCACGGGATTTAATTAAAATACTCGACGAGTGTGCTAGGATGAAGCTTAAGGGGAAGAAGTGCTTACTAGAGGTTAAGGTTGGCATTGAAAAGGAGGAGTGGACCCCGCTTCATCCACCACCACCATACACCACAGACACTATGATAAGGGATGCTAGTAGATTTCTAAAGCTGGGAGCATCGGAGACTATGAGGCTAGCCCAGGATCTTTTCGAGTGGGGTCTCATAACATACCATAGGACAGACTCTACCAGGGTTAGCGAGAAGGGTATGGCGATAGCCTCAGACTGGCTCGAGGACAAGTATGGGGGGCTTGGGGCCAAACTTTACAGGGCTAGGAGGTGGGGTGAGGGGGGAGCCCACGAGGCTATAAGGCCTGTTAAGCCTATAGACGCCACTACACTCCAGCTCCTCGTTGAGGAGGGTGCTATAGAGTTGCCGGGTAGGCTGACCCGGGACCATTTGAGGCTTTACGATATTATATTCAAGAGGTTCATTGCCAGCCAGATGGTTGAGGCTGAAGCCCTCAAAGTAACCTATGTGCTGGACGTTAGCGGCTACAGGCTGAGCCGTTCTAGGATTGTTAAGTTTGGGAGGGACGGGAATATGTTGTCTAAAGGATTCACTCTGGTATGGGACTATGTGAGAGAGGAGGAAGCCTTAAAAGAAGGGTGGATTAAAGAGGTTGAAGTGAAAAGGTTCAAGGTTGGGAGGAGGCAGCCTTACACTCAAGGCGATGTCGTTGAGGAGATGAAAGCCCGGGGTATAGGGAGGCCTAGCACTTACGCTAAAATAATAGACACTTTGATCAAGAGGGGCTATGTGAGGACGCTCATGAAAGGGAAAGCTAAGGGTTACGTGGTTGCAACGCTTAGAGGTAAGAGGGTCTATGAGTATCTAAGCAAAGAACTGAAGGAGGTCCCCGATGAGAACCTAAGTAGGGTTCCAAGCTTAGTTTCGGAGGAGAGGACTAGGACTCTAGAAAGGCTCATGGACGAGGTGGAGGCTGGTAGTAAAGGGTGGCTAGACGTTCTCGGGGAAGTGTACGGTGAAATTGGGGGACTTTCCCTCCCTATAAGGCTGAGCCTAGGCTATACTATTAAAGGAGATACTGGAGGGTTAAAGTTTAATAAGTGTCTTGAGAAGGCTAGGGAAGTGTTTATGGGGGAGGTTTAGAGGTGCCTGTTAAGATAGGGATACTCCACGAGAAAATAAAGCTCGACGCTAAAAGGAGCAACTCTAAGAGGCTTGAGGAGGCTTTAATGAAGCTCATGGAGGGGTATAGTGGGGTTAAGGTTGTAGTGCTCCCCCCATACCCCTTCACAGGCCCCCTCTCGGTATACGAGGAGTCTAAGGCTAGGAGGGTTATATGGAGTAACGCTGAGAGGGTGCCGACCGGGCTTGTAAAGGTTAAACAGAGTAGTGTAATAGCTACTCTCACAAAGTGGAGTTATAAGTATGGCGTTTACATTATTGGGGGCCCGATAATAGAGAGGGCGGGCCCCAGGGTTTACCTTTCCCTCCTAGCTGTGTCTCCTAAGGGGCTAGTGTTCGATAAGTATAGGAAAGTCGGGCTGAGCAGGCTGGAGGAGAGGCTTGGGATAAGCTATGGGAAGAAGCCTGGGATCTTGAACATTGAAGAGCTAAAGCTCACAGTCGGCGTTTTCGTGGATGAGGATCTAGCCTACCCAGAGTTTTTCAGAGCCATCCAGGCTGGAAACTCAAACATAATAATAGGGTTCTACATGCCCCACGAATCCCACTATTTAGGCCGTGTGAAAAACAAGAACGCGGCAATATTAACAGCGGACCTCACGTTAATAAACAGTTTCCTAATAACGAGGAGCAAGGAGACGGGCCTGCCAATAATACTAGTAGGGGGGGCCGTAGAAGTGTCCGAAAACGGGGAGAGGCTAATAGCCATGCCCACAATACCCGTAGAGCCCGACGCAGGGATCATAGACGATGAAATAAGGGATGTAGATGACCTAGGCTCCCACTTAATAGTTGAAGTAGATACAAACACAAGCAAGCCCAGGCAGCTGAGATACCCTGACCTGGTGACATCAAAACTCTCATGTAAAGCCATAGAGGAGAAAGCGTGGAGAGCAAACATGGAACCGGGTTAAAGAGAGAAGACGGGGAAACATCGACCCACTGCTAGGAGCTATAATTTTAAGGTTTCAGCCGCCTTACACGACTGGTTAAAGGGGGAGTGATCGTTATGGGGGGGCGTGGAAAAGTCTTTGTTTTAAGAGTTCCTGAGGGGGAGGAGCTTCTCAGCTACCTGAATGAGTTCCTAGAGTCTAACAGTGTAAAGATGGGTTCCATGTTCATACTGGGATCCCTTAAGAAAGTAAAGCTCGCCTATCTGAACGTTAAAACGGGAGAGTATGTGGTTAACGAGATGGAGGGGTTCTACGAGCTCCTTGGGCTTGGAAACGTTAGTTTGAAAGAGGGGAAGCCTTTCGCCCATATCCACATAGTCTTGGGGGATGAGGGGGGCAGGGCGTACATGGGGCACCTGGTTGAAGGCGTAGTTTTCGTGGCGGAAGTTGTAATAGTGGAGTTTACGGGGGAGGAGGCTTTAGAGAGGAGGCGTGAATACGGGTCTCTATGGCTGTGGCCTTTGAAAGTGTGGAGTTCAACCCTTTGACTATTATAATGGTGGCTGCCCGCGCCAACCTTTAGAGCGAGGACTCCCTTAACTCTATAGCTAGTTAAGGCTCTTTGAGATTTCATAGGCGGATACTAGTGGGGGGTTTTGAGTGTAGTGTTTTGGAGCTTGCGCCCCCATTTTACAGCTAACATTAACGGTGTTAAAGATATTTAAGCTCTGTACAATATATAGTAGAAGGTGAGGTTGGTAAGTTTGGGTGTAGATATTATAAGGAGGAGGATCCAGAAGCTTGGGGGGTCAAGCCTGATAATAACATTGCCCAAGAGTTGGGCTAAGAAGTTGGGCCTTGACGTTGGCGATACCGTGGTTGTAGTCGATGAGGGGGATTACCTGAAAATTTTCCCTCCAGACTCTAGGATGATACAGATAGCTGAGACTATAAGGTTTAAGCTACCTCAGAGTATAACCGAGGTCGGCCTAACGCCTATCATAGAATGCCTCTATCTTAAGGGCTATAAGAGGTTCATAATCCAAGTCTCCCAAGGAAACTACCAGGAGATCGCGAAGCTAGTCGAGGAGGCTAGGAGCCACCCTAAGGTTAAAGACGTCTTCATAGGCTATAACGAGATAATGGCCACTTTCAACGGGGTTGAAGCTGAAAGCCCCACTAGGTTCATCAGACACTACAACTCTAAAATACAGGAGCTCGTAGAGGTTATAGAGAACTCTAGCACGGCGAACGTGAAGCCGGAGACCATAGACAGGATTGTTAACGAGGCTGTAGACATAGCTAGAACTATAGGTAGGGCGCTCAGGAAGCACGGCCTAACAATATGCGAAGCCGAATCAGTAGACCCATCCATATCAGCCCCACTAATAATGGTACCGCAAATCCTCAAACAAATATACCTGGAAGCCACCAGTATAGGGGAATTGCCGAAAGAGTCAATGAGTAAAATAAGAACAGCACTCCTAGAAACCTTCGGAGGCCTCGCTGGAAGGAGCGGGAGAAGGCTAGCCAACTCCATAAAACTAGCGGAAGAACTAAAAGCCGAAGCAGAGAAACTATCAGAGAACCGGAAGCTAGCTAAGATGGGGGGCATAGTACTCGGCCTATCCCTAGTAATAAGAACCATAGGAGAATCTACCCTGTGCGAGGGCATATCAAAAGAATAACCTAAAACCTAGAGGGTTTTTTGGGAACCCCCCATAAGAGCTGGGTAGACGCTCATACACTCATAATGTGGAAGGCTGCGACCGCCCCGCACCTGAGAGGTGGGGGGTCCGTTACGCCCCGTTAAGGGTATATTTAAACTAGTGTTAACTTCTATATGCCCTGGTTTTCTAGTGAACACTTGGTGTGTGGAGTGCCCGCCAACCTGCCCCCTGAAGCTAGGGCTAAGCTTGCTAAGTATAGTGATGCTAAGACTGTTGAGGATAAGATAAGGGCTTTAGAGGAGTTCATTAGCAGCGTCCCCAAGCATAAGGGTACTGAGAACTTGATGTTGTGGGCTCGGAGGAGGCTTGCCGAGCTTAGGGAGGAGCTCGAGCTTAGGAGGAGGAAGAAGGTTGGGGGCGGGGGGCCTCAGTATTTTATTGAGAAATCTGGGGCGGCCCAGGTTGTAATGTTGGGGCCTCCTTCTGTGGGGAAGAGTAGTATACTAGCTAAAGTTACTAACGCTAAGCCTGAGATTTCCCCCTTCCCCTTCACCACTAAACTCCCAATTCCTGGAATGCTTGCCTACAAGGATCTACAGTTTCAGCTTGTTGACACGCCATCCCTCATAGTTGAGGATCCTGAAAGCCCGTTTAACAACAGGGTTATAGGGTTGGCCAGGAATGCTGACGCTCTAATCCTAGTGTTTAGCTTTGACACGCCGGGTCTTGCGGGTTCAGTGTTAAGGGTCCTCGAGATCCTGGATGATAGGGGGATAATTGTGAGCAGGTCTAGGGGGTTAGTGAAGATTAAGAAGAGTAGGGGGGTTGAGGGGGTTAGGGTTGTAGGGCGTGGGAGGCTTGTGGACTCTACTGAGGAGGATTTGAGGAGGCTCCTAGCAGGCTATAGGATATACAATGCTATTATAGAGGTTGAGGGGGAAGTTTCCCTTGATGATGTTGAGGCTTCAATACTAACATCCAGGGTTTACAAGCCTACAATAGTCTTGTTAAACAAAGCGGACATCGCGGAGAACGTGGCGGAAGCCCTGGAAGAAGTTTCGAGAATAGTCCCTAAAGACGTCCCCGTGATCCCAGTATCGGCAGCCTCAGGTAGGGGGCTTGAGGGGCTGGGCGAGCTGGTGTTTAAAATGTTAGATATAATAAGGGTTTACACTAAGAGCCCCAACAAGGAGCCCGACCCTAGACCCCTCGTTGTTAAGAGGGGCACCACGGTTATCGAGGTGGCGGAGATTGTTCACGAGAGGCTTGCAGGCGGCTTTAAATACGCTAAAGTCTGGGGTAGGAGCGTGAAATTCCCGGGCCAGAGGGTTGGCTCCGATCACGTGGTTGAGGATGGCGATATTGTTGAGATACACTCATATTAACACTATGAAGTATGGAGAGAGTAGTATGAGCGCTGAAACGGCAACTATAAGAACGTTATCATCTACGGGGCCGAACTCGAACCTCTCAGCTATAGTTGAAGCAGCGGCCGCAGCGAGCCCCAGGATGCCGGCGTAGAAGTAGCCTATGGGGAGGCACACTATAGCCATAGCTATGTTACCCCACCAGTGCTTAGTCCTCCCCCCGAACAAGGCGTTCCTGATAAGCCCCGTTACAGCATCACCATAGGATATGAATATAGCTGGGAGCACTGAGATGAAGGGGTTCACCGTTATATGCCACATGATGAATATGCTAACACCCCAGGCTATGAGGAAGTTTACCTCGTAAGCGTTCTCGGAAACCTGGAACCAGTACAGAAGCTTATACCTCCTAACAATAGCGAGCAGGACAGCCAAGGCTAGAGATGCTAGGAGCGGGAAGAGGGGGGAAGTGTAAAGGTAGGGGGTTAAAACAGCCACAAAACCGCCGGCAAACATGTGGATAATCTTCCTATTATAGTATCTCGCAGAGTAATCGCCCACCCCCCTAGAAACCATGATCTTGTAGAGGGGCAGCGTTATGAAAACCACGAATAGAACGTAAACAGCTAAAACAACAGCAACTAAAGCTTCAAGCCAGAAATCATAAGGCCAAATGATGCCAGCCACCACCACCCCCAACACCACGTTGACAACGTGCTCCAAAGTTTTTAAATATGCCGGGGAGGAGCTCGCATCCCGGATTCTTCTTCACCCTTCTGTGAAGCTAAGCTAGCTCATAGCCCCCACTATTTGAGGGGCGCCTAGAGGCTTTAGAGTTTAACGGCGCCTCTTTTTCAAGGTTTGCGGCACACTACTAAAGCTTTAGCTAGAGCTTTACCGAAACCCTCATCAATATGCCTTAACACTTCTAGCAGCCTATCTTCAACATTATGGTTTGACAGTTTGACGTTAAGCCACATTATCCTACTCTCAGACCTCAACTCCCCCCATGATAATAGTGTTGCAGCTATTTTAACCGCCATTGTCTGCTCGTCCGTCCCCAATAGCCTTCTAACCATAGGGTCTTGGGCTTTCTCAGCTATAGTGTAGGGTATTAGGAGGCTCGATATTCTTATGAGGGACAGCGGGGGGCCTACACTCCTTTCTTCACCTACGCCGCCGGCAGCCAGTTTTTTGAGGTCTTCGATCTGCTTCATGGGGCTTATTTCAGCGGGGAGCTTGCACCCTAGCGGGTCAACGCTTAGCGTTTCAGCGTTCCTTACCAGTAATATTCTTCTATATGTTACCCTCAGCTCATCCCAGAAATAAGCGTCTAATCCCAGCTGTTTATGCCCCGCAACTACTATATTGTGCGGTATCGATATTACCTGGCTCTCTACTGTTACTCTCTTATCCCCGCCTGCTCCATTAGGAACCTGTACACTGTGCCCCATATTTTACCGTCTCCTCTTATCTTGTTCTCGAAGTTGTTTACAGCCATCCAGGTCTCTAGGGCCTCTACAGTTTCAGGGTTTAGGCTCCCAGTTATGGCACCCTTATAGTAGCCTAGGGCTGCCAAGGCTTTCTGAAGTTTCTCGGCAACATCCTCCATGTTAACGACATCATTAGGGTCCTCCCTCGTTAAAACCGTTATCTCCCATATTTTGAACACTCTCCTAAGCTCCGACACCGGGTCAGGGTGGTCGTCAACTCTCAAGTCAACGTATTTGCCAACCCCCTCATCGCAGCCTCCATAGCCGCCGCAGGGTCTAACTACTATTATGGCTGCGCTCTGCCTCCCCCTCCTATCGCCCCCAGCTCTATCGCCCGCTTGAAGGGCTTCAAGTATCCTGTCTACGAGCTCGCCCCTGGTAGACTCGAAAGCCCTAGCCATATCCTCAATAACCTGGGGGCCAGCCAGTATATTACCTAAAACGGTGAAACCATCACCAACTATGTGGCCGGCATACTTAATACACTCCCTCCCAGTGAAAGCATAAGCCTCACCACTAACACTCACAACCCCAACCTGCCTAAACTCCCTCCTAGGATCCCCGTGGAGGACCGCCTCAACAGCCCTCCTAGGGCTAAACCCGTTTTCTAAAAGACTTAAAATAAGGGGGCCAAACCTCACATTAGCCCAAGACTGCGTAGCCACACCCCCAACATTAAGCTTAACCCAAGGCACTATACTGCCAGAAGCTATAAACCTAGAAGCAACCCCAACACCAACATCCCCCCTATCGACATCAACAGCCACTATAGAAAACGTCAAACCCCCCAACCACCGATAAGCTAAAAGTAAAATTCGAAGCTTTAAAATTGTCGAGCTCGCAAGTAAAAAGATTCTAAAAACTCTTCTCCCCAGTAAGGGGTATGTTAAGCCTGGATCGGCGTGAGCAAGGTGATTACCGGGATTTCACCGTGTAAAGCCCTTCACGAAGGGGGGGTCGGGATTTACGCTAGAGGTAGGAGCGGCTTTTCATAGGAAAACTATCGCGGCCGGCGTATCATAGTTAATTAAGTATATAAATTCTCCTTAACTACCTTTATAACTAGAGAGGTGCGACCCATGGGCTCCGCTGGAATATCGAGGACAACACTTATAGTAGCTGCAATAATTTTAATATTGCTAGTATTGGCTGCAGCTTATTTCCTGGTGAGAGCCCCCGCCCCTCCAGCACCCCCTACTCCAAC
>JARJMZ020000029.1 GCA_029335875.2 Thermoprotei archaeon | reverse complement strand
TTTTCTAGAGTAAAATCTCTAGGGTTCTTGGTTAACATGTATTTAAACAAGAACATAATAGTGCTTGAGAACAATGAGAACTTAAAGTCATTTTAAGACCCCCCACAATACCCACCCTTAACAAGCCCACCCCCATGATTGGCAGAGCTCTAAGGGGCTGGGGGCCGGCCCAATATCATATGGTGTTAGGTTCCGGCGGCCACGTCGGGGAGTGAAGGGTCTCGAGTTTTCTAAAGATTTAGAGGGGGGCGGTAGAGGTGGGGTCTCGTGGTTTCGCTATGTGGATGCTGATGGTGCTACTATGTATCTTATAGTGCTCCCGTCTGGGCTTTTGAAGTTGAGTTCTAGGGGTTTCTCTGTGGAGAATTTAACGTCGACTGTGTCGGCTATGTGTGCTAGTTTGATTACGTTCTTGAGGTATGATATGTCGAAGGCTGCTTTTGAGGGGGTTCTAACGTTTAGATCTATTAGGGCTGAGGTGTCGCGTGTCAGTTTAAGGGATACTTTGGATCCTGTTTCTCTCTGCGACTTAAAGACGATGTTGTCCTCGTCAGCCTCTATCTCCATTATGTCGGACACTGCTCCTATATCGTTTATGGCTTTAGCTACGGTGTCACTTAAAACTGTGGCTGTCACATCGTGGTCTATGGTTATGCTCTCTATTTCTTCTGTTGATACCTCGAAGTTGGGTAGTAGGAATCTCTTGCTAACAGTGCCTTCCACAGCTATTAAGACTTTCTCAGGGGCTATTCTAAACTCTATGGGTGTTCCTTTCTTCCCCTCTATCGCCTCGCCGAGCGCCTTCAAGTTTAACCCCATGTCAGCCGACTCTCTACCCTCCTCTATCTCATACTCTAGGAAAGCCTCTCTCGGCATCATAACCTCTATATAGGCTACCCTAGCCGGGTCCATGCCCGCAACTTTCAGCCCAGACTCTGTGATGGTGAATCTAGCCTCATCCAGGAGTTTAGACAATACTTCCACAAACCCCTTAAACGTTTTAGCATCAGGGTATCTTATCCTAGCTATGGGGCTTAAAAGCTCCTCCTCAAGACTCAAAAGACCACACCCCTAGAATATTAGGCGGAGAGAGTTTTAAGGTGTTAGGTCTCCAGCTAAGCCTGAAACACCCCTCGGCCAAACAATGCTCATACCGGGAAAAGCGGTCGCCAGAACCCAAAACTATGGGGGAGAGCCAAAACACCCACGGTACCGGGTTCTGGTAACCACGGCCGCCCAGCTTTTTTCAAGCCTAATGGGTATAGTTTAACCTAATGCTTAATAGGGTTCCCTAACTGTAGAGGCTCTGAGGGGTTCGAGTTTGGGTAAGAGTTTAAGGCAGCAGAGGGCTGGTAGGGGGACTCAAACGTTTAGGAGCCCGGGCCACATACACCCGGGGCCTGCTAAGTACCCGGCTCTAAGTAGTGAGACATATATGGGTAAGGTTGTGGAGCTCGTCCACGACCCGGGCAGGTATGTTCCTCTTGCCCGCATAGTTACTGAGAAGGGTGAGGAGTTTCTAGTGCCTGCTGCTGAGGGTGTTTATGTCGGCCAGGCTATAACTATAGGTCCTCAGGCTAGGGTTGAAGCTGGAAACATTATGCCATTAGGCAGTGTGCCTGAAGGCACAATGGTGTTCAACCTGGAGCTGAGGCCCGGCGATGGGGGTAGACTTGCGAGGCAAGGGGGGAGCTACGCTGTTGTTCTAGGTAAGGCAGGCGATAAAGTAATAGTCCTTATGCCTAGTGGAGAGGAGAAGATGCTGCCTGCAAACTGTAGAGCCACCATAGGGATGCCTGCAGGGGCGGGCAGGATAGAGAAGCCTCTAGTGAAGGCTGGGAACGCGTACTACAAGTGGAAAGTTAAAGCGAGGAAATGGCCTAGAGTTAGAGGGGTAGCTATGATAGCTGCTAACCACCCCTTCGGAGGCGGGAGGCATAAGAGGAAAAGCAAGCCCTCCACAGTATCCAGAGGGGCGCCCCCGGGAAGGAAAGTGGGTCACATAGCTGCAAGGAGGACGGGAAGAAAGAGAGGTGCCTCCCAAAGATCCTAGCCAGCCCCACTAAATTCTTCCAACCCAACACTATGGTGCCCTTAAAACCCTAGAAGTCCTATTCTAGAACCTCTAGAAAACAGCCTCGGCGGGCCCGGCGTTAAGGGCTCCCGCTTATAGCTTCCCCCCTACTATAGGTTCCCTAGCGTGTAGGGGGCCGTTTGGGTTTTCACTGTTTTAGGCTTTCAACTGTTTGGGGCGCTTCCTGGGTGGTATAAGGTTTTAGGGTTTAAATCACGACATTCTAGGAGTATAGGTGTTTAGGGTGTCTGAAAGTCTCGCTGTGAGGCCTGAGACGCCTCTATTGTTTGGTAGGTGGAGCTATGTGGGGGTTAAGGTTAGGGATCCGAGTCTCAAGAAGTATATAAGCCTCAAGCCAGTGATTCTGCCGCACACTGGGGGTAGGCATGAGGCTAAGAGGTTTGGTAAGGCTGAGGTGCCTATAGTTGAGAGGCTCATTAACAAGCTTATGAGGCCTGGGAGGAGTGGTGGTAAGAAGCAGCTCGCCTACAACATAGTTAAGACGGCGTTCGACATCATACATATCGAGTCTGGCGACAACCCTATCCAGGTGCTGGTGAGGGCTATAGAGAACTCTGCCCCGAGGGAGGAGACTACGAGGATAATGTATGGTGGTATAACTTATCACGTCTCAGTAGACGTTTCACCCCAGAGGAGGGTGGATCTCGCTTTAAGGTTTCTAACTGAGGGAGCGCGCTTATGCGCCTTTAACAACCCTAAGCCTATAGAAGAGTGCCTGGCGGAGGAGATTATGAGAGCCTCTAGGGGGGACCCTCAGAGTTACGCTATAAGGCAGAAGGAGGAGATAGAGAGAATAGCTTTAAGCTCCAGGTGAGTATTGCTTTTAAATCTCGGAGTAAAAGAAATACTGGGGACTAGGAGGGTGGTGGTGTATGCCTGAGAAGCCCCATTTAAACCTAGTAGTGATAGGCCACGTGGATCACGGGAAGAGCACCATAGTAGGGCACATGCTTTTCAGGCTGGGCTTCATAGACGAGAAGAAGTTCAAAGAGATCGAGGAGCTAGCGAAGAGCAGGGGTAAGGAGGATAACAAGTTCGCTTGGATACTCGATAAGATGAAGGAGGAGAGGGATAGGGGTATAACTATAGACCCGGCGTTCGTCAAGTTCGAGACTAAGAACTACTACTTCACTATAATCGATGCCCCCGGCCATAGGGATTTCGTGAAAAACATGATAACTGGAGCAAGCCAGGCGGACGCTGCAATACTGGTAGTCTCCGCTAGGAAAGGCGAGTTTGAGGCTGGCATGAGCCCTGAAGGGCAGACGAGGGAGCACTTGCTCCTCGCTAAGACCCTGGGTATTGAGCAGGTCATAGTTGCCGTAAACAAGATGGACGCTCCAGACGTGAACTATGATAAGAAAAGGTATGATGAGATGGTTGCTGTTCTAAAGAAGTTCATGAAAGGTATAGGTTACAACCCTGACGTCACTCCATTCATACCCATAAGTGGATGGCTGGGAGACAATCTTATAGAGAGAAGCCCTAACATGCCGTGGTACACTGGGCCTACAATAGTTGAAGCTTTAGACAGCCTTAAAGTACCGGCAAAACCCGTGGATAAGCCTCTCAGAATACCAATATCAGGCGTCTACTCAATACCTGGAGTAGGCACAGTCCCCGTGGGCAGGGTTGAAACCGGGGTACTAAAGGCTGGCGATAAAGTTGTAATTATGCCGGCAGGCATTGTAACAGAGGTTAGGAGCATACAGATGCACTACCAAGACCTTCCTAGAGCGGAGCCAGGCGACAACATAGGCTTCGCCCTAAGAGGCGTCTCTAAGGATGACGTTAAACGCGGCGACGTAGTAGGTCACCCTGACACTCCGCCAACAGTCGCAGACGAGTTTACAGCCAGGCTCTTCGTAGTATGGCATCCTAGCGCTGTAGCCTTGGGCTACACTCCCGTCATTCACGTTCACACTGCGAGCGTAAGCTCTAAAATGATGGAGATAGTGGCTAAGATAGATCCTAGGACCGGCAAGACCCTAGAGGAGAAGCCTCAATTCCTAAAGCCTGGAGAGGTGGCAATAGTAAAGTTTAAGCCAATTAAGCCTCTAGTTATAGAGAAGTTCTCCGACTTCCCAGCACTAGGAAGGTTCGCCATGAGGGATATGAACAGGACTATAGGAATAGGGATAGTAACAGATGTAAAACCGGCGAAAATAGAGGTCAAAGCAAAGTAGCCCCAACACCACTAACAGCAAAAAGGGGTACACAATGTCTTTCAAAGTAAGAATATGGCTCTGGAGCACGAACGTTAAAAGCCTAGAGGAAGTAGTAGACCAGATAAAAGATGCGGCCATAAAGTCGGGTGCTAAAGTTACAGGCCCAATACCCCTACCCACCAAGAGATTCGAGATTCCAATATTCAAGCTGCCACACGGTGAAGGATCAAAATACTGGGAACACTGGGAGCTAAGAGTACATAAAAGAATCATAGACATAGACGCGGACGAGAGAGTCCTAAGGAGGATAATGAGAGTTCAGGTGCCTCACGACGTTTACATAGAAATAAAGCAAATGCCCAAATAACAGTCCTATAAATAAGGCTGGCACTCCTAAAGTAGTTTTTAGGCTTAAACAACTTTCTAACATATGGTGCCGGGGTGCCCGAGCGGTCTAAGGGGACGGGCTGGAGACCCGTTGCCCCATTAGGGGCGCGCGGGTTCGAATCCCGCCCCCGGCGCCACTTTAAGTAACAAGTTTCAAATTAAACACTCTTGGACCGCGTGTTTTGGAGGGGTTTAGGGCATTATCAGGAGGGTTGTCTTTTCCGGGATGTTGTTTGCATCTACTTCTAGCGGGTCTTTTTCAATTTTTATTTTCGGTGTTTCCGCTATGTTTAGGAGCTTGTCTATGGGGTCTAGGGGGGTTAGGGCTTTTGGGGTCCAGTAGTGCATTGGTATGAATATCTTAGGGTTTACCTGCCGTATTATCGTCCAGGCTTCTCTATAGTTTATAGTGTATACGCCCCCTACAGGGATCATGAGTATGTCTATTTCACCTAGCTCTTCCACATCTCTATCGGTGAGGGTGTGGCCTAGATCTCCTAGGTGTAGTATTTTGAGTTTCTCTGCTTCCAGCTTGTAGGCTATAGTCTCCCCTCTAAGCCTCCCCCCCACATTGTCATGGTAGTATTTGAAGCCTCTCACATTTACTCCCCCTATTTTGAAGATGCCCGGACGCCATTTTACGACTATAGTTTTAGCTCCTGAGGCGATCTCTATAGCATTATGATCGTAGTGGTTGTGAGTTACTAGAACCAGGTCCGCCTCTACCCTGCAAGACTCTAGGCCTATGCTGCCCCCATCGTGGGGGTCTATGGCTATTTTGAGGCCTCCAGTTTCCACTATGAAGTAGGAGTGCTTACACCATTTCAGCTTCATAGGTGCAACCCTGGAGTCTTAAATTTCATTTTAAAATTTAAATACCCCCCTCCCAGAATCTAAAACCGTGGTAGATATAGTGTTATCTTATATGGGCAGGAGAATAGCTACACTTGACAATGTCGACTTTGAGGGTAAGAAAGTTCTCTTAAGGATCGACATAAACTCGCCTATAAACCCTGGGAGCGGCGATATTCTCGACGCTTCCAGGATCGCCGAGCACTCTATAACGGTCAAGGAGCTTGTCGAGGGGGGAGCGGCTGTAACAGTGATAAGCCATCAGGGCAGGCCTCTAGACCCTGATTTTACGAGCCTCAAAGCCCACGCTAGCATACTATCAAACCTGCTAGGGGTAGATGTTAAATTCGTAGATGACGTTATAGGGCCTGAGGCTAGGAGAGCTATAGAAGCGCTAGAGCCCGGGGAGGTTCTAATGCTTGACAATACTAGGCTCCTAGCTGAAGACAACATGGAAGCCCCTCCAGATAAGCATAGCGAGAGTTTCATAGTGAGGAGACTAGCTCCTCTCTTCCACCTGTTCGTTAACGATGCTTTCGCCACATGCCATAGAAGCCAGGCTACAATAGTAGGGTTCCCCCTAAAGATACCCAGTGTTGCTGGGAGGGTGTTGGAGAGAGAGTTGAGGGCTCTCAACAAGGTTGTGGAAATGGAGGATAGACCTAAAGTGTTCGTCCTAGGGGGCGCTAAGCTCGACGACACGGTGAAAGTTATAAAGTATGTTGTTGAGTCGGGGATAGCCGACTACGTTCTAACCACGGGGCTTGTCTCGCTACTCTTCATCTTAGCTAAAGGGGTTAAAGTCCCTAAGGATGTGGAGAAATCAGTCCTAAACAAGGTTTCCGCTGATAATTTCGGAGAAGCGAGGGGTCTCGTTTCGAGACACGGGAACATAAGGACGCCCATAGACTTCATGGTGGAGGAGAGGGGTGTCATAATGCGGTCTCACTATTCGAGACTCGGGGGGGCGCCTAAAGATATAGGGCCTTCAACTATAGAATACTATGGCAACATACTGTCTAAAGCTAAAATCACAGTTATGAGGGGGCCTGCCGGGGTCATAGAAGACCCGAGGTTTAGAGTCGGGACTGAAGAGCTGGTTAGGAGGGCTCTAGATAGTGGTGCCTTCACAGTATTCGGGGGAGGGCACTTTAACGCTATGCTATCAAATATACCTGAGAAGCTCAAGTCAAGAATAGGTCATGTAAGCACTGGCGGGGGGGCCTTGCTTTATTTCCTCTCGGGGAAGCCGCTACCAGGCCTTGAGGCCCTAGCCAGGTCTAACGAGATATTTAAGATTGTAAACCAGGGATAATAATATGAGGTGGTGGCTATGGTTAGAGTAGGGGTTAACGGCTATGGAACTATAGGTAAGAGGGTCGCCCTAGCAGTTCTAAAACAAGAAGACATGAGCCTCGTGGGCATCGTTAAGAAAACCCCAGACTATGCAGCCTTACAGGCTAGAAGACTGGGCATAAACGTTTACGCGCCCACAGAAGATGACGTCAGGAAGTTTGAAGATTCAGGAGTTAAAGTCGGGGGGACCTTAAGAGACCTCCTAGAGAGCGTGGACGTCATAGTTGACGCCACACCCGGAGGCATGGGCGAACAGTATAGAAAGCTTTACGATCAGTTCAAAGTTAAACAGGTGTTTCAAGGGGGAGAGAAGCCTGAGATTGCCGAAGTATCTTTCAACTCCCTCTGCAACTACGGCGAGGCTCTGGGAAGGCGTAGCGCTAGGGTAGTATCATGCAATACTACAGGCTTACTAAGGATAATATGCACTTTAAACGCCCACTCCCCAGTAGAGAAGGTCAGAGCGGTTGTAATAAGGAGGGCGGCAGACCCTAAAGAGGTTAAGAGGGGCCCCGTAAACTCTATAGAGCTCGACCCGCCCAAAGCCCCAAGCCATCACGCTAAAGATGTTAAAACAGTTATACCATGGGTTAAAATAACCACGGTAGCTGTAGCTGTCCCAACAACCCTGATGCACGTGCACCACGTCACCCTAAAAGTCTCGAAAAAACTGGCGAAGAGCGATGTAATAGCGATCCTAGAAGCGGCGCCCAGAGTGATGCTGATAAACGCTGAGAGAACCGGGATAACGGGGACAGCCGGCATAGTGGAGGCCTCCAGAGATTTAAGGCCTAGATATGATGTCCCAGAGCTTGTAGTGTTTGAAGATTCTCTGAACGTTGAAGACGATGAGATCTCACTATTTCAGGCAGTACACCAAGAGTCTATAGTGGTCCCCGAGAATATTGACGTTATAAGAGCGTTAATACCCTTAGAGTTGGACCCTACAAAGTCTATAGAGAAGACTGATAGAGCCTTGGAACTTAATAAAAAACTTTGGTAGCCGTTGAAAACAGCTAAAACACTCTACCTAAACGTTGGCGGTAGCCGGCCGTATTCTTCTGAATATCCTTTATCATAGGCGGGTGCGGGCGCCCACTTTAATGTGTTATGGAAGAGTGTAGCTCTGAAACTATAACATTATCATATCCCACGCTAAGGTCTCATATTTTACATAGGTTGTCTATTATAAACTCTCTAAGACATATAATGTTTGGGAGGAGGGCTTGCCTGTATATGAGAAGTTCTTGGCTGGGAGAGTCTCTAGGCTAGCGGCGTCTGAGGTTAGGGAGTTGCTTAAGCTGACTGAGGGGAAAGATGTTATAAGCTTTGGGGGCGGCCTTCCAGATCCTTCAACGTTCATGAAAGAAGAGCTGGCTGAAATAGCTAGAGATGTGATATTGCGCTTTGGGGATAAGGCTCTCCAGTATGCCCCTACTAAGGGGGTTTTAGTTTTTAGGGAGACTTTAAAGGGTTTTCTTAAGGCTCGCGATGTTAAGGTTTCCGGGGATGATGATGTTATAGTGACTACTGGGAGCCAGGAGGCCCTATATTTAGCGTCTCTAACTTTAATGGGGGCTAGAGATGTGGTTATTGTCGAGGAGCCCACATACCTGGCTGCACTCAACGTTTTCAAGTTCTTCAAGACCAGGGTTATCCCTGTGGATGTGGATGATAATGGTATTAAAACTGATGTCCTAGAGGGGAAGCTGAAGAGCTTGAAAAGCGAGGGCGTCAACGTTAAATTAGTATACACTATACCGACAGCGCAGAATCCTACTGGGGTTACGTTGAGCTTTGAGAGGAGGAAGCATCTTATAGAGTTAGCCTCCCAACACGACCTTCTATTGCTTGAGGACGACCCCTACGGGTATTTCACTTTTGAGGTTGAGAGGCCTCCACCACTGAAAAGCATGGATAGCGAGGGTAGAGTCTTATATTTTGGGACATTCAGTAAGATAATGGCCCCCGGGTTTAGGTTAGGCTGGGCTCTAGGGCCTTCAAGGCTCATAGATGTAATGGAGCTCGCTAAACAAGGTGTAGACCTCCACAGTAGCACTCTAAGCCAATATATAGCTATGGAGGCTATTAAGAGGGGGGTGGTTGACGCGACAATAGAAAAAGCGAGACACCTCTATAAGGCTAAGAGGGATATAATGCTTGGAGAGCTGGAAGATCACATGGAAGACCTGGCAGCATGGACTAAGCCCCTGGGAGGATTCTTCGTATTCCTAACCCTCAAGAGAGCTATAGACACTAAAAAACTACTTCCAGAAGCTATAGAAAGGGGCGTAGCCTACGTGCCCGGGCAAGCTTTCTATGTTATGAAAAACGGCTCCAACACCATGAGATTAAACTATAGCTACCCAACCCCAGACCAGATAAAGACAGGGATCAGGAGGCTCGCATCCATCATCAGAGACAAGGTAATGTAAACAAGCCGTGCATCTTGAAATCTGTGAAGCCGCCGGCGGGATTTGAACCCGCGACCACCGGCTTTCCCGCTAGAAGACCGTTACGAGGCCGGCGCTCTACCGGCTGAGCTACGGCGGCCCCCATAGACTACCTTTGCTTTCTCAGTTTTTAACCTTTAAGATGAAGTCGCCGTGTTAAAAGCAATGGTTTCACGGGGATCCAGCAGGGGTTAACGTTAAAGCTACTAGCCGACCTTTTAGGAGCCCATCATGATGTGGCGGGCCCGCCGGGATTTGAACCCGGGACCTACGGGTTAAGAGCCCGCCGCTCCACCAGGCTGAGCTACGGGCCCTCCTTCGCTATTATGAAGTTTCTGAAGCTATTAAGCGTTAGCTTTCTGAAATACAGCCGTTCTCCTACTGTGTTTCCCCCGGGTTTATGTTAGTGTTTTAGGGTAATGTTTAAAAGGCTATGGCTCCCAGTTGTTTTATGGTGTTCGCTTATGGCTTCTAAGGAGCCTAAGGGTAGGAAGCCCAGGAAGGTTGAGAGGGCTGCTGAGGTTAAGGGTGCCTATGTAACTGCCCTTGTGGAGGCGGGTTTAGCCCCGGATCTTATTGAAAAAGCTAGGAGGGATGTCGTTAAGGAGAAGTATTTAACGCCTTTCAGGGTAGCCCAGAAGTATAGTATTAAAGTGTCGGCTGCACGGAGGCTTCTCAAGATACTGGCTGACGAGGGTGTCATAACACTCTACTCGAGCAGTAGAAGGATCCCAATATATGTTCCTAAGACGGGCTAGCCAGTGATGATCAAAGTCCTGGTAGCCGGCTATCTTGCCAGCGAATCCGGTAAGACTATTCTCGCGGCAAGCCTCATATCAGCCTTAAGGAGGGAGGGGTTTGACAGCGTAGGCTTCAAGCCTGTGGGAGCTACAGAGCTGTGGTTTAAGCCTTGGATCCTCGAGGAATCCAGGAAGAGAAGGCATGTGGTTACAGCGGACTCTCTTATATTAGAGAAAGCTTCCAGGTTTAGCGTTCAAATCCACGTTTTAAACCCCGTGGCAGGCATACTAGCCCCTATTGACCCCTCAAAACTCGACTGGGTTGACAGTTTCTTCGACTTCTACCACCTAGCCCCCCCTAGGAGGCTGGGGCTCTTGAGGCTGACAAGCTGCCTTGGCGGCAACATTACAACAATCCACTTTATAAACCAGGGGATTCAATATAAACTAGCCAGCCCCATAGCCCAGATGATGGGGGAGACAGCTTTAAGCCTCAACCCGCCCCCCATATCCGTGTCAACCAGAGACCTAGAGCATGTAATGGATGAGGAAGCCGCCGTCATAGCTGACACTTGCCTAAGCCACCTAGAAGACAGGGAGATCACTGTTATAGAATCTAACTCAGACATAGCAGCGCCAACGAGGAAAAGCCTGGAAAGCAAGCTCGTCATAGTAGCCTCACACTCAATAGCTGCAATAGTTGACGGAGAAAGATACTCGAAAGCGGTAAACCTCAGAAGCATTGGAGGGAAACCCTGGAGCATAAACTCGAGAGATGTGCTAAGCCTAACTAAAGCAAAGGCAACCATAAACCTGCCGCCTAAAAACGAGCCTCTAGAAGGCTATAGACCCGACGAGTTAAACGAGCTAATAGAAGAGATTAAAGGGCTAGCCAGGAAATAGAAATATGGCTATGAAGAGAGTCGTGCCTAATAGCGAGGAAGGCCGATGAAGAGCTCTGGGGTATCAGAGCCGCCCACACCCAATTAAACCAAAGATAGCCACAGAAACTTATCGATATTATGGGTCTCCCTCGGGAAGCGTATACGATTCTTATGAGGTTGCCGCTTAAGAGAAGTGCGGGCTATGGCAAACCCCCTATGGGGTGGGGAGGGGCTCTTATAGGCCCTAAAGGCCCCATTAAATAGTATCTAGTAATACTAACTACTATGAGGCCTGAACTCCCTAGGTATAAAGTCTACTATCTCGAATCGTCTCAACAATTATCGGTATCCGCACCCAGCATGTTTAAGCCTGGATGGGCGTGGGCTAAAGATGAGTTCCTCCCCGCTCTGTTAGCCTCCCATAACATGAGGGAAAGTCGCCGGGCATGATCAAAGTTTACATGAGCTTCTATTCCAATATCATATTTTAAGCTTAGCAGTTAAAAATTACTAGTTGGATGATTGGGCGGAATCCGGGTCTAGACCTATTAGGGATGAAGATAAGGCCCGCCATGACGACGTTTAACGGAGGTTTCATCTATTCTCCTCATGCCCTGCTCCTCTTAGACCTTTGAAAGTATTTCCCGCTCAGGATTCTTTCATGGCGCATCCTTTATGCAGAGCCGGCTATATGTGTGAGCGTTCTTTAATGTTGATCGTGAACGTTGCTTTAGCCCTAACGATCTTGGGATGGGGCGGGCTACGTTGACTACTTGGTAATTGTATGGAACTAGCTTTATAGTGTGGTTTCTCCAACGGCAAATGGAGTTATATTTGGTTTTTAAATTTAAATATTTAAATATCATTTTATGAGAATATAGAGGGGAGGCGCCCCGATGCCCACGCTAAGGACCGGGCTTGTAGTGGGAGGGGCATATGCTGCTAAAGTACGTAAGACATTATTTGCCCAGATCAGGGGTTCAGCTAAGGGTAAAGTATTGAAAGAGGAGCCTAGTGATGAAGAAATTGTAAGGGCTGCTGGGGAGTTGAACAGGGTTCTTTATGAGGTTCTGGTTGATAGGGTTAGGATTGAGAAGGGTGATGTTGTTAGGGTGAGCGTTAACTATGCTGTTGAGGAGGGTAGGATAAGATGGGATCTTGAAACACTAAGCATACAAGCGTGGAGGAGGATTCCAGAACAAGATATAA
>JARJMZ020000026.1 GCA_029335875.2 Thermoprotei archaeon | reverse complement strand
GGGTTTAAGTGGGGGTTTCGCCGTCTCGGGGAGCTTAGAAGCCGTAGCTGTTGGGGTGGCGCTCACAGGGTTTAACGTCTACTTCCTAGCATGGTGGCTCACAGTAGGGTATCCGCTAGTGGAGGAGTCTTCAAAACTAGGATTTAAAGGATTCACAGCAATGTACGTAAGCCACATCTGGATGGACTACGCTTGGCTTACAATACTAGCAGCCGGCGGGGGAGCCACGAAAATACTGGGGGAAACACCGTACGCAGCGCTACTAGCAGTTCTAGCCCTCATACTGACTGCTTTCGCCCTTAAAATAGCTGCCGACACTCTCAAGTTAATCAAAATGAAAGGAGGGCAGACCTTAAGTAACCCTGTGAACAGTTAAACCCTCCAGTCTCCGCCATCATAACGCTAACTCCACATTACATACTAGCTTCCAGCCCAGCCTCCATTTTTCCAGTCTAACGCCCCCCACCCTAACGTTTATGGGCCCTCTGAAGCCAGGCATGTAAGTTACGAAAGTATGGTACTCCCCCCTCTCCCCGGCTATGTCTGCAGCTGCCGGGAGTTCTTTCAACATCCTCATATCTAGAGTTGAGCATATAAGCCTGTGGGCCAGTATGGGCCCTAGTTTCGCGGGGTCTGCAGCCACTATTAGTGCTTTCACATCTAACGTTAAAGCAGCCTCTACGACGTTGAGGCTTGAGAGCCCCTCTAGAGGATATAATGATTCCATGCCCACCTTCTCTAGAAGCTTCCTCTTATAATCTATCATATCCCTAATGTATATGTCCCCATGCGCTACCACGCTAGCTCCACTTTCACGTTTAATCCTCTGAAGCTCTCTAACAATCACATCCTCATAGACCTCTATAGGCGGGAAATCCTCTGGGAGTTCAACCTCGTATAGGGGTAGCCCGAGCTTCTCAGCCTGGACCCTTGCAAGCTCCACTGGAACCCTATGGCCTGTGATTAGGTTAGAGCTAGAGTCTACTGTGGTGATTAGGCCTACAACTTTAAACCCTAAAGTTCTGAGAGCGTGAAGGGCTAAAGCCGAATCTTTCCCAGTACTCCAGAATACTAGAACCCTCAACGCTCAGGATCACCTATAATGGAATACTACCCCCTCCGGCGAAACGTAGGCCCCACAGAACATGCAATGATTTTTCCTTAATGGCCTCCCACATATGGGGCACGGATTCCTCTTATCCCTGTCCGGAGGGTTTACCCCTAGGCTTAACATTCTAGAGGCGAGCCATGCGTGGGGGAGGCTTGGAGGTTTGAATCCGAGCCTCCCCTCTATCACGTTTAAATCATTAGGATTCAAGTTTGCAGAAAGCTCCTCTAACGTCTTTAGAGACCCTGAACCCTCATTGACGGGGGTTTTAGGTCTTAATGCTACCTCTTCGAGGCCCCTAGCTTTAAGGTATTCCCTGAGGAGGAGCTTGCCCTGACCTGAGCCTACAAGGCACTCTACGGGTATCTCGGGGGCCTTCCTCCTAAGCTCAACGCTATATAGCGGGGCTACTACTTTAACCCCTAGGAGCTTTCCCACATCGACTGTTGGGAGCCTCGCCTCTAGGGCTTTCTCCATAACCCACCCGGCTATACTCTCGCGATCTCTCCTGTGGAGGAATGTGTAGCCGGCGAAAAGCTCGTCCCCGCCATCGCCTGAAAGTATGCACTTGCAGCCTGAAGCTTTAGCTTTCAACATTGAAATGTAATGTACAGCATCGGCAGAGACCTCCACGGGATCTATAGTCCTGAAGTTAGCTAGAACCCAGTCTACAGCTTTAAGGAACTCCTCAACGCTAGGCTTCACCACAATATGATCCTTAAGCTTTAACTTAGACGCTACTTGAGAAGCGTAGATAGGGTCGGAGCCTCCCAGATCCACGGTAAAAGCTGTAAGGCCCCCCTTCCCTGGGTGCACCAGAGCTATAAAGCTCGTGTCAACACCTCCGGAAAGCAGCGTGCACTCACACCTCGAAGCCTCCCTAGACACTATCTCAGCTACTCTCTCAGCATAGCCCATACAAGACTTCAAGGCAGCGTCTCCAGCTTTAAATATTTTTAAACGTTAAAAGCCTAAATTTAAAGGAGGGACCTCTCAAGGATGGTTGAAACTTCCGTTAGTATAAGCGAGATTAAAAATATTATTTTAAGGCTCTTCAAGGAGGATGAAGAGTTTAGGCTAGCAATAGCGGGTCTCCTAGGACTAAACACTATACTTGAAGAGCTTAAGAAGCTTAGAGAAGACTTCAACAGATTCGTTAAAACACAGGAGGAGATGTGGATTAGAGAAGAGGAAAGATGGAAGGAGGCTGAGAAGATGTTCGCCGAGTTCGTTAAAATCCAAGAAGAAAGATGGACGAGAGAGGAGGAAAGATGGAAACGGGAGGAAGAGAGGTGGGCTAGAGAAGAGGAAAGATGGAGAGAGTCTCGGGAGAGGTTTAATGAATTCGTTAAAACCCAGATGGAAAGGTGGATGAGGGAAGAGGAGAGGTGGAGAGAGTCTGAGAAGAGGTTTAACGAGTTTGTTAAAACTCAGGAAGAGAGGTGGGCTAGAGAGGAGGAGAGGTGGCAGGAGGCTTTTAAGAGGTTTTCGCGTTTAGAGCTTGAGCTTGGGGCTGTTACGGAGTCCATGTACTCCAGGTATTTCTGGGATGATTTGAGGGAGGAGCTTAGGGTTTCGGGGGAGTCTGTGCTTGAGAAGTCTAGGAATGTTACTATTGATGGTGTCGAAGTTGACATGTTAATAGTTACGGATAGGCGTGTTTTCGTCGTTGAGGTTAAAGTTAAACCGGATATTGGCGATGTGGGGGCGCTCCTGGCGAAGGCTGAAGTTGTGTCATTGAAACTGGGGAGACCTGTTATCCCGGTGCTTGCTGGAGCCTTAATAGGTGGTGATGTTAGGGGTTACGCTGAAGGTAAGGGGGTTAAAGTGTACTCATATTAGATGTTAGTGGTGTGGCTTCGAAGCCTTTTCTACATTCAAGTCCATATTTTATGCATAATCTTTTGATAATAGCCTCTATTCCTTCTAAAAACTCTCTTGACTTAGCTTTTAGGGCGGCCTCTCTGAGTGGATAGTCTTCTGCAAGCATGAATGGTTTAACTCTTAAAGGGTCGTAGTATAATGTTGATCCTGTTTCAGCTGATAGTGAGGCTATGCTCTCAGCTGTTTCCAGGTCATCGTTTAACCCCGGGATTATGGGCCCGTAGAAGACCCATGTTTTAATCTTAGCTTCAGATAATTTCTTTAAAGCTTTAAGCCTTGCAAGTGGCGGGGGCGCATGGGGTTCTATGAGCTCTGCTATTTCAGGCTTTAAAGTTGTTATTGTTAGGCCCACGTCAACCTTCCCTCCCCCGGTTGCGAGTATGTCTAAGTCCCTTAGAACCATGGGGCTCTTAGTTTGAACGCTGACGTGGAACCCCTCCCCTATAAGGGTCTCCAGCGATTTCCTGGTCAACTTGAATATAGACTCTACAACCTGATAGCCGTCGGTTATAGTCCCCAAGCCCACCACGCCCCTAGGCATCCTCCTAGCTTCGCGCCCCAAGACTTTAACAATATTAGATTTAACTATGACAACCTCGCCCCACCTCTCTGAAGCCCTCCTATCGCTAGTGTAGAGCCTAGCATAACAGTATATGCAGCCGAAAGAGCAGCCAGCATAGGGGTTGAGGGCGTAGTCCAAGTCTGGGAGCCCGCTCCTCGATAGTGCAGTTTTAACATTGGTGAAATACACTGTCAGCCTCCCAAACTTGATGGAGCTACTTGAAAGTAAAGTCAAGACCCCTCTCACCTACAACCCTTCTAAGCAGCTTCGACCTGCTAAGCCAAACCCCCCATCCAAGCCTGCTCTCCCTCTCTACAACCTCCCCGACCTCCCCCATGTCACCCGTTTTCAGCAGGGGGCCTTTCCTGAACATTGCCCTCGCAGCTTCCCTAACAAACCAGACGCCTACAGGTATGTTGAACCCCGGGTATATCTCCCTCATGAGTATGGCTGTAGCCTGCCTCTTCCTAGCCTCCAGGTGCTCTACTGTTGCGAGCATGCTGGCATAATAGCAGCCCCCTATACTCGGATAGTCTGCCCTCCCACTATAGCCTTCATAATCCCCCTCAACCACAACCTCCAGGCTTCCAGGGTTCCACGTTGACCCCGGCCACCAGGCTTCCATCCACTCGAAACTCCATTTCCTAGGGTATAATATGGCTATTATAGTGTTATCGTAGCCCCTCCACACGTAAACCTCCACGCTATCTATGACCCTGTAACCCTTAATCTTGGAGACTAGGCTCCTAGCTATTGTCGAGTCAACAGCAGTTATACTCCACCTAGTAGGCACGAGCCTCCTAAACTTCCCAGTCCCGAGGGCTCCAACACTCAGAAGCCTCTGAATATGAGATACGGGGATCCCGCTCTCGTAAAGTTTTAGGATAGCGTCTCTAGCCCTTAGATCCCTGTCCCCGTAAACCCTATCAACAACCCCGGGAACATGGGGGTTCCCCACCACCGACAACCTCTCTAGGGGCGACCTAGGCCCCATAGGGGGGAGCTCCTCGCTAAGGCTAAGCTTAGGCCTTGGAGGCTTTAAAAACTCTATTCTAACATCTACAGGCTTAGAGCTTAAAGCTAGAAGCCTCAGCTCCCCCACAAGCCTATCGTCAACTCTCTTAACACTAGCCGAGCCCAAGCCTAAAACCATGCTAAGCCTATAGTTTAGGATCTCCTCTAGACTCCTACCAAGCCAAGCCTCGGGGAGGTCGAAGACGCTAGTATCCCCAACCTCGGGGGGCGCTGCAGGGCCAGCTCTAACATGGGGGTAGCCAGCCCTACCAACAAACACTGAGGGAGGACTAGAACCCTCAATAACATTGGAAGACTTAAGGGGGGCAAGCCTTAAATACGTCATCGACCTAACTATAAGAGGACAATAAGTAAGCCCGCACAAGCCCCTGCCACGACATAAAACGCAAAGCCTAGGACCTATCACAGACCCGTACATCCTCAGTATTTAAATGAGATCCCATGGTTTTAAACCAAACACCTAAACGTTTCATAGCAAGGAAAATAGGGGGTCATTGAGAAGGTCATACCAAGCCCCCTTAAACAGGGTGCTGTCAGGTTTCCGAGTTTGACTGTGAAGCTTACAAGATTGTTAAATTATTAAGATAACTGCTGCCAAGAGCGTGTATATTGCTGCTGTCGTCAGGACTATTGTTAGGGCTCTTTTTACGTCTTCTGGTTCAGGATATCTGGCTTCAACGTTTACCGTATAGTGCCCCGGCTTTTCAAGTTTCACTTCAAGGGCTCCAGCTACTGCTGATATTGGGTGGCCAGCGTTTAAACTTTCTGTTACCCTAGAATATGTAGTCCAGACTTTTAAGGCTTTCCATGGGCTTCCCTTTGCTAGCGGCGATAATGCTATTATCATTGCTGCTGTCAGCCTTGCTGGTATATAGTTTATTATTGTATCCATTTTGGCCGAGAACCAGCCTACGTTCTCGTATTCCAGGGTTTTATAGCCTATAGCCCCGTCTAGGGTATTCACTATTCTCTGGGCTAAGGCTCCTAGGGGGCCCAGGAGTATGTAGTATGTTAGTGGTGATGTGAACCCGTCTACGAGGCTTTCAGATAGGCTTTCTATACATGCCGATGTAACATGGTGTTTACCCAGTTTATACACATCCCTTCTAACAATCATCTGAACCCACATTCTCCCCTCGTCTAGACGGCACTTCCTCAAGCCTACATAAGCCTTATAGCATATCTCTAAGAGTAGCCTAAGTGATAGGGATAGTTTTAGAGTTAAAGATGCAATTAAAACCCATAGGAGCGGCGATATCTCATAGGCTATGAAAAGTATCAGGGCTGCGGGGGCTAAATGTGAAGCCATTACAATAGCCCACACTATCACCCCCCTAAACATCCCACTATAAGGTTTAGCCAAGGCTAAAGCCATGAAGTATGAGGTGTGCACTGGGTGAAGTTTAAGGGTTAAACCCCTATGTTCAGGGTATACGAAATCCATTACTAATGCTAGGATCAGGGCGGCAGCCATGTAGGGGGGTTCGGGCCTCAAAAACTCTATCAAAGCCCAAAAACCACCAGAGAAACTCCTAGAGTGGCGAGCCTGGAAAGTTCATAGGAAAACCCTGCAATATCACCGTTAGCATAGCCTATCCTAGACATAGCATCTTTAACAGTATACATGACACATAAAACCATGGAGGAGGAAGCTGAGAGGGCGATCAATAAAGCTTTAACGGGCCCCATGGACAGTGTCATTATTATAGTCAAGATTAAAATTATCAAAGTTAACGTCACAACATTACCTCTAAGCCCCCTACGTTTAGCTTCAACACTAAAAACCCTAGCCATACCATTATAAGGCTCAACGTTAGAATAGAATAGGGTTAAATAGAGAGACTCGGCGGCCAACGTGTAACTTAAAACTACAATTGATACAGCCGCCACGCTAAAGCCCGGGGCTCTTAGGAGGTCGTAGAGTTGGGCGGCTAAAGCTGTTGTCAGTATAAGGTTTAAAGTTAAAGCTATAACAGCGAAGGACCCCCTACGGGGATCTTTTAATATCGATATAGCCCTATCGCCCCTAGCTCTCGCCCCTAAAACATCAGAGTAGTCTGAGAACCCGTCTAGGTGGAGGCCTCCAGTGACAATTACGTGGGCTAAAGTGTATATAGCTCCCGAGACTATAGGTTTAACGTCTAAAACCAGCGATATTGCAAGCGTTAGCGATAGCAGAAGGCCTTCAATAAGCCCAATTAAGGGGACTAAATGGAACGCGCTTGCAGCATCCTCAAGCTTTGAAGCCCCCAACGGTAAAGTGGTTAGCAGGGTGGCGAGCCCTTTAAGCCTTCTAATAGCCTCCAACAACATCCCCCAGGGCATTCAAAAACCTCAAGTTTTCACGTCTAGTTCTTACAGTGACCCTGCTATGGTATGGGGTGAGGTATGCGAATGAACTTGCATCCCTAACATAAACACCTCTGGCGATAAGCTTATTGTTAAATTCTGGATGAGGCTCTCCATGTCTTATTAATATGAAAGGGGCTTTAGAGTTGTAGACTTGGAGGCCTAAAGCTTTAATTTTAGAAGCTAGGAACCCCCTCTCAGCCTCTATAAACTCTACAGTCTCGTTTATGAAAGCCTTCAAAAGACTTTTCTCTGAGAGTAGCTCGGTTAAAGCAGTGGAAACTATAATGTTAACGTTCCAAGGCTGCCTTACAGCGTCAACAACACCGCATATTCTAGCGTTAGGGACGTACATAAACCCGGATCTAAGACCGGGTATGGCCATTATTTTCGTGAAACTCCTCAAAACAATAATGTTGTCAAAACCGGCCCCGAGGAGGCTCTCGGAATCCCGTGTGAACTCTGAGAACGCCTCATCAATAACTAGAGTTGAACCTCTACCTAGACAGCCCACTAAAGCCTCCACTAGACTTCTACGAGTTAAGCTCCCAGTGGGATTATTAGGGTTGGACATCAATATTAAAGAGTTTTCTCTCAACTCTCCTGGGAGACTGCAGAAGGCTTCGGGGTTAAACTTATATTCAACCCCCTCTAAAGTGTAGGGTATAGTGATCCAGTTCATTCCTAGGGCTTTAGATGTTAGCCTGTGATCTCCAAAGGTTGGCTCCACTGTTATCAGATGTTTAGGTTTTAAAGTTGAGAGCATTAGGTTTAAGCCTTCAGCAGCCCCATTCAAAGGTATAATGTTTTCAGGATTTAGGTTGTAATAGTAGGCTATGGCCTCTTTGAGGCCCGCATAACTATAGTCTGGATATTTCTCGTAAACCCTCTCCCCAACAAGCTTCTCGATTATTTCAATTAAAGCCTTTGGAGGGCCTAAGGGGTTGACGGGGCTGCTGAAGTCTATGACGTTTTTAGGCGGCCTACCCCCATGGGATCTTAGCATTTCTCGATAGCCTCCCTATAATCGTCCCAAGTGTCAACATCTATTAGAGGCGTGCTTCTCTTAATAATCACATCAGCCCATGGACCTTCCGTTTGTTTGAAGAGGGAGATGCCCGTAAGCCCTTTCTCGGTTGAGAGGTTAACTATAGGCTCAGGTTTCAACATAGCTTTAACAATGAAGTCTTCAAGTATGGCAGAGTTTAGAAATGGAATATCGGCTGGAACTACAAGTGTTGGGAGCGAGACGAGGTTTAACGCCATCTTTAAATCTTCAACATAACCCTCACCACCACCCTCAACACACACAACACTCTCAAGTACTCCACTGCAAAGGTCTTCTAAGGCTTTAGTCCACTTAGAGTATACAACATAGGTTCCCCTGCACGCTCCCGAAATTGACCTGACAACTCTAACTATCATTGGGACACCGCAAACGTCGAGGAGAGGTTTTACTACGCCACCCATCCTTGTAGCCTTACCTCCAGCCATGACTATACAGTCTACTCTCAACTCCCCGAATCCTCGCATAGCCTTGTGATGGCTGAGCCTACGAGGGCTGAGAGGATGTCGTCTTCAAATACTGGAAGCTTTAAGTTTAGCAGCCCCTTTTCTTTAAGCCTTTCAACCCAGTATGCTGCCAGGAGCCCCTTGAACCCTGAAATGTATAGTGCTAGGGCTGATGCTAGGAGCTCGTCGGCCACTATCTTCACGCTATCACCCTCATAGTCTTCAACAGTAAAACCTGAGATGGAGCCTATTGAGGCTCGCAGGTCGAGCTCTCTAGCAGCTATGATGAGGCTGAGCACGTTAGGGTCTTTGAGGAACCCTGTTATTAGAGTTTTTAAACGGCCTCTAGCCCTCTCAGAGTCTAAGCCTGGTATTGGCGCTTTCTCGTAAACTTTTACTGTTACATCGAGAAGCTCCTCTAGGGTGAGGCCTAGAAGGTTATACACGTATCCTTCAAGTCCAAGCAGCTCCAGGCCGAAGCTTGTGAGACCCCTATAAACTTCAGAAGCTATGAGATTCCCGGTCTCCGTGGCCATGCCTGCGAAATGCTCTAAACCCTCGAGAGCCGCAGGCCTCCCCACAGCTATAGCGTCACTAGCTGTCCCCGGAGACCTAAACTTACACCTCAAGAGAAGCTCCGCCATAGCCAGGCTTTTGGCCTCAACAACAGTTCTTAAAATATCCACCAGGCCGCTTTCCGACAAGGCTACATTAACTAGAACAGCTATGTTAACGGTGGAGTTAGAGCCGCCCGCGCCGCCCCCAGGACATACTGGGGGCTCTAAGCCTACGGTGGCCACTATTGTAGACCCGTCTGGAAGCTCCCTGTATAAGTGTTTTTTAACGTTTGCAGCCGTCAAGAAGACTATAGCCCTTTCAAGGCCCATTGAACCCCTCAACTTACTATAGTAATCGCTTAAACCTCCCCCACTACAACATTGAAAGTCTCCAGATACTTTCTTGAAAACTATGGAGTCAGCAGTCTTAGGCTGGTGGGGGAGGCTTGTGAGGAAAACATGATCCTCTGAGAGCCTCACCACTAGAGCTTCAAAGGCTTCATCATAGTAAATTGAGTTAACGAGCTTCATAACCCATCACCCTCCCATATTCCCCGTAAACAGCCCTCTTAACATCGCCCTTAGACCAGCCTTTAACAGCTAAGACTGTTAGAAGCCCCCCTGAGCCCACCCCCTCTTTAACATAACCCTTATCATAGTATTTTAAGCCTTCAAAAGGCGAGTCTGAAAAATCCATCTCAGCTGCTAGTAGAGGAACTTCCGGGGCAATATCGTTTAGAAGCCCCCTCATATCTGATTGACTATCGTTAACAAGCCACCCCGTAGTTCCAACCATAACTCTCCCTCCAAGCTCGACACCTAGGCTTTTAAGTATGGCTAGGACAGCACACATCTGAGTACCCCCTGCAAGCAGGATTTTCGAGCCCCCCTCAAGGGCTCCTGAAAGGAAGCCTGCTATTGATATGTGAAGGGGGTCTCCCACCCTATCTATAGTTTTAAATACATCCCGCTCGGGAGGGTTTATGTTAGACCTTTTGAAAGCCCTCTCAACAACTCTAACCTTAAGGTCGTGGGGGTTTGAAGGGCTGGCGCTGCTAACCCTAAACCTGGCTTTGTAGCCTAAAGCCTCCATTATCGATAATGCTGTGGTTGTGCCTCCAGGCATGCTTTCTCCAACTATGAAATCTAAACCTTTAGAGAGGGTTGAGGCTAGAAGCCTCGACTCTTCAAAAAGCTTTTTCGAAACCCCCTCAGCTAGGGCGTCTTCAGAGTCTATAGAGCCCCCCACAGACCTGCTAGGCATCCGGGTATGCGGGATTTTAGGCTCTAGGAATGAGCCCACGTCCACTATTAGAGTCGGGATATTTAAAAGTTTTAGGGCTGCCCTAGATATGAGTGCCGGCGTCGGTATACCTTCAGGAGTTACGGGGATAACGTTGAAAGTTATAGGCCTCCCAGCTACTAAATATTCAACATCTAGGGCTGGAGTATAAAGGGTAGCCTCGGGGCTCGGGCCCGCCACGCTTATACCAGGTATAGTCGAGGTTCTAGTGGAGGCAATGAAAACTACGAGCGCTAACCTATCCCCGGCATGGAAGCCTGGGCTTGGTGAACCGTGAACTCTAAGCCACCCCATAATGGATACCGTATCCAAATAAGATATTAAACCTTAAAAAACATTACACGCCCAACCGCCGGATAGTACCTGGAGTCTGAAAGGTGGAGCGTGAGAACCTAGTCTTATGAAGCTCCGTGGAGGAGTACGAGCTATTCCAGCCATTTAGCCTACTTCGGGCTACCCTTCCTTTTCCCCAATAGCATTGTGAGGTGGGGGTTTCCTTGGAGCTCTTCTTTGAGGGTTGTTTGAGGCCCGTGTCCCGGGTATATTATCGTCTCTGGGGGTAGCATTGATATTTTCCTAAGGCTTACTATCATGTCTGAGAGAGAGGAGCCTGGAAGGTCTACCCTGCCTATGGAGCCCTTGAACAAAGTGTCCCCCGTCAGGGCTACTGGGGTTTTAAATGCTGGTGATGTGAGAGAGGCTATTCTAGCCGCCTCCAGTAGTAAGTCTCCAATGAGGACTTCCCCTGGAGCTATTAGGGTCACGCTTCCCGGCGTGTGGCCTGGTGTTTCCATAACCCTAAGCTCTACACTGCCAACTTTAATAGTAGTATCCTCCCTCAAGCCACCATCAGGCTCCGGGATCTCCGGGGGCTCCACGCCCAGATACCTGAAAGCAGACTTGTGAGCCCTCCTAGCTATCTCGACATCAGCGGGGTGTATGAGGAAGGGGGCGTTAAAAACGCTCTTAACAGTTGAAACCCCCGAAACATGGTCGAAATGGCCGTGGGTAGCTAGTACAGCTTTAACCTTCAAACTTCTAGCCTCAACAAACCTAATAACCTCGTCGACACCCTCATGCCACCCCGGATCTATGATGACAGCCTCCCCGCTGTTCGCGAGCAGGTAACAGTTTGAGCGCAGAGGGCTCAAGACCCACCTATAAACCTCCAATCCAACCTACCCATAGTTATCTTCCACTTTAAAGGTGATAAACATTTATACTAAGAACCCTTACCCTTAGAGCTTGGTGAGCGTATTGCTATTAGTGTCTAAGAGTGAAATAGAGCGGAGAGTTGCTAGAATAGTTTCTGCTATCACATCTAGGGGGCTTGAAGGCTTATATTTAGCCTCCCCCGCTAACATAGCCTATGTTACAAACTTCATATTTACCCCTACAGAAAGGCCTATAGCAGCTTTTATAGATAGTGGTGGTGAGGTGACTTTGTTCGTGCCTTTCTTGGAGTATGAGCATGCCCTTAAATACTCCTATGCTGATAACATTGTTTACTATGAAGAGTATCCTGGAGAGGTTCACCCCATGGTTTTCATAGGTGGGAAGCTTAGGGAGATGGGCTTTGAAGGTATGAGGGTTGGTTATGATGTTGACGGTTATGGCCATGTGTTCGGCTATAGGGGGCCTAAGCTTAGCGATGTTTTGAAAGCCAGTTTCAGCTATGAGAGGGATGTTGTTGAAAGCCTTAGGATTGTCAAGTCTAATGTTGAGATTGAGCTTATGAGGGAGAGTGCTAAGTGGGCCTCATACGCTCACAGACTACTCCAAGACTATGTGAGGCCTGGGGCTCTTGAAGACGAGGTTTCTTTGTGGGCTAGTGCTGAAGCTACTATAGCTATGGCTAAGGCTCTTGGAGAACGGTATAGGCCGTGGGGTTGGACTAGTGGGGCGCGTGCAAGCTTTAGAGGTCAGGTCGGCCCTCACTCCTACTACCCTCACTCCCATAATATTCATGCTGTGATTAAAAGAGGCCATGTTTTAGTTACGGGGGCTACAGCCATGGTGAGCGGTTATGGTGCTGAGCTTGAGAGGACTATGATCGTTGGGGGGCCTACGCAGGAGCAAGAGAAATATTTCAACATGATGCTTGAAGCTAGGAGAATAGCTATGGAGAACGTGAGGCCAGGGGTTAAATGTAGTGACGTTGACAGGGTTGTGAGGAGGTATTTCAAGGAGAGGGGGATATGGGACATGTGGAGACACCATGTAGGCCACGGGATAGGGCTTGAGTATCATGAAGCCCCATTCCTTGACGTTGGGGATGAGAGGGAGTTAAAGCCTGGAATGACCATAACTATAGAGCCCGGGATATACGTTAGAAACTTAGGGGGCTTCAGGCACTCGGACACTATACTGGTAACTGAGGACGGCTACGAGAAAATAACTGTCTACCCTGAAAGTCTTGAGGATCTTATAATAGAGGCTTGACTAAGTTCTCCAATATTTGGGGGGCGCGCTACGCCTTACCTTATCCCTATCCTCCCACCTAAACCTCCACAAGCCTCTTCCAACATCTTCAAGAGCTATCCCCAGCTCGCTGATCAGCTTGTCGCCAATAAGGATCTCGTCGGCTAAAAGGGAAACTACAAGATCTGCTAAAACTTCAGGAGACTCCGCATCACCGATAACCTTGACAGTGCACGCCCGCTCCAGTATCCAGACTCTTAAGGGGCCTCCTGCTGTCTCAAAGTTACTTTCAATAAACTCACGCCCCGGAGGCCATAGGCCCAATTCTTCGGCAACCCTCACGGGAACCATTAACTGGGGAGTTTCAGACTCGTATCCGCTATTAGCCAGAGCTGGAGCCTCAATAAACCTTCCACCAGCTGAAACCCTTATTCTAACCCTGACAACCATAGAGTCCCACCCGTAAGGCCGTCATCGCAAGTACAATATTAAACTTTTTTAGCCGTACTAGCTTTTATCCTCCCAACTCTGGTCCTATGATCCCTTATTAAACCTATAAAAACCCTCCCAACCTTCTTTGACAAACTCTTAAAACCCCACATATACAT
Organism: Thermoprotei archaeon; assembly: GCA_029335875.2. Taxonomy (GTDB): domain Archaea; phylum Thermoproteota; class Thermoprotei_A; order Sulfolobales; family Acidilobaceae; genus DSZV01. The sequence goes on along the minus strand of JARJMZ020000026.1, from coordinate 8,156 downwards.
AAGTGTTATTTTACTCTTAAATTTTCACCATTGCTTAGAGAGAATCGAGCTCGCGGTAAATTTCACGAACCCACCAGTACCTGCTCTAGGTGGTCGAAGGGTCTCCTAGGCTAGTAGTCATAATAGTTGGGAAGCTGAACACTTCTGAGAGTGCTCGACATCGAGATAGGCGAGCCTAACGGTCTGCCGGCAAGACTTTCCCCTATGCTTACTAAGAGAAAACTTTATTGTAAAATAGGGGGGTGTTTAAGGACTCTTATTGAAGATCCCCGTGGCTTTGGGGGGCTTTTATTCTAGCTATTTCCGTGTAGTTTTTGGGCCATGGTGTTAGCGTGAATCTTTTAACCCAATCTTTGTTTAGGTTGTTTGAGGTTAGCATGGTTATAACTGTTTTAACCATTTTCTCTAGGAGTTCTTGCGGTATCTTGTTTTCCGCTGCCGCGGGGCATTCTAGGTCTAGGATTATTATGTACTCGTCTTTTTCGAAGTCATAGTGGACCATTAGGGGCCATAGCCTGCAGTCGAGGGGCCTCTTCTCGTAGATGCCGCATAGGCCTTCTCTCGTCAGGAACGGGCATATTCCCCCTTTAGGGTTTCCGAGCGTTCTAACTCTCCCCAGCGGGGTCTCTATAGTGTCAGCTACGTCCTTAAACTCCTCCTCTTCATCGTCCAAGAGTACTGCGTAGAATCTTCTGCAACAGTTTACTGTGCACCCTTTACATATGCTCCCGAAGTTCACAAAATCCAGCATACTGGAAAGCCTTATCCTAGTAAGCCTTCTCATAGACGCCAGCCCTAGGTCATGCTTTAAATTCAACGGTTAGGGTTTATAAAGTATTACGCTAATGCCAACTATAAGTTCAAGGCTTAAAGGGAGGGCCTCTGGTAGTACTTTATAAGTTCTGATACCTTGTAAGCCTTGGGAGGGGGCTGTATTGGATTTCCCGAGTGCCTACGCTATAGCTCTGTCTGCGGGGGTGTTTTTCGGCCTTCATGATGCAATGATTAGGGTTGGGGGTCCGAGCGGGGGGGCCGGGTTTACTACTCTGCTTTCCCTCGCCTCGGGGTACCCGGTGATCCTACTCTTCGCCGCTGTTCTCGGAGGTTTTAGTCTTGTGAGCTTTAAGGCTTTCATTTTCTATGTCTTAGCTGGGGTTCTTAATTTTTCTGTGGGTAGGGTCTCTGTTTACGTGGCCATAAACAGGGTTGGAGCCGGGATCGCTAGTATTCTAGTGGCTACAAGTATTGTTCACGGGGTTATACTAGGGGTTGTTATGGGGGAGCCTTTAAGCCGGTTTCATGTTATAGGCTCCATGCTCATACTACTCTCGGTAGTCCTAGCTTCTTCCAGGAACTCGGGTGGAGGCAGCCTGGATTTTATGGGTATAGCTGCCGGGCTTCTGGGAGGATTCTCTATAGCCGCCTCTATAGCGCTTGGCAGGATTGGTAATCTTGAAAGCGGTAACCCTATAGCTGGGGTCTTCATAGCTTACACTTCAGGGCTCTTATCTGAGGTTGTTATTGAGGGTTTCAGGGGGCATGTGAGTCTTGAGGGCCTCAATAGGAGGTATTTCCTGTCAATATCGGCGGCTGGGATGCTGGCCGCTATGGGTCAAGTGGCTAGATATGTGGCTCTAATGTATCTCGGCCCCCAGATAGTTACGCCGGCACAGAACGTTAGGCCTATCGTATCTTCAGTAGGATCCTCAACACTATCAAAATACACTGGAGAGCATTTAAGTCTTAAGGTAATCCTTTCAGCCTTCCTAGCTTTAGTGGGGGCTGCCGTTATATATTGGGGTTAACTATGTTATTTCAAGGCAATATTCGCCTTTAGCCCCTAGGCGCGCATCCTCAACTTCAACAATGTACTCGAACTCTCTAACTTTAACCCTCCTCCCCCTAATGCACAAACTCCTAGAATAGTGGGGCGCGTCATATACTAGGGTCTCAGCTTCTCCCCCCTCAAACGCCGGGTTGAAGCCGTGCTTTCTCGAGAGCTTTATTATCTCCTCGACTTCAGCCTCCCCTATGGGCCTCCCTAGGAGGCTCGGGGGGAGCCCCATCGTGGTTATGCTAACTATTATGAACTTGAAGCCATCCCTAACAATACGCCTCATATAGTTCTCCTGGTCTAAGCCCCAGCTTGGAGTATATAGTTTCACGTTGAGCTTCGAGGCTATAGCTTCGAGCCTGCTCCTCTGATACCTGCTGGCTACGGCTCCAGCTACTATAGTGTCAAACTCCAGCTCTTCTTTTAGACTCCTGAGGGCTTCTTCGAGCTCTTCAACCTCAACATCTTTAACCCCGCTGACCTCAAAACTATATGTCCTGTCAATGTACCCCATGGCCTCAGCCTGTAGCAAGGCGGCCCTAGTAGCTATACTGTGGAACATCCAGCTGTCAAGCCTTCTAGGGTGCACTACAACTATACACTCTAAGGTCCAGCCCTTCCTGAGAGCATTGTAGAGGGCGTAGTTGCTATCCTTACCCCCCGAGAGTAGGGCGCAGAACCTCGCCAAGCCCCTCCCCGAATGTTTTCAAGGCTTCAGACAAGCACAACTCCCCAGCCTTAACGTGGGAGCCCCCCGCGGGATCCTCTAAGGGCGTGGTGTGGAGCCTCAAGTTTACAAGCTCGGCGGAGTCCTGAACTATTGAGAATACAGCCTCGCACAGTCCCGTCTTCACATAGCATAATTTAACCTCGCCCACGCTTATCTCTTCATCGCAGCTCTGGGGTTCCCTGTGGAGTTTAGCGTAGACATCGATACTGTATAGTCTGAAGCCTTCGCCGTCAACTTTTAGAATTCTATAGTGTCCGCCCACGTAATGCTCTGAAACTTCAATCATAAGCTAAGCCTCTAAGAGAGGAGTGACTGGAGACAGTTGAGTGCCACAATACGGGCATGAGTATTTAACTTTCTTAGCGCAGGAGGAGCAGAAGACAGCCTCCAGGGTTTTAGAGCACCTGGGGCAAGCGTATGCAACCATCTTCTTACCTCTCCCGGCGCCTCCAGTGAGGTCTAGCCATGTGCCGCATATTCTACACCTAACAGTAACCCAGCCTAGGTGCCCCATGGCGTTCGTGCCCTTAGCCATTCCAACAGTCACAGTAGTACACCTAGAATTTAGCTTGGGGGCTCTAGAATACTTAAGCTTAACTCTTTGGTATAAAAGGTTTAAAGTCCTCCGAGGAAAGCGGGTGGATTAGAGAGTATGGTTTCCAGGATAATGCTGCTCATAGTCTCGTTTTTCGCCCTAACACTAGTGTCGGCGTCGGCAGGCCTCTGGGTATTCTACTCTCACATAGCCCCCTTGAGGGATCTCGCTAGTAAGCCAAGCTTAATGGAGGTTCTAGATAAGGTTGAGAGCCTCAAATACACTATGATCTTCGGCAATCAAAGCCTCAACGTGGAGGTTAAAGTTGACCCAACATCTAAAAGCGGGGTGATCACCGTGGAGCTCCAAGACGGTTCCAGGAGAGAGTTCCATTTCAACTACACCAAACGCACAATAACGTGGCTGGCTGAGAGGATGGAGAACGGGAGCTTCACACCGCTAAACCCCCTAGAGTACTATGAAGCTTTCGCTACAAACGTGAAGTTCATAGAGACGCCGGAAGGGACTATATTGGGTGTTGAAGCCTTCCCGGGAATAGCTCCAGTATACGCTTTAACCTACATAGGCAACGCCACTTACATAGACTGGTCGACACTATACAATCCGAGAGCACAGATGCCAACATGGGTTAGATACGGCTATACTAGCGTGAAGCTCTCGGAAAGCAACATTAGGGGAGTGGAGCTCCTAATACAGTCTCAACCAGCGTATTTCACGCCGGCATTCAAATGGTACCAGGTAGCAGTATACGCTAAACTAGCAAGCATTAAGGGAATACCGGTAGCCGCGGAACTCGCAATCCAAATACCCCTACCCCAAGGAGGGCTGGAAACACTAACAATAGAAGTCAAAGATGTAAAAGTAAGGTGAGCCCAGGAAAAACTCATAAACCCCAGCCTATAAACCTAGAAACGGGAAGCCGCCGTAGCTCAGCCCCGGCAGAGCGCCGGACTCATACGGCTCAGACACCCGGAGACTCGAGAGCCTGGGAGATCCGGAGGTCCCGGGTTCGAATCCCGGCGGCGGCACCACCATCCCCGACAACAACCGCCGGCAACCCCCAGTAATAGTGTGTTACGCGCTTTTTCAAGAAAGAAAGCTCCTGTTAAAGTATGAACCCTAGCATCCCCGCTGCTGGGGGGCTGTGAGTGTAAATGGTTGGAGGGGGTTGTGTGAGCGTGGCGTTATAGTATGTTAGCCTGTGAACTCTCTCATTTCCGCTTCTGCAAGCCTTTCCGCTGCTAGTTTGCTCAGGTATTCTACTATGTCCCTTATAGATATGACTCCCACGAGCTCTCCTTTCTCATCCACTACTGGCAGGTGTCTAATTCTCTTCTCGCTCATGAGTGTTGCAGCCTTGATTATGGAGTCGCTCGTTTTAACTGCTACCACGTTCCTGCTCATAAACTCTTCTACCCTAGCTTCTAAGGAAACCCCCATAGCTACAAGCCTCAGTAAGTCCCTCTCAGTAAATACTCCCACAGGCTTCCCCTCCAGGACTATTATGATGCTGCCGACACCATTATCATACATAACCCTAGCAGCATCCCTAACACTAGTGCCGGGAGGAATGCTGAGAGGGGGCCTCTTAACCAGGTCGGAAACCCTATCCAAACCAGACACCAGGATAGTAAGCGTAAAGTGAAACGTTATAAACTATTAGCAGACAGGGGACACAATAAAATAAACTTTATAAACTTAACCCCATAAAAAACTCTGTGGAGGCCGCCGTAGCTCAGCCGGTAGACCGCCTGCGCGGGCCGAAAGCGCCGGCCTTGTAAGCCGGTGGTCGCGGGTTCAAATCCCGCCGGCGGCTCCACATAATAAATGGATGTTGAGACTTTATGAGGAAATTTGAAATTATTGAGTTTTAATTTAGGTTTTGAGGGGCTCAGCGCTCAGCTAAACACCTCACCTTGTCGGACACCGGCCGCTAATCATAGCCCCTGGAATAGAGTGTGGTTGAAGGTTTAAGGGTTCTTATGAGTAGTTGACTTGAAGTTTAAAAGTTTCTGTTTGTGTTAAAGTGTGTTTAGGGTGTATAGTGTGGTTGAAGGTTCCAGGGGGGCTTTCTTAGCTTCTAGGCTTCTTTTTAGGCTTATTATGTCATCTGCTGTTGATGTGGGGCCTGGATATAAGCCTTCTAGTGGGTGGGTTTATAGGCGTTATCCTAGGGTTGTTGAGGGGGTTTTAGCTAGGTCTGTGAGGCTTGTGGATAAGGTTGAGATTGTGAGTGTGGACGATTATGGTTTTGAGGCTAGGGTGGCTAGCGAGGAGGACTTGAAGGTGCAATATAGTGTTAGGGTTTATGTGAGCCCCATAGATCCTATGGTTGAATTTGAGTGTACGTGCCCCTATGGGGAGCGCAGGTTTAACCCTTGCAAGCATGTCACAGCATCTATACTAGCTCTCCTAAACAAGTATGTTGAGGACTTGAAGATATCTGGTGATAAACTGGAAGAGGGCTTCTACAGAGACCCTGAAGAGAGGAGGCTAATAGAGGCCATATATGAAGGTTTGAATAAGGCTGCCTACATCAAGGCTAGAAGCTCCTCGAAACTCGCATAAACCCTATCCTAGGCTATCGTGTAACTGTTAAGTCAACGTTAAACTTCAACTATCTCCGGGAGGCTTTCATCAATCTTCTCTGGGAGCGCGTACTCGTAGAAGGCTCTCTTAGAGCAGCCTAGCCTCGTCCTCCCCATTTTACCCTCTAGTGTTAGGGTTAAGCTGGCTATTTCAGTATTATGGCAGAACCTATAGCCTTCCACCGGGTCCTCGTATCTAGCTACTATCACGTCCTCCCTCGCAGCCTCCACTTCAAGCTTCAACCTGTAGCCCCCGGCTTCAGCCTCGGCATTGAACCTTTCAAGTCCAAGCTCGCCCCTGAAGGGGGACCCCATTATTCGACCCACGTGTATAATCTTGTTCCCGCGCTTCACCACCCCGAATAGCACCCGCCTCCTCCCGTCTGGAGACGCTACTAGTATATCTAGCCACCCTTCTGGATCCTCGTCGAACCCGCTACAATGGCTCCACGCCCAGTGGTTTAGATACCGGTCTCCCCCCACATGGCCTATCATCCCCCTATGGTTTACGCTGAACTCCTCCCCCATAATGCTCACTGCCCCCTCGAATGTAGTGTTGGGGTTTGCTATGAGGTATTTCGAGGATCTCCTGATTATCCTGAAGATTAAGGGTATAGGGTTGAAAACCCCTTCGCTAGGGGTGAAATTCAACTCCCACATTAAGCCCCGGGACGCGGCCCTGCTAAACCCTCCGTGAAGGGAGTAGAGCCTCTCCAAGCCTACTATAGAGGATTCACTTATGCTCAGAGGCTCTCCAATCTTAGCAGTGAAGCCCCTAGGCTTCCCATAGCCGAAGACTGTCGCCCATAAGGCTGAATACCTCCTCATCCCCGAAAGTGAAGTGTACCTAAGCCAGAAGCCCTTCCCATCGGCAGAGAACGTTAAAAACAAAACCTTATAGCCCAAAACGGCCACCTAAGCCTTGAACTTAAAAAGGATCATAGCATATAAGGCTAGGGCTATAATGCCTATGAGCCCGTCGACAACATAGTTTAAAAGGAGCATTGGCGAAGCTTGGGGGCTTAGAACAGCATACCAGTAGAAGCTTGAAACTGAAGATGCAAGCTTACCCACAGCTAGGGGTATGAGCATGCTCCAGTATGCTCTAGGGTTCAACATAATCATAAAGGCTATGACTGAAACTGTAGCCATGAAAGCCAAGGTTAAACTATGCCACATAGCCGAGCCCGAGCCCACAGCGGATCCTGTGAAAACTTCAGGCTTCAAGGCGAACATTAAGCCGACAGCCAGGAAGCCTATGAGGGCTATGAAACTTAAAACCCTCAACAAAGACCATAACTCCACCATGCAGCACATCCACCATAACATGTGGAACGTGGATTTTTAAATTTTAAATAGGAGAGCCCCTCTAGGGGGTCTCCCAGTGCTGGGTAGAGTCCTCCAGGCGATATTCGAGGCTGAAATAAGCTCAGACCCTGAAGACGTTAAGAGTTTTAGGGAAGCCTTCGACAGGGTTAAGCCAATGATAAACCCCAAGACCGGGAGGCTCTTAAACATGACCGCCCTAGCTTTAAACCTAGCCCCTCTAACTTCCAAGTTTAAACTATTAACCTCCATGAGCCCTCAGGAGAGGAGATTATGGCTTGAGGGGGTCAACCCTGAAAGCCTAACTAAAGACCTAACGGTCATGCTCGAGTTCGTAGCCTTAGCTGTCTACGCGGGGTTTAGCGGGAAGTTTCAGGCTCGCATAGAATATGATAGGCCGGGGAGAGTCTCTAAAGTAGAGGCTCGAGGGGCGCCTAAGATCTCGAGGGAGGGCAGGCCCCTAGACTCTTATGATGTTATAGTAGTTGGTAGTGGTGCCGGCGGGGCTGTGGCTGCGTGGGAGCTCGCTAGGAGGGGGTTTAAAGTGGTTGTCTTCGAAGCGGGGCCCGAGCCTCCTCCTGGGGAGTTTATAGGGGAGCCCCCTGTAGTTAGAGCTGTTAAATACTATTGGGATAGCGGGGTTACGTTCACATGGGGAACCCCGACGGTAAACATACCTTTCGGGAGAGTCCTTGGGGGTACTGCGACTCTAAACTCTGGAACCCTCTTCAGAGTCCCAGGGGAGGCTTTAAGCTTATGGGGTAAAGTTTCGGGAGCTCGCGTGGACTCGGGGCTCCTGGAATGGGCTTATAGGGTTGTTGAGGGGAGGCTGCAAGCTAAGCCGGTCCCAGAGCACCTTCTAGGGGGTAACGCTGTTGTCATGAGGAGGGGGGCTGAGGCTCTGGGCTTGAAGCATTACCCTGTCACAAGGCCTCTAGGCGGCTGCCTAGGTTTGGGAGAGTGCGCTTTCGGATGCCCTTCTGGGGGCAAGATTGATATGAGGCTATCGTTCCTAAAGGAGGCTGTAGACGTGGGGGCTCACGTTTACGTTAACTCTATAGTGGAGAGGGTTGTTATAGAAGGGTCTAAGGCTAAGAGTGTCATAGTTAATGTTGGGGGTTC
>JARJMZ020000027.1 GCA_029335875.2 Thermoprotei archaeon | reverse complement strand
ATCGCACACGTATGAAACCTCGAGCATGTTGTGGCTTGACACTATGGCCGAGCTCCCGGTGGTTTTAACATAGTCTACTATGGTCCTCCTCATTTCCACAGCGTGGGTGACGTCGAGGCCTGTAGTGGGCTCATCTAATATGGCTAGTTTAGGGTTAACCATTAAGGCTGCGGCTAGGAGGAGCCTCCTCTTCATACCCCTACTATAGTCCCAAGCCTTATCCCTAACTCTAGCCCCTAAACCTGAAAGTTTAACGCCCCTCTCAACAGCCTCCCCTATAGATGCTGGGTCTTCAAAGTACATTGCAGCAATAAACCTAAAATAATCTAAGCCGGTAAGGTTCCTGTAGACGCCGGCATCCTCAGGAAGATAAGATAAGAGCTTCCTATACTCGATAGAACCCCACTGAACCCTACCGTTAAACGCCACTATCTCGCCGGCGTCAGGCTCAACTATCCCAGCAATAATCCTCAAAGTGGTCGTCTTACCAGCACCATTAGGCCCCACAATACAGAAAACCTCGCCAGAGCGAACATCAAAAGATACATTATTAACAGCAGTAACACTGCCAAACCTCTTAACCAACCCCCTAACAGACAACACAACATGAGAGCTCACAGCACTCAACACCATCACTTGACCTTTCACCCTAGAGCTTAAAATGCTTTTAATTAACAGCCAATCCTCTAAGCTAATACACTATGACAGCCAGATTTTGAGGAAGAAAACTCCCCCCCAGAGGGAGAACTCCCGAGAGCATGCTACAACACACGGTTACCCGGCTATTTACCATGTCTCAGGCTGTCAACCTGTCCTAGCACGATTTTCGTTATGCCTAGGGCTTCCTCCTTCGGGCTTTAGCTTTAGGGCCTCTGAGCCCTTGAACTAATGAAGAGTGCTAGCATATTCCGGGCTACGTAGCCTTTGATAGACATACGTAGCCCTTGGGATTCACAGGCCTAAGCTCCTCCCGAGTTCATGGGAGCTTTCACAAGCTTCCTCCCCTGTCAGGGTGAACCCACCCCCTCACAGGGGTGGAGAAAACTCCTCCATCTGAAGGCTCACCCAACATGCTACCCGCATCTATTTAAACCTATTCTGTTCTGAAACTGCTGATGGGGGCGGTCATCGCGACTAACAGCCATTAGTTCTTGAAGGGTGGAGTTTCAATATATTTATCATCTTTAATTAAAATTTACTCACAAAAATATTTATTCAAGTATTTATCCTCTAGCTAATAATATTAAAAGTAGTATAGAGGTGCCGGCGTACCATGAAACCTAACAGAAGTAGCTTTCTTAGACTTGCAGGTGGCAAAAGCGTTCTAACAGCTATGGATGGGGGTCAAGAAAGAACTAAGACTGTTATGATGATCTTGAACATCATAGTTGCAGTGGCGATCCTAGCGGTAGGCTGGGTCATAGTATATTATCTTGTTTGGGAACGGTTCCTGGATAGAGTTCCCGAGCTACAGATGGTCATAGGAGAGTTAAGGCTAACGAGCCTCGTATGGTGGATAAAAGTCTTCGACTTTCTACTGATGATTCTAACAATTATTATAGCGGTTATAGGCACCATATGGGTCCTAGTGCATGTGATTGCCGAGCTTCCAGATACTGGCAAGTGGATATTCTACTGGAGGTCTCCTGAGGGGAGGAGGGATGTGTGGGTTTTAAAGCTCACTCTATCCCATAGGCTTCAACATGTGGTGATGATACTGACATTTTTAATATGTATGATAACAGGGTTCATCATGTATTACACTCCCAACGTACAGTGGATAGATACCCTGTATATGTTGCATGTGATTTCGGGGATTATAATGGGAATGCTTGTTCTAGCCCACTTCTTCTATTACTCCACAATCTTCATCGGTGTCTCTTTGACTAGAGGTTTCCAGGCTGCCGTCAACTCCTTCCCTATGCTAAGTATCTACAGCTTCTCGTATCTACGCTCTCTTATTGAAACTATACTTTGGGGTCTCGGGAAGGTTCCAAGGCCAAAATATCATAAGTACAATCCAGAGCAGCTCTTTGAATACTGGGGCGTATACTGGGGTATACTTATTCTCGGAGTCCCAGGTCTCCTTATGGCTCTCTACGGCTCGGGGCTCTTAGAGGGAACTTTATGGCATTTGCACTTTACAGAGGCCGTTCTAGCCGTAACTTTCATAGTTATCGTTCACATAGGCTTCGGCCACGCTAGACCTTACAATTTCCCGGTAGACTTAACGTTCATACATGGGAAGATTCCTTTGAAGCGCATTGAAGAAGAGCACCCATTATGGCTGGAGGAGCTTAAGAGTAAGGGGGAGGTGTGACGGGATGGAGGCTATAAGCAGGAGTTATCGGGAGGGTGTTGAGGAGCTTAAGAGACACCTGGCAAGTGAGGCGTCTCTTCTCCCCGAATTCATGGACGGGCTTACTAGCATATATGAGGAGACAGAGGACTATACATGCCATGCTGTGAAAAAACTACTAGGCAAGAGGGAGAAGGGGGTGCAAACAATGGTCGCAAAGGATCCCGTCGAGAGTCGAGAGGAGGGTTGCATATCATCTCAGGGGTGATACTATGGGCGGAGAGCCTAATGTTAACATATCTAGGAGGGCTTTCCTGAAACTAGCATCTATAGCCTCAGCAGCCCTAGCTCTCTCAGCAGTGCCGCTAGCGGAAGCTCAAAAGACGGGCGAGTTCCGGAAGTGGGCTCTCGGCGAGGTTGGCGGTAAACCTGATATTGTGAAGGCTAAAGTAACCCCTGTTATATGCGCGTATTGCGCGATGGACTGTAGCATCGACTTCTACACTGTAGGCGAAAAGATTCTATGGACAGCGGGCTCCCACGACTCCCCCGCTAACTGGGGGAGGCTGTGCTCTAAAGGGCAGGCAGCGTTCCAGCTTGTTGATAATGATCTTAGGATTCTTCACCCCATGATCAGGACAGGCCCTAAGCCTCCAGTTGAGGAGATCCTCAATGCTAAGAGCTGGGAAGAATATGTGGGGATAATTAAAAGGTACCCGCCTAAGTGGAGGGTCGTCTCGTGGGATGAAGCTTTCAAGTACATAGCTGAGAAGCTCTCAAACATACTTAGCGAGTGGAGGCGGACTACGGGGGCTCCAAAACAGAAAGATGGCTACTACTATGTAGGATCGCAAGTTCCAGTCCAAGTGATAGGGTCTTCAGTGCTCGTTAACGAGGAGGCCTACCTGTCCAAGAAATTAGCGACATTCCTTGGGTCAGCTAACATGGATTCACAGTATAGGAAGTGCCACAGCTCTACAGTATCTGCTCTGGCAGTAACCTATGGCTGGGGTGCTGAGACTGCGAGCATAGAGGATGTGGCTCTAGCGGATGTCATTCTCTTCTTCTCGAGCCCTGCTGAGGCTCATCCAATATCAATGCAGTACTTCTTTAAAGCTAGAAAGGATAAGGGCGCCATACTAATAACTTTCGATCCCAGGCTTTCTAGAACCGCCATGGTCTCCGACTTGTGGGTTCCCTTCAGATCTGGTAGTGAAACCGCCATACTCCTCTACATATTACACTACGCTTTCTTTGAAAGAAGCCCGCCTATAGATCAGCTTGACGAGTTTAAGAGGCTTATGAAAAAGTGGAACATAACTTTAGACGATCTGAACGAGCTTAAAGATCTCATATCACAGTATAATGCTGAGGAAGTTTCAAGGATCACGGGAACCCCAATAGACCTTTTAAAGGCTGCTGCGAGGATATATGTCGAGAGGAGCGGCGTAGTCACAAACCATAAGAAGCACGGCGCTATCCAGTGGGCTATGGGGTTCACGCAGCATACTAACGCTACTATTAGCATTATTAGAGCTGCAGCTATAGTCCAGCTCCTCCTAGGGAATGTAGGCTATCCAGGGGGAGGGGCGCACCCATTCAGAGGTCACAGTAATGTTCAGGGAAGTACCGATGTACAGGGTGCGGGCACAGCGGCTCTACCAGGATATCACGGGCACCCGGTAAGTGCTATGGAAGTGAGGCTCTACCAGGATTGGAAGCTTCAGGGTATGCCTGACCCGTGGAGCTGGGAAGTTCCTGAGTGGGCTCTGGGAGCGTTCCCGGCCCTCAAGGCTAGCGCTGGGAAAGGGAAGGCGGACCTGGGTAAAGTCCTCCAAGTATTCAAGTTCTATGGATGGAGGAGGCATGAGCTTTTATGGGGGATGTTCTGCGGAACAGACCCTGAGGGCGACCCGGAGAAGGGCACTGTTATATGCGACTTCCCAGTTGGGAGTGGAAGCACTGAGATAGTGTTCCCCAGGAGGGCCCTTAACAAGGAGATTAGGGCGGCATTCATATTTGGAGAGAACCCTGTAGCTACCAACCCCAATGCTAAAGTAATAGCTGCAGCTCTCGCATCACTAGATCTTCTAGTAGTGAGCGATATATTTGAAACAGAGACCGCATGGTTTGCCGACGTGCTCCTTCCAGCAGCTTCGTTTGCGGAGAAAGAAGGTACTAAGACCAGTAGTGGCAGGGTAGTCTCGTGGTCATTTAAGGTTGCCGAGCCTAGGAGTCTCTCACGCCCAGAATACTGGATAATCCCCAGATTGTACAAGTATCTTAGGGCCGCTGGGGCTATACTGCTGCCAAGTGAAGCCTACGGTAAAGATGTTGAGAAAGTGAAGTTTAGAGTCGACAGTGAGATTGTCAATGTTTATGAGAGGAGACTAGACCCTGACACTTCCTGGGACTATTCTGGAGGTACTGGGAGCGCTACCCCCGTAGGCCCTATAGAGGCTGAAGCTAACCCTAGGATCATTAATAAAGAGATAAACTTTACAGTCCAGATTTATGATGGAATGTACGACCCTGTAAGAGACAAGTTCCTAACAATGAGAAGGGAGACGACGCTGAGGAAGCCTGGTGATATCGATGGGCTCTTCAGCAGAGCGTTTAACGTGTATAAAGACTTTGGCTGGTCGTGGCCTCACAATGTTAGGTTCCTCTACAATTACGACACATTAGTGGCAGTTCTTGGGACCAGCTATAAGGTTAAAGCTGCCGGGGTCGAGTGGGTTGTCACGGGCGAGACTGGCGAGATTATTGACGAGTATACTGGCGAGTATAGGCCTGCATACATTCCAGGCCACAACTTCTGGGCACCTAGAATGTTTAAGAGGAGGCTTAGCGGCGTCTCAGACCTTTGGGGAGGCGTTAACATGATGAAGTTCATAAGGACCGGCGCTCTGGAGTTCCCTGAGAAGAGTTTTGTTGTTAAAGGGCCCGATGGCGGCATTAAAGTCATATCCTATGAAGAGTTCGCCTCGCTAACTGGCATGAAATATTTATGGGCTAACGACACGCTATACTGGGATGAGGATACGACTACCTTCAAAGCGCTCGTTAAGAGGCCGTTCTTCCCCGGCGAAGGCTGGCTTAAGTTTAAGCCTAAGTATGAGGAGATGAGGGAGAAGCTGAAGACGTATTATCAGCAGACTGGGAGCATGAAACAAGCTGTCCTAAAAGTTATCGAGGAGATGGGCCGCTGGTATGCTGGCTATAACTTCCAATACCCGATACACACGGAGCCCGCAGAATCTCCAGATTTAGAGTTGGCTATAAAGTATCCAACCATGGCGTGGCTCCACCCGCACAACCTTAAAGTCTTAAAGGAGGAGCCTGGTATAGTGGCGGGGAAGCCTGTTGGGCTAGCTCTAGTTCCGGGCGAGCTTAAGGTTGAGGGAGGGGAGCTTGTTGTTTTAACGTCTAACAGGCTTACAGAGACTTGGCATGGCGGCTCAATGAGTAGGAACCTTCCACTACTAGTACAGCTTGTACCGGAGCCTTTTGCCTATGTTCCGGAGAAGCTTGCCGCCAAGCTCGGCATAAAGCCTGGAGACTATGTGGAAATAGTTACAGCCAGAGGCAGCGTAAAGATGAGAGCTTATACTACTAAGGGGATGGCTTATCTTAAGGTCGCCGGCAAAGACATACCTGTGGTCAACGTGCTGTGGAGCTTCAACTTCCAAGGGAGAGTCATAGGGCCTAGCGGCAACTTCATAAGCCCAGATGTAGGCGATGTAGACACGACAATACAGGAGACGAAGGTGTGGCTTGGTTATATAAGGAGGGCGGGGTGATAGGTCGTGGCTAAGACGAGTTTCCTGGGCGCAGATGGCGGCATGGCAGTTATTGTTAACCTGGATAACTGTATAGGCTGTAGGGCCTGCCAGATCGCATGCCAGGAGTGGAATGGCAGAACGCCTCCACAAACCAGTTTCAGCCCCACATTCACCAACCCTCCAAGGCTTATGCCTAACGCGTGGAAGGTCGTAATGTTCCACGAGATAACAAGAGAGAAGATTCTCAGAGTAGAAGAGGCTACAGTGAAGATAAGCGACGCCGTGGAGCTCGTTCCACTACCCTTTAACTGCCTCCACTGCACAGATGCGCCATGCGCCAGGTCTTGCCCCGTAAGGGCTATAAAGGTGACCCCTGAGGGGGCTGTTGTTATTGCCACAGAAGAGTGCATAGGCTGCGGGTCTTGCTTCGCTGCTTGCCCCTTCAAAGTCCCCCAGAAGGGCCCTGATGGTAAATACTATAAGTGCACTTTCTGCGTAGATAGAATCCAGAATAGTAAGGCCCCAGCCTGCGTTGAAGTATGTCCCAATAGGGTGTTCACCTTTACTTCCATGGAAGACGCTGTTAGGATCGCCGAGAGTATGAAGGCTGAGGGCAAAGAAATCTATGGCCTCGATCTCAGCGGTTATGTCGGGGGCAGAGTTAGATGGATCTTCGCCTTATCAAAAGATAAAGCTGCTCAAGTATTTAAGAAGCAGTTCCCAGAAGAGGCTGTGGGGACTATGGGATCCTTTGGAGACCTCGCTAAAATGCTGGGCGTACCGGGGCTTGTTCTGGCGTCTGCTGCCGGTATCATACTAGGGGTTCTCGCATGGCGTAAAGAGAGGATGAAGAAGACAGAGTCCCAAGAAGCCTAAATTTTTTATCTATTTATCTATTATTTCTTTTGGGTGAATCTTTTGTTTAATTATCAGGAGATAGAGGCTAGTGTAGACGATTATGGTGACATAGCGGTAGCTGTTGATGAAAGATTCGATGTATACGTTAATGGTAGACAGTACACAACGTTATTCACGATGCCTTCGGGCGTTGAATATGCCGTTATAGGTAGTCTTGTGAGGGATGGGCTGATAAGCTCTCTCAACGATATAGACAGTATGGATGTTGATTTTAAGGAAAAGAGGATCAACGTTAAGCTTGTTAGGGAGGTTGAAGTTAAAAGTATCTATATTGAGGATTGCTCTATATTAGTGGAGCAGGGCGTCCGCGTGCTCTCGAAATTTACAGTAGACTGGGAAACTATCAGAGGCATATTTCTAGAGTTCAACCGCAGAACCGCCTCTGTCACTATGGGGCTGTCATCCCACACGAGCGGGCTTTACAATTTAGCAGCTGAAAGAGCTATTATAGCCCACGATAGCAGTAGGCACTCGTCGATATTAAAAATAATAGGGGCGGGACTCAAGTACGGCTTCGACTTCGACAAGTCTATCGCGATAACAACAGGGAGAGCCTCTTCAGACATGATAGTAGCGTTAGCCAGGGTCGGCGTACCCATAGTGATAACTATGAGGGGGCCCCTATACAGCGGATTAAAAGCCGCACTAATTCTCGGGGTAACGCTCATCGTCAACATTAGGAGAGGTAGGAAAGTTAGCGGGCTTATCCCGCTAACACATGTTAAAAGAATTACCAACTATCCCAGACGCTCCCATGTTATCCCCTCGGAGTAGTCTTAAAACCCTACAGTTGAAATTCTTAAGGCTTCCTACTCATATATGCTGATACCTGTGGAAAACGTTAACCCCAAACCCCCGAAGGGAATAGAAATGTAATATTATTCAGAGCATTTCTCATTTTCCAAAACATAAAGCTCTGGGTTAAGGTATGTTTTCAAGATTTTATGGGCTTAGCAGGTTATGATCATGGATGTGAGAAACCCCTGACATGGAATGTTTACTCTATCCTGTAACGAGATGGTTGTGGGCTGCCTAGCTTGACGCTTAATCTAGCCCTGACAGGGGTGGGCGACTTCTGCATTGCCCGGTTCATATAGTGACGTCGTTCTAGAAGCCTCATTGATAGCATGTTTACTTATAATAAGGACTCTCAATGCTCTACTGGCCTTGACGTTCTTCTGCGGACATTACTCTTACTATGGAGTAGGCGGCAATAACGTGCGCTAAATCCTTGAATATGAAGGGGTCTTCGTCTATTATAGCTATCATGTGGCCGCATGACATGCACCTCTGGATTTTGACTTTGTTAAGTAGTAGTACCTCAAACCTGCTCCTGTCAGAGTTACCACAGGAGGGACAATTAAAGGGTGTATGCTCCAGCGAGAACCCGCAAAGGCAGTATAGCTCTAATTTTGTCTGGGTATAAAACTCGTGGGGGACTTTTCTATATATACCTGTTATTGGGGTTAAACCGCAAACGGGGCATCTACCGGAGATCCACGTGGGGCTTCCCATCTTATTTCTAAGCCCTCTAAAGGCTATTCTTCTGAACACGTAAGATGCGAGGTGCCCTAGCTCGCTCCTCCCACTAATATTCCTAACGCTATCTATGATCTCCGCCTCGTCTATACCAACCCCTACAGCCTTTAGGACTTCCGCAGTCTTCCCAGCCACTTCTTCCACATTCTTTACACCCTCCATTAGGGGGTATTTACCGCGCTCAACCTCAACCTCTATATTTATCGAGTCTATGAGCTCATGGAGTTGCGCGTAGAGTTCTAAGTACTCCTTGAGATCCATATAACACTCAGTGTTAGACCCACATGGAATCTTTGCCATAACCTCCACAACCCTACTCTCCAACTTCGGCCCCCCAGCCTCTAGCCTGTGAACCCTTCGAGCATTTCCGCGAATTTATTTTAACATGCTCCAACGAGCTCACATTCAGTATCTATGTTTAAGGAGGAGCTCGGCTCTTAGATGTTATGGGCAACCATTCGCACTTATAAGCTTGAAGGTCACGGAGATCTGATATGGAGGACTAAATCTGTCATAGGAAAGTTCTAGTGTTAGCGTTTAAAACGTTAAAAGAGGGGAGTTTGGCAGCGCTATTTGGCCGTTAACTATAAAAGTACAGTAAAAGTATAGTTTTGCCTGGAAAAGTCTAAAAGCCTAGTATGAGTATGAACTCTGGGATATTCATGTTTAACCTATTTAAGAGAATATGTACGGTTAAATACTTAATTTTTTAAGTGTCCCAGAGAGGGTTTCTTTTTAGGTGCTAGTTATGGTTTACGTTCTTGGAGATTGGGAAATTGAAGTTTTGATGAGGCTTCAGTACGAGTTTCCGTTAAGCCCCACGCCTTTTGTTGATGTTGCTGAGGGTGCTGGTTTGAGCTTTGAGGATTTATCTAGCATACTTAGAGACCTTGCTAGGAGGAAGATTTTGAAGAGAGTAGGCTTCTACTATAACTATAGGGCTCAAGGTCATGTCGCAGCATTGGTAGCCTTCTCCTGTAGGGGTCGTTATGAGGCTTTAGCTGAGGCTTTAAGGAGGGATTCTCTGGTTACTCACAGCTTCCTTAGGGATCACCCTGTTTATGATGTGTGGGCTGTTATTAAGAGGGGGTCTAAGGAGGAGCTTCTAGACTATGTTAGGGGGCTAGCCTTTAAGGGTGATGTTGGGGGGTGGGTAGCCTTAT
>JARJMZ020000020.1 GCA_029335875.2 Thermoprotei archaeon | reverse complement strand
CTCTCTCGTCCTCGGCGCCCCGCCGCCGCCGAGGCGCTCCCTCACCGCTCACCTCGACCCCCTCCTGCCCCGCCCTCTCCACCCCTAGCAACGTGCCCCACATCGCGTCGAACCCCTACCCCAACTCCCCGCTACCCCCTCACCCGATCCTGTCCCTACAGTCCTCAAAGCCGCCCTGTTAACCGAGAAACCCCAGAGTTTTTACTCTAAAAAAGTCTACAGTTTAACCTGAGAATGCCAGGGATAGGATGGATTAGCTGGGTGGCTCTTGGAAGCCTCATAGTACTGAGGATATTATCGTTTAAGGTAACATGACCCCTAGACTATTACTAGTTTCCCGCGCCTCGCAACCGTTTTTCCCTTAATCTTGTCTAGGGTTTTTTCAGCCCACTCTACGACCTCCTCGTCTATAAGGTTATTGTCTGCCATCCAGTCTATGAGGGATTCGAAGCCTTTCCTCAAATCTTCGAACATTATCTTAGATACTTCCCTGAGCTCCTCCCTGTCCAGGCTAGCCAAAGCCCTCTCTAACGTTGAATCGCTAGGGTGCGTAGCCCCTAGCCTATACTTGCTCACAGCAGCCTGAGTAACCCCCAGGACGCTAGAAGCCTCCCTTAAACCCCTACCCTTAACAATAACGTTAACCACACCCCTCCTAGCCTCCTTACTCAGTAAATGCACAAACCTCACAGGCGACACCTGGACTAGAGTTAAACCAATCAGGGGGTAAAAGGGGAAGAACCTCCCGGGAACGGTGAAAGCAAAAGGCGTGATCACCGGAACCCAATATCATAGGTTCTTGGTCTATCCTTATGGCACTGGGCTCCGACCCCCCAGCCCACTCACGGGCCCATCGGGGGCTCCTATTACATGGGAGAGGGTCCTTTGCATGGAGACATTAAGGTGGTCAAGCCGTTGCTGGTTTGAAGCCAGTGCTTTAAAAGGTGTTGATCAGGAGCTGTGAGGGGTATAAAGCACGCTCCCGGTTTAGGGTTTAGCCTAAGCTATGACTATATCTTCTCTAAGCCTCCTCTACTTTGACTACTACCGGGACCGGTGTTTGCTGTGTGTCTTGTTTCTGGGGTTGTGGTTGCTGTTTTTGTTCTTGTTGTGCTATTGTTTTCTGGATTGGCTGTTGTGTTATAGCGGCTTCCACTGTTTTCTCCAGCTTGTCTAGTGTTTTCTTGGCGTCGTTCTTTTCCTCTATTAGTTTCTCTCTCAATTTCTTTAGGTGGTTCATGCTTTGCGTGTAGCTCTTCTCCCCCACTTCTCCGCTGAAGTATAGGGTTTGTATGTCTACGATGGCTTTGGATATGTGGAGGCTTTCATCTTCTATTGTTGCTAGCCTGTCTTTGATCATTCTCCCTACTTTTTCAGCTCTGATCTTGAGGTTCTTTATCTCCTCGTTTAACACCCTCTTGAGGTTTTCAACTATCTCACCCGGAATGTCAGAGCCTGAGGTTAAAGTTTCCAGTGCCCTCCTCCTCCTATATGCTCTGTCTAGAGCTTCTATGACTTTGAGGGCCTCATATTTCCACTCGGGGATTATTGTGAGTTTCCCATCTGTAACTTGAAGCCTGTCCCCTTCCACGCTCTCCAAACCCTTATCAGCTACTTTAACTTCTATAGACCTGACATTACCGTTCACATCACTGTTAAAGCTCACTAGGACGCCCAGGACCCTCCCATAAGAATCTTCAACTTCTTGGCCGACAAGGTGTGATACAACTTCAACCCTTAAGCTCAAACCATACACCCCCCAATTCCTGGAATTGTGTGGGTAACACTGTATATATAGGGTGGAAGCCTCTATACTACAAGCCTAACTTCTGTTAAGCCTCTCTATACAGCTACTAGCTTGTGGTGCCCTACATGAGCAAGGCCGAAGAGTGGGCTAAGAAATGGAGCGGGCCTGAAGAGGAGGCTAGCATATCAAGGAGGATAAGGGAGTTCATAAGCCCGCCCCCGCCAGCCAAGCAACAGATAGTCGGCGCCCTCTACAAGATAGGAGCTCAGATAAACAAGCTAGACTACAGCCTCGCGAGGCTACAGTCTTACGATAAAATGCTCTTCGAGAAAGTGGTCAACTCCCTAGTTGAGGGTGATAAGAACAAGGCAGCCATGTACGCCACTGAAGTAGCGGAAGTCAGGAAGATGGCCAGGGTAATAATGACTGTTAGATACTCCCTCGAGAGAGTTAAGCTAAGGCTTGAAACCGCCGTAATATTCGGGGACGTCCAGGCAAACCTGGCCCCGGCAATAGTAGCTTTAAGGCAAGTAACGGGATACATAAAGGGCATGATGCCAGACGTGTTCGCCGAACTAATAGAGGTTGACGAGAACCTACAAGTAGCCCTAATGCAAGCCACAACCCAGGCGCCCATAGCCCTGGAGTCTACCTATGTCACCGAGGAAGCTCAGAAGATACTGAGAGACGCCAGCATAGTGGCCGAGCAGAGGCTCAAAGAAGCGTTCCCCGAACTACCCAGCTTCGAGAAGATAGCGCCAAGCAAGGCAGCCACCCCGGGAGAAGAGCACCCCAAATAAAGCTATCGGCCTAGCACGCGTATACCCCCACACAACTCTAAACTCCTTTTAACCCCCTTTTATCCTAAAGCTTTCTTTAAACGCCCCCGCTAGGCTCAATATTCTCACAGCATAGCTTAACCCACTCGACAAGCTTCTCTTTATCGTTGATGTCTATAATGGGGAGCCCGCGAGGGCACCTCCCAGGCCTCCCCAGGCAATCCCAGAGTTTCCTAGCGGCATCCACGTCTATTACCACACTAACCTTTTCTATAAACCTCCTCCTATCTACTTCTGGGACTCCGAGTTTCTCCAGGGCAGTGTCTAGGATAACCCTCTTCCAGCAGTGTTCGGCGAGGGTCTCCAAGCCCTTCCAAGTTAGTATGACGCCCACCTTAGGCTCAACCTTTAATAAACCCCTCTCCTCCAGCTTCCTAACCATAATGCTAACCGTGGGGGCCGCCACTTCAAGCACTCTAGATATATCGGAAAACCTCACATAGCCACCTCTACCCGGGCACCCTCCCAGCACGAACACGGCTCTGAGATATTTAAGTTCAACCATCAGGCTCACGGCGACAGCCTGGCTCAACCAAACCACCACAGGCTCAATATCTAATTTACCCGGGTAGATAATTAAATGTCAACATTTAAAAAGATACATGAGAGCCTCCATGTTCTATACCAGTAAGGCCTCGTAAACCAGTGGAGAAACTTGAATTCCGCGATGGAGGTTAGCTTAGCTAACCCGTTATTGGAGGATGCTGGACTCCGCCTTGAACCCGGATTCTTTCCATCCCTTAATCCCGGGGGTATACCTGTATACGTTCTCATATCCCGAGGCTGCAAGCTTCCTAGAAGCCATGTATGACATCGTGCACTCCACGCTCCCACAGTAGACTACTATAGTTTTATCTCTAGGTATGTCTTTCATAGCCTCTTCTATCTTAGCTAAAGGTATGTTTATGGCTCCAGGTATGTGTTCTTTGTGATATGCTTGTTCCGCCCTCACATCTATTATCAAGGCCCCCTCCGACATTAGCTTGGCCACTTCTTCAGCGTTCCAAATCTCCTTGTATCCCTCCATCTGTAACCGCCTTTCCCCTATGATCTAGTCTGCGTTTAAATGTTGGAGTATAGATGATCGGGGGTTCCACCGGCTTAGAGGCTTAATGGCTACGCCCTCCCCCCTATGGGGAACATTAGTGCGGGCATTTCTTCTTCGCAGTCTATTTCTAGGAGTTTGCATAGCTCCTCATCATAGTATGCTCCCACAGCCACTGTTGCCAGGTTTAAAGCTTCAGCAACGAGATATATATTCTGCGAGGCGAAGCCCGCGTCGAGGTGTGAGTACTTGTAGCTTCTCAGCCCGTATTTTGAGGCTGTCCTCCTATAGACTATGGTTAGTATTATGCATGCCGGGGCTTCCCCCACATGCTCCTGATCTAGGGCTATGCTGGCCAGCTCTAAGCCATAGTCACCCTTCTTCAGGAGCTCGAGGGAGTGCTCCCCCGGGTTGTAATGGTAGAGCCCCTGCTCCAGCCCCTCAACCCTTGAAGCCGACAAGTAAGCCTCCACGGGCTGGAGGGCGCCGGCACTAGGGTAGACTCTTCTAGGCCCTCCCCACCACGCTCTCCCAACAATTCCAACAGTATAATATAGTAGGGTTGCCACCTCGGCGAGGCTTAAGGGTCTCCTAGAGTACTTCCTCCTACTCCTCCTAGACTTTATAGCCTCGAGGACGTCTACACCAGTTTTAGCGTATGGTTCCGGTAGAGTTATGCTAGGCTTGTCTCTGTAGGTTTTATAGAAGCCGTCAGCCTTATATGGGAGGCTGACACCATGGTAATCTTCTGATAACATTGAAATATAATGGTAAACCATGGTTAAGTCATCCTTGTAAGCAGACCTCAACAGACCTTTAAGAACCCTCCCCTTTAAAGCTTCAGGAGCGCCTCTAAGCATGCCAGCCAAAGTAGATAATATAGAGTCCAGAGACAAGGCTAACACCCCTAAACCCTGTTTTAGAGGGGAAAGGTGAAAAGCGTTGGTGGGCCCGCCGGGATTTGAACCCGGGACCACGGGGACCCGAGTCGGGCGCCCGGGAATTAGTCCTCGGCGCGTACCCCGCATCCTAGCCAGGCTAGACTACGGGCCCTCCAAGCGATAAGGCTAAGAGGGATCCTAATAAACCTTAAAAGGGCCTATGTTAAACCTCAGTTGACCCCTTGACTTAAAATATTTATATTAGCTGGGCTAACCCGGTGACTGAGGGGTTTCCTAGTCTTGGAGGATTATGTTGTGAAACTTATAGGTAGGAGGATAGCTGGAGATATAGTTCTCAGCGAGAACCCCTCGCATAGTCTTAAGAAGTGGAGGGAGTATTTCGAGGCGAGCCAGGCTGAAATGGCTAAGTCTATGGGGGTATCTCCTAGCGTTATAAGTGACTATGAGAAGGGGCGGAGGATGCCGGGGGCCGGGTTTATACAAAGATATGTTAAGTGCCTGCTAGAAATAGACAGGCTGAGGGGTTGGAAGAAGGTCTCCTCTATGGCTGCGAGCCTCGGCATAGTGCCGGGGGTTGTCATAGACATGGTGGAGTTTGAGAAGCCTCTCACGTTCGAGGAGTTTATTGAGACAGTGAAGGGTATACATCTCAACCCTGAAGTTAAGAGCCACAGGCTCGTCTACGGCTACACTATAGTTGACAGCATCAACGCAATACTATCGCTGAGCGGCATACAGTTCTCAATACTATTCGGGGCCACGCCGGAGAGAGCTATAATATTCACTAGAGTCCAGGCCGGGAGGAGCCCCATGGTGGCGGTGAGGGTAGCTCCTGTTAAGCCTAACATAGTTGTAATACATGGGCCTCAGAGCAATGTAGACCCCCTAGCTGTGGAGCTAGCGAGGAGAGAAGGCATACCCCTAATACTAAGCTTAGCTAAGGATGTGGGGGAGCTCAAAGACATGTTAAGAACTGTGGCTAAGAGGCACGCCTCTCAGCTAGCCTAACTATAGCGGCCGCTATATCGCCCCCAGTCTCCTCTAAAGCCCTCCTAGCTTCTTCAAGGCTTACTCCAGCCTGCTCAGCCACAAGCCTGACGTCATCCTCGGTATAGTGGGGGGCCTCGGGAGCCCCAGGCTTCTCAGTCTTATGCTCCCCCATAACCATTATTATCGGAGGCTGATCCCTAGACTTTACGATGAGGGCTTGAGTGGGGTTATCGATAACTATCCTAGAGCCGTCTTCAACCTCAACAGTAACCCTAACAGCGTTAACCTCCTCAATAGAAACCCCAAGCCTCCTAAGCATTTTAACAGCCTCCTCAGGCTTCAAACCCCAAAACAACCCTAACACCTTCCGCCGATAAAACTGTAACCGCTAAAGCTAATATCTTATGTTTGGAAGAGGCTAGATAGGCCCCGTTATAGACGTAGAGAAGCTTTAGCCTGCTGGGAGCAGTTAAACTCTAAATCACCATGTAAACGTCGACCCCACCCTTATTATTAAAACTGTATATAGTGAATGGCCCCATCTTATACCCGGGCATGCCAGGCGAGCCTGAAGGCATGCCTGGAAGGCTTATGCCTTTAATAGGAGGTTTATCTCTCAACAGTTTCTCTATAGCCTCCGCCGGGACGTGGCCCACAACTATGTATCCCCCTACTAACGTTATGTGGCACGACCATAAACTCTCGGGAACCTGAAACTCTCTCAGCTTAGACTCTATACTGGGCACATTGCTCACATCAACGCGGGCCCCCAGCCCCTTAAGATACTTAGTGTATTCCTCGCAACACCCACAAAACGGGTCTTTAAAAACAACCACATTAAGACCCTCAAGCTCTAGCCCCAGCTTGTTAAACCAGGATATAGTAAATAGTAAAGCTGCAACTAAAATTAATAGTATAACTATAGGCATTACAACCCGGCGCAGCACCCGACATTCCCGCCTAGCATCTCTCAGAGCGCTAAAGTTAAAAAGCCTAATTAAATATTTTACTATAACAACCGATCTCCTCTTCTACCGCAAAGCACTTAAACCAGAACCTGATCTAAGACATGAACATCGATTTAGGCTCCTAAATACGAGTGATCGCCGGAACCCAATATCAATGGTATTGGGCTCCGGCTTCCCCCTCCAGCCCTTTGGGGACTCCGCAGGCTGGCACCAACGGGGCCGCCCTGCGCTCGCCTCTGACAGCCTGTCATAGAAGTAGACATAGCGTGGAAGCCTTAAAATAACTCTGAGTTCTCATAGCTCACAAGCACTACGATGCTCTCAAGTATCTCTAAGTAGCCATATTAACCAAAAACCCTAAAAATTTTAACTCTAGAAAACAGTCTAGTTTGGGTTGTATCGTTTGGATAGAGCGTTGGCCCCGTTTATGGAGGAGATCGAGAGGCTTAGGGAGATGGCTTCCCACCCGCTGGCTGACGAGGGTCATTTGAGGTTTATGGCTAAGCTTATTAGCGAGGATTTGAAGCCTCTAGGCTATATTGTAGTTGTGAGGAGGAGGCCTGAGTGGATGTTGGGGCCTAGGTTTGAGGTTGTCGTTCAAAGAATTGGTAGTAGGGGGAGGCCCCCTTCTCGTGGGGGCAAGCCGCCTAGATCTAGGCCTGTGGAGTTAGTGTTTTATGGGGGGCCTGAAGGGGAGCAAGTCTATCATGGTTAGTAGGCCTGGCCCGTAGCCTCCTAGTGTTTCGGCTACGCCGAGCACTACGGATGCTGTGCCCATGTCTCCGGGGGTTCCCGTGCTCCTCCATTTTACCGTGTAGTCTCTGCCTTCTATAGTTATCTCTTCATAGTCTTCCGCGCCGACGTAGGCTTGGAACTCTATCCTTATTACCTCCCTTTCTCCGAGGTAGCCGGCCCCGTAACCTCTAATCCCCTTATTATATCCCTTAGGCACTCTAATGCCCCCGTATTCTACGTCCTCCTCTGCTGCTACAGGCTCCTGGGCTTCATGGACTCTGGCGAGCTGTATCCCCGCAGCGTCGGCTACGAGTAGTACTGACTCCGCGTAGCCCACGTGGCCTGTAATCTCTCCTTTCTCTAGCTTGTAGGCTACGGTTTTAGGGTCTTCTCCGACGCCTATCTTTCTCCTGAAAGGCTCCCTCCTGGTTGCGGCGTTGAGGCTCCTGACAGCCTTTACGCCTTTAACAATGTTGAAGGGGGCTGTGAGGGTTACAATTAGAGTGTCTAGGAGGAACCCCGGGTTTATCCCGGTACCTATGACTGCAGCATTATACCTTCTGGCGGCCTCGTCAAGCCTCCTGGCAAGCACCGGGTACCTATACCATGGGTAGGCTAGGGTCTCACAGGTTGATACAACGTCAACCCCCAAGTTAACTATGGAGATCAACTGGTCGTAGACCTTATCCAGGAAAGAGCCCGTAGCGTGCACGACGACATCACTATCTTTTAAGACTTCAACATTAGGGGAGACAGTCACGCCAAGCTTCTCGCCGAGACCGAGAACTTCCCCAGCATCTAAGCCGGCAATCCTAGGGTCAATATCTACAACGCCGGCGATCTCATAGCCCCTGTCGAGGGCGACCCTGGCTGTAAGCCTACCAATAGCTCCGAAGCCGAAGAAGCCTAGCCTCAAAAGGGGACACCAGTATGCTGGGCTGGAGTAGCACACTTATATTATTTACCCCCCTAGCATAAGATGCAGGGGCATTACATGAGCGAGAGTAAGCTAGACACGGGAGAAGAGCTCGGATATTTAACCCTAAAAATATACGTGGCAATATTAGAGTCGTGGGAGCCGTTGGGAGTTAGAGACATAGCGAGAAACCTAAACATGCCAGTAAGCACAGTACACTACCACATAAAGAAGCTCGAAGAACTAGACCTCATAAAACCAGTAGGCTTAGGCTACACTGTCAAAAACCCTATACCCCTAGAAGGCTACATAATAGTGGCCAGACGCATGATCCCAAAACTCCTCATATATTCCCTCTTCTTCCTAGGAGCATTTCTAGGAGAGCTCATCATAATAGCTTATAGGAACTGGTTTAACGTAGACTCAATACTAGCTCTAATAATAAGCTTCACAGCTTTCATAACACTGTTCTACGAGGGGGTCAGACTGAGAACGAAGATATGGAAATAATGTCCCCAGCCCGGCGTCAACCCCCCGCGGGGCTCTCTCACACTAGGAGAGGATGTTCCCCGGGCTCTGATTAACATGCTCGTAGGGCGCCTCGAAGCTAGGCTTTCCTTGTTGTCTCAAGTTTTGAACAATCGTGTTCTAAGATTTGAGTTTTCTATTTTAGAAGCTAATTTTTATCCTGGCTTTGTGGAGGGTGGTGAGTTTGAGAGTGGATAGGACTAGGATTTACGTTGTTTTCATGGTTATCGCTCTAATAGCCGGCATTATGCTTCCCATGCTGCTCCAGTATTCTAGTGGTGGTTTAGGGGCTCCCAGCTATATCCCTGTTTATACCCCCGTCACTGTCCCCGGGTATGATGTTGGGACTGGGGCTCCTCCAGGCTATGTTGGAGGCTTTGTTAGGGTTGAAGGTGGCGCGTTTAAGAGCTACGGAGAGCTCCTAGAGACTCTTAAGAGTGTGGAGGCGAAGTTGAAGCTTGTGGAGTCTTTAAAGTCGCTGTTATGGGCTCCTGGGATTACCCTGGTGAGGCCTCTTATTCCTACCGGGGCTCCTGCCGCTGTTCCTGAAGCTCCTAAGAGCGTGGCGCCTAGCGTCTCAGAGCCTAGAGTTTCATGGACTAACGTCCAAGTTCCGGGTGTTGACGAGCCTGACGTTGTTAAGACTGATGGGAGGCTCGTGTTCGTGGCTTCCCAGTCTAACTCTAGAGTGTACGTTGTAGATGCTAGGGGCAAGACTCTGCTCTACAGCCTTGACTTTAGGGGCGAGCTTGTTAAAGGCTTACTCGTCAATGGAGGCAGGCTTATAGTAATAACAGAGTCGAAGCCCATGATAGCCCCCTTAACTGTGAGCGTCCAGGAGAGAGTTGTACACAGCTTCCTCGTCCCTTCAGGCACTTCTAATACTTCACTATACATAGTGGAAGTGCCCGCTTCGGGGACGCCCAATATACTGTTAAAAGTTCCAGTAACAGGCTCAGAGCTGAGCTCTAGAATGTTAGGGGATACTGTATACATTGTAACCACGCAGCCAGCTATAACTCCTGGAGGCTACTCAATACCCTTAGTTGGAGGCCACCCCGTAAGGCCCGAGAGTATTTACGTGGCAGACCCTGAGCCTACAACATACGCTACACTACTAGCCTTAAACGTTACAAGCCTCGAGTATACTGCAGCTTCAATACTTATAGGGGGGGCTAGCAGGCTGTACATGAGCCTAGACAGGCTCTACGTCATCTCACAGGTGAGCCCGAGCATAGCTGAAGCCTCCATGCTCCTACTAGCTAAAGCCCTAAAGGTTATGCCTGAGCATATCTCGAAAACTATAGAATCTAAGATCGCGGAGGGGGACATCGCGGGAGGGCTCAACACCATCAACAAACACCTGTCAGAAGTAAGGTTAGAGGAAGCATACAGGATCGTGGACAGGCTAAAGAGCTCTTTAGAGGAGGAGATCTTAGAAGATAAAACTATAGTATACGCGTTCAACGTTAAAGGCCTCCAACTAAGCTATAAGGGCAAAGCTGAAGCCGAAGGCTCCATACTAGACCAGTTCGCAATAGAGGAGTACAAGGGCCACCTCATAATAGCTACTACCACCACAAGGTATAAAGTAGCCCCCAGCCTCATAGAAGCGAGAGCCCCCACGCCATGGAAGTCTAGCCGTGAACCCTCAACAGTCGAGATCGTAGAGTGCAGAGTTACGTGTATAACGAGAACCACAACAGTATCCCCAATGCCTGTAGAGCCCCCAATCAGGGAAAAGCACGCCCTAACATTTACCCTAGTCTTGGAGGGCCCTTCAAGTAACAGTGTTTACACCATAGAATTAGAGAGTTTCAAGATAGTGGGAGAGCTTAAAGATTTAGCCCCCAATGAAAGGGTTTACGCTGCGAGACTAGTAAAGAATATATTATACCTGGTGACCTTCAGAGTAGTTGACCCCCTCTTCGCCATAGACGTTTCAGACGTTAAAAACCCCAGAGTATTGGGATACCTTAAAATACCGGGGTTCAGCGAATACCTCCACCCGCTCCCTAACGACATGCTATTGGGGGTCGGGCTGGACGAGGGCAACACGCTTAAAATATCCCTGTTCGATGTGAGGGATCCTACTAATATGAGCGAGATATCCAAGGTTCTATATAGGGGGGCTTGGAGTTTAGCTCTTAGCGATCACCATGCTATAACCGTGGATCTTGAATATGAGACTGCATACATTCCCATAAGGTTATATGTGCCCGGGCTTTTCAGCTATAAGGATGCTGTTACGGTAGTATCCTATAAAGGTGGAGCTCTTAACGTTAAGTCCCTGTTAGAGCATATGAACGTCTTGAGAGCGCTATATATTGGGAGGGAGCTTTTCACGGTATCAGAGAACCTTATCAACGTTTATGACATTGAAAGCTTAAACATAATAGCTAGTATAGTGTTAGAGTGAGGCTTCAAACAAGGAACTCTCCTTTTTACCCAGGCTTTCTTTCCCCATTTCTTCCAAGAGTTCTCCCAGTCTCCTGATACCTTCTCTTATCCTCTCCGGGGTCTCTGTCGGGAAGCTTAGTCTTATGAAAGTTTTAGTTGATTTTCCGAAGAACTCCCCAGGTAACAATGCCACCAGCTTCTCTCTCAGTAGTCTCTCAGCTAGGAGTGTGCAGTCTACTTTTAAGGGTTCTAGCACTTCTTTCATGTCCACCATCAGGAACATGGCGCCGCCCGGCTTGACGTATTTGGCTCCTTCTATTTTCGATACTTCCTCTACCATCACGTCCCTCCTCTCCATGTATATTCTCTTAGCATACTCTATGTGCCTCCTCCTCAACTCCCTGTTTCTGAGGTATACTGTTACTAGGTGTTGCGCTACGCTCGGGGGGTTATATGTTATGGCTTCAGAGGCTAGAGCTATCTTCTTCATGACCCACGCCGGGCCGTAAATGTAGCCTAGCCTCCATCCCGGGATCCCGGGGTCTTTGCTGAAGGCGTTTAACGATATCGTGTTCTCCGGGGCTAGGTTGTACATGTAAACGTGCTCCCCCTCATATATTAGAGTCTTGTAGGGCTCGTCGTAGACTATCCAGAGCCCGTAGTCTACAGCTATTTCAGCCAGCGACCTGGCAACGTCAAAGTCTAGGAGCCTCCCTGTGGGGTTGTCGGGGCTCACCATTATGATGGCCCTCGTTTTACCTTTAACAATTGATTCTTTAATGGCTTCAACGCCCGGCTGGAATCCTTTATCCAGGGACGCTACTATGGGCTTAGGTTCAGCTTTAAAATAGGATAGTAGGTTCCAGTATCCGAAGTATGTGGGGTCCATGAGTATTACCTCATCCCCCGGGGATAGTATTGTTGCCAGGGTCGAGAACATTGTAGCCTGACCTCCAGTAGCTACTACAACCTGGTCAACGCTAACGTCTACACCGCCCAGCTCTTTTAAATCGTCAACTATAGCCTCTCTAAGGCTCAGGAAACCGGGGGACGGCGTGTAAGAATATAGCCTCATAGAATCCTCCTTCAAAGCCTCAGAAAGCCATAGTCTAACCTCGAGAGGTGGAGGTATCCCGGGCTCCCCAGTAGATAACATTATGACATCTTTACCCTCCCTCTTAAGCCTCTCAACAACCCTGTTCACAGCCCTAGTAGGGCTCTCCCTCAACACGTCCACATCCACGTTATACGAGGGCTTCAAAGGGGACACCTCTCAACTTCACTGCAAAAGGGAGCACTTAAATTCATAACACTCACCTCCTAGCCTTCCAGAGAACATAGTCAACTATAGCCCCAGCTACGTTAACACCAGTAGCTTTCATTAAAGCCTTAAACTCTGGAACCACGTTAACCTCATTAACATAGAACTCACCTTTACCATCAAATATCAAGTCAACCCCCGCTATCTCAGCATTCAAAGACTCTGCAGCCTTTATAGAAGCTTCTTCAACGTCGCAGTCGGGCTTGTAAGGGCGAGCAGCACCTCCGAGGGCAGCATTGCTCCTCCACTCGCCCGGGGGACCCCTCCTCTCCATGCAAGCTATGAGGGAGCCCCCAACTACGAAACACCTAACATCAACCCCTAGCATTCCCGGCTCCTGTATCAGCCTCACTTTCAGGTGGGGGGTCTCTAGGAGGCTCCCATGCGATATTATGGATTTAAGCGTGTTAGAGTTTTTAGCTACGGAAACTAGCCTCCCCCAACTACCTATCGGGGGCTTGACTATGACTGGGAACTTGAGCTTCTCTAGATCCTCATATTCTCTGAAATCCTCGAGGGCTATGAAGCTCCTGGGTATTTTTAAGCCCCTCTTAGCGAGAGCCGCGTATGTGAGTATTTTATCGTGGCCTATAACTAGGGTTGACGTGGAATTCACGGGGACGCCTCCGGAGGCGTCGGCTATGGCTGCCACGTATATGCTGTTTACTGCTGACATGTTCCTGATCAGGACTATTGATCCTTTAAAGTCATAGTGTGGCATTGCTTTCAGCTCCCGGCTTCCCGTGACCCCTACCTTTAAACCTCTCTTTGTAAACTCTGCCATTATGCATTCCTCTTCAACCCTCTTTATGTCGAGGGAAACCCATATCAGGCTTTTATCATGGGCAACCACTCTAACACCTCCATATTACATGTTTTTCCTGGAAAGCTCCACAATAGACCTAGTGTACACCTCTATCCCCTTAAAATAGTCGTCTACATTGATGAACTCGTAGTCAGTGTGGGATAGCTCAGGCTTCCCAGGCCCGTTTTCAGCTATACTCCCCGTTATCCTCGAGAGTATGTTCATGTCGCTAGTCCCCATCTTCACCGTGATCCTGGGTTTCAACCCTGAAGTTACTATAGCCCTCACGAGAGACCTAGCCACGGGGTTTGAAGGTGAAGTCTTGTAAGGCTCTATGCAGCCTTCAAGCCTCCACGAGCACCCGTTTATGGGGGGGCTCCCTTCAAGTATTCTCCTAAGCTCTAACACGCTACTGTCTATTGGGATTCTTATTAGTATAGTCATAGAGCCGCTCCTTGGGACCACATTGCTCACAGCCTCCCCGCAAGCCATCCTACTGATTGTAGCCGTGTATTGGGGGTTTACACGGCTGGACACGAGATCCCATGCTTCGAGGAGTTTAACGCATGCGGACTCGTAGAGCTCGGGGTTTGCAGTATGACCCCCGGGGCTTTTACATTCAACTATCAGCCTGCAACTACCCCTACAGCCTATTGCCACGTTAGACACGTTCGTGGGCTCCCCAACTATTATATAGTCGGCCTTAAAGCCCCCATTAACTAGAGCCCAGGCCCCGTGGCTCGGCCCCTCCTCTCCCACCGCGGCCACGGCTTTAACCCTAACACTATCACCTCCCAGAACGCTTGCAGCCTTAGCTGAGGCTATGAACATTGCAGCTAGGGGGCCCTTAGCGTCCACGGCCCCCCGCCCCGTTACTATGTCCCCGTTAAACGTTACTGGTATGTGGCCTGTCACCGTATCCACGTGGCCTATGAGGGCTATAGTTTTATCTCCGGAGCCCGCTCCAGCTATGAGGTTCCCCGCCGAGTCTACTGTGATGCTCTCGAAGCCGAGTTTAGCCGAGTACTCTTCTAGAACTTTGATAGCCCTCTCCTCCTCGTAAGTGGGGCTGTAGGCCTGGAGGAGGTCAAGTAGGAGTTTTAAGGCTAAGTTCTTCATGGACGCATCTAGCAATAGCCTCCACCCCCCACTCCACGTCACCCTCAGTTATAAGGTATGGGGGTAGTAGCCTGACTACAGTGCTGCCGGCTTTGAGCGTTAAGACCCTCCTAGACTGGACACATTTTATAACGCCCCCAGGGGCTACTCTCAAGTCTACCCCAAGCATTAAACCGAGCCCCCTAACACCCCTAACTAGCCTGCTACCCCTAAGCTTGGAGACAAGCCTGTCATGGAGGAGTTTACCCATAAACTCCGCCTTCCCAGCAACATTATCGCCCAGCAGGACCTCAACAGAGGCTTTAACAGCAGCGCATGCCAAGGGGTTGCCTCCATATGTTGAACCGTGATCCCCAGGCTCCAGCTTCGACGCTAAATCTTCTGGGAGAGCTGTGAGGCTCGCGGGGAACCCTCCCCCCACGGCCTTGCCGGCGACCAGTATGTCGGGCTCTATATTGTAGTGTTGGAAGGCCCAGATCATGCCGGTCCTCCCGAACCCTGTTTGAACCTCATCCACCACTAGTATAGCTTCTTTCTCCTCAACTCTCTCTTTGAGGGCTTTGATGAAATCCCTCTCAGCGGGGATAACTCCCCCCTCACCCTGCACTATTTCAACTATGACCCCCGCGGTTTCAGAGTCGATCTTATCTAAGGCTTCAACACTATTGTAGGGTAGAATGATGGAATCCCCCACTAGGGGTTCAAAAGAACTCCTATACTTGGGGGATCCAGTGACGGAGAGGGCTCCCATAGTCCTCCCGTGGAAGGAGCCTGAGAAGCCCACTAGCTTCCTCCTCCCAGTGGCTTTCCTAGCTATTTTTAGCGCCAGCTCCACGGCCTCGCTTCCACTGTTGAGGAGAGAAACGTGGGACAAGTGCGGGGGGATTATATTTTCTAGGGAGGCTAGCAGCTCCTCTCTTATTTTAACCTTGAAAGAGGGGGTTGCAGTGGCCACGTTTTCAAGCTGGCTAACTATAGCCTCTACAACTCTAGGGTTCCTATGGCCTAGAAAGGCTACTCCATGCCCGGTGTGGAAGTCGAGGTATAAGTTGCCTTCAGGATCCCAGACGTACTGTCCCTCAGCCTTAGATATCTCGAGCCCCCTGTCCTCGTAGAACCTCATGTACTTGAGCCTTGTCACCTCTTAGCTTCCCTCACAAGATACTCTACCATTTTAGCTGGGAGGTCGTAGCCGGTGACTGCTACAGTGTTCCTAAAGTCTGGGACGGCGTTGATCTCGTTGACCAAGTATCCTCTCTCAGGGTCTTCAAACACGTCTATGCCTGAAACCTCGACCCCCAAGGCTTCCGAGGCTTTGAGGGCTAGGTTTCCCAGCTCCTCATCTATGGGGGCTGGCATAGCTAAGCCGCCCCGGGCAGTGTTTGTTATCCAGTGGCTGCTAACCCTGTATATTGCTACTGGCACTTCATCCCCCACAACGAACACCCTTATGTCTCTACCGGGTTTTCTAACATATTCCTGGATCAGGTGTATCTTAAACTGGGGGTTGCTTATGAAAGCCTTATGCTCCAGGATCACCCTTAAGGTCTCATCGTCCTCGACGAGGCTGACAAGCTTACCCCAGCTCCCGTTAACGGGCTTAACAACAACGGGATAGCCTATCATCTTAGCGGCTTCCATAGCGCTCTGCTCGCTAAAAGCCACCACAGTCTTAGGCGTGGGGATCCCAGCCTTCGATAGGAGGGTTAACGTCCACAGCTTGTCCTGAGCCAGGCTTATAGCCTTAGAAGTGTTGACAACCCTTAAACCTGAAGATTCAAAGAGCACTGTAGAGGATAATGCTAGAGCGTGGCTTAAACTCCTCTGAAGCCCTATATCAGCGTTTTCCCTTAAGCCTTCTACGGGGAACACCTTTGATTTCACGTGTAGAGGAGTCATGTTAACTGAAAGCTTCCTGGAAGCCTCTAGTAGCGCCCTCTCCTCCCACCTGGCAATATCATAGATTAAAGCTATGTTCACCCTACTCGCCCCAATCCTCCCCTATTTCCAGGGGCTTCAAAAGTATCTTGCCACCATCTATCACAACTTCCAGGCTCACGCCACACTCGTGATCCAATACTTCCCCCGGCAGCACGTCCTCAGGCACCTGGACATTCCTACCGCATATGGGGCACCTAGCTTGGGGCATATCTTCTCAGCCCCCACTCTAGATTTTTAACCGGGGTATATAAACGTTTTTGTTACGATCACAGGAGAATTCTATTTAAATAGAAACAGTAACGCTTAAAGGGTATAAAGTTACACTTGTAGCTGGGGGCTAAGCTTATGACTAGCGTCAGAGTCGCTGTCATCGGAGCTTCAGGATATACGGGGGGAGAGCTGTTGAGGATCCTAGCTTTACACCCGCACGTTGAAGTTACCACAGCCACATCTAGGGAGCATTCTGGGAAGCCTCTCCACTACGTCCATTTTAACCTGAGGGGGTTCTATAGGGGTTTGAGGTTCTCACAGCTAGATCTAGATAAGGTGTCTAGGAATTCCGATGTGGTCTTCACATCTCTACCCCACGGTGTGAGCGTCAACTACGTCCCCAAGCTCCTGGAAGCCGGCCTTAAGGTTGTCGATCTAAGCGCAGACTTCAGGCTCAAGAACCCCTTAGACTATAAGACCTGGTACGGCTACGAACACCCTTACCCCGACCTTCTCGAGAAAGCTGTATATGGGCTCCCAGAGCTTCATAGAGAAGAGTTGAGGGGGGCTCATTTAATAGCCTCCCCAGGCTGTAACGCTACAGCGGCAATAATAGCTCTAGCCCCCCAGGTTAAGGCGGGATTAGTAGATGTTGAGAGAATAATCGTGGATATCAAGGCAGGCAGTAGTGAGGGGGGTTCCAACCCGACAATGGGAAGCCATCACCCCGAGAGGGAGGGCACTATGAGACCCTACGAGGCTGAAGGCCATAGACACGCTGCTGAGGTAGTGCAAGAGCTGAGCTCCATAGCTGGCAGGCACGTTACAGTCTCCCTAATACCCCACTCTGTAGGGGCTGTGAGGGGAGTTTTAGCCTCGGCACACTCCTGGCTCTTAAGGGACGCCGGGCCCGAGGATGTGATGAGGGCTTACCTGGACTTCTACTTGAAAGAGCCCTTCATAAGGATAGTGAGGGGGGCGCCGCCAGGCTATCCTGACCCTAAATATGTGGTGGGAAGTAATTTCGCCGATGTGGGGTTCGCTCTAGAGGCTAGGGTTAGGAGGGTCACTGGGTTCGCAGCCATAGATAACCTTGTTAAGGGCGCTGCGGGCCAGGCTGTACAGGCTTTCAACATAATGATGGGTTTCGAAGAGACTGAAGGGCTTAAAATGCCGCCCCTCAAGCCGGCGTGATCCGAGATGATCGTAGTAAAGGTTGGGGGGAGGGTTTTAAAGGCTAACATAAGAGCGGTTGCCGAAGATATTGTGAGCCTGTGGAGGAAAGGGTATGAAGTGGTCTTAGTCCATGGGGGAGGAGATGTTGTAACAGAATACTCGACTAGGATGGGGGTTAACCCTGTCTTCATATTATCCCCTGAAGGTGTTAGAAGCAGGTATACAACCCTGGAAGAGCTTGAAGTGTACATTATGGTTATGGCTGGAAAGATCAACAAGAGCATCGTATCAGCTCTTGAGAGCTTTGGGGGGAGAGCGGTTGGCATATCTGGGGTCGACGGGCCCACGCTAATAGCTGAAAGGAAAAAGAAGATAGTCATAGTAGATGAGAGGGGGAGAAGGAGGGTTATAGAGGGGGGCTATACGGGGAGAATAGTAAATGTTGATAT
The DNA here is from genome assembly GCA_029335875.2 of Thermoprotei archaeon. Classification (GTDB taxonomy): domain Archaea; phylum Thermoproteota; class Thermoprotei_A; order Sulfolobales; family Acidilobaceae; genus DSZV01. The sequence continues at coordinate 23,712 of JARJMZ020000020.1, read as the reverse complement.
AAACCTGTTGAAGCTCCTAACAGAAAACAAGTACATTCCAGTAATAGCGCCGATAGCGCTCGGAGAAGATGGAACCCCCCTCAACGTAGACGGGGACCAGGCAGCCCTAAAAATAGCTGAAGCCCTAAAAGTAGACACAGCCATAATCCTAACAGACGTGGGGGGGTTAATAGTTGAGGGAGAGATTGTTAGGGAAGTCGGAATCGGGGAGCTCGACACCCTAATACACAAGGTAGGCGCTGGGATGAACAGGAAGCTATTACAGGCGAGGGAAGCTATTATAAGGGGGGTTAAGGCTGTTGCAATATCTTCAGGCTTAGGCCCCCAGCCTGTAACAAGAGCTATTGAAAACGCTGGAACAATTATAAGACTTTAGAAATCTAGCGCACAGCCGTGATAAGAGAGTTACAAATTTTTACCTTCTGTTCTATATTAAGATATGGTGCTAGCATTGGCGCGGATAAGTGTGGCTAGCGTAGTTAGGGGTATAGTGCTGTCGAAGCCCTTCCTCAGAGAGTGTCTGGCTGAGGGTATAATCAATTATAGCGCCCTCTCAAGGGCGATCTCAGAAGACCTCAGAGTTAGGGGGGTTGAGGCTTCCCATGCTGCCGTGAAAATGGCGTTGATAAGAGTTAGAAGTGAGATCATAGAGGAATCTAAAAAGCTTGAAAGAAAGCTTAAACGTGTCTTAGGGTCTACAGTGCTACAACTCCAGTCTGACCTGACGGTTTTCACTGTAAAGAAGCATAATATCGTCCCCAAGCTTCCCGAGATTATTAAATCCATGGAGATAGCCAGGTTCTTCCAGGTCCTTCAGGGCATTAACACTTTCACTTTCATAGTATCCAGGGAGGATATTGACAGGTTAACCAGTAATATTAACAAGGATGATGTAATAGAGACCCTTGAAAACCAGTCTGCTATAGTGCTTGTAAGCCCGAGGGAGATCGTTGAAACCCCGGGGATAGTGGCTTTCATATCATCGATCCTCTACGAGAACGACATAAACATAACCCAGGTAGTGTCATGTTACAACGACACTATAATATTAGTGGAGTCGACTAAAGCGTGGGAAGCGTTCAGGGTCCTAGAGACTTTAATTAAGAGCATGAGAACATAGTTACAAATATAACTTTTAATGCTAGAAAGAATACTGACAAGTTACATAAAGCTTTTTAACGTTATTTTTAAGGAATACTCTCGGTGTTAAAGTTGAGAATAGCGCTCGCCTATTCGGGAGGCTTAGACACATCCGTAATATTGAAGCTAATGAGGGAGAAGCTTAACGCCGAAGTCATAACAGTCACTGTTGACGTGGGGCAGCCTGAAGATTTTAACAGTATAGAGTCTAAAGCTTACAGGCTGGGAGCCATAAAACACTATAATGTGGATGCTAAGAATGAGTTTGCGGAAAACTACGTTTATAAGGCTGTTAAAGCTAACGCCCTCTACGACGGGGATTATCCTCTCTCCACGGCCCTCGCAAGACCCCTCATAGCAAGTAAGGTTGTGGAGGTTGCCCTAAAAGAGGGTGCTGACACTGTAGCCCACGGCTGTACAGGTAAGGGTAACGACCAGATAAGGTTTGACCTGGCTATTAAGGCTCTAGCCCCCCACCTTAAAATAATAGCCCCAGTGAGGGACTGGGGCTTGACCAGGGATTGGGAGATAGAATATGCTGTTAAACATAGTATCCCCGTTAAAAGTAAAGTTTACAGTATAGATGAGAATCTTTGGGGCAGGTCTATAGAGGGCGGGGTTCTAGACGATCCTAGCGTTGAGCCCCCGGAGGAGGTCTTCACCTGGACAGTGCCGCCTTCAAAGGCTCCGGAGAACCCGGATTATGTTGAAATAGAGTTTGAGAGGGGGGTCCCCACAGCTGTTAACGGTATTAAAATGGGTCCAGTGGAGCTCATATCATACCTCAACCACATAGCGGGGGCTCACGGTGTCGGGAGGGTTGATATGATGGAGAATAGGGTTATAGGGTTGAAGAGTAGGGAGGTTTACGAGGTCCCCGCAGCCACCACTATAATAACAGCCCATAGGGACCTTGAGAGGCTGGTCCTCACTAAGAGGACTTTAGACTTTAAATGGTATGTTGACGGCGAGTGGGCTAAACTCGTGTATCAAGGCTTATGGTTTGAGCCCTTAAGGGGGGCTCTCGACTCTTTCATAGACTCTGTGGAGAACGTGGTCTCCGGGACTGTCAGGGTTAAACTGTATAAGGGTAAAGCATCTGTTGTCGGCAGGAGTTCCCCCTATAGCCTATATGATAACGAGCTCATGAAATCGCTAGATCAGAGTATGTCGGTGGGGTTCATAGAGCTCTACGGCCTCCAAGCTGTTAAAGCGTACTGGGGGAAGCTCAAAGCCTAGGGAGGATTAAAGGGTCATGCTCTACAGGAGGGAGCTCCTGGGGGAAGCTAGCCCCCTAACTCTAAGGTACACATCGTCGATGGAGTATGATAAGCTGATAGCGTGCGAAGTCTTAGAGGTTATGGGGGCCTACATTGAGGAGCTCAGAGAGCTCAAAGTAGTCCCTGAAGATGCTGCTAACAGGATCTTAGGGGAACTAGAAAACCTCATAGCTGAACCCAGCAAACTATTCCATATTAAAGCTGAAGACGTCCACGAGGCTATAGAGGTACACCTTAAAGAGAAGTTGGGGAGTGACGCCGGCTACATTGGTCTGGGTAGGAGTAGAAACGATCATGTCGCTGCAGCCTTGAGGCTCAAAGTCTCGAGACTCCTCTTGAAGCTCCTGAAATCAATAGTAGGCTTTAGGAGGACACTCCTATCGAGGGCTTCCGCTAGTATAAACGTTTTAATACCATTATACACACACTCGCAGCCGGCTCAGATATCTACCCTAGCCCACTACTTCCTATACATAGATGAGATGTTGTCGGACTATTCGTCAGCCCTCGTTAAAGCTCTCGACATAACTGTTAGGTCGCCTCTAGGCTCCGGGCCTGCTGCCGGGGTTATGGCGCCCCTGGATAGGGGTAGGTTAGCGTCTAAACTCTTCGGCGGGATGCTTGCTGTTAATACTCTCTATGCTAGTGGGGGTAGAGAGTTTTCTTTAATTACTCTAGCTTTGGTTTCAAGCCTTCTAGTGTCCCTTTCTAGGGTTGCCGAGGACTTCATACTCTTCTCCCTACCGCAGGTGGGCTATTTCAAGCTCCCGGCGGGCCACCTAGCTACTAGTAGTATTATGCCCCATAAGGTGAACCCTGTTACCATGGAGATTGTGAGGGCTAAAGCTGGGGGCGTTCTGGGGAAGTTTGTGTCCGTGGCTTCTATAGTTAAGGGTATACCTTCAGGCTACAACCTGGACCTCCAGGAGGCTAACAGGCCTGTCATAGAGGCTTTAATGGAGGCCATAGACACTCTAGAGGTGCTTAGAGACGCTATAGAGAATGTTGAGGTTAACGCTGGAGCCGTAGAGGGCGACATAAAAAGATATCCTCTACTAGCCTCGGACATAGCGGAGCTCATAGCCTTAAAGACTGGGAAGCCTTTTAGGGAAGCCCATAAAGAGCTAGCCAAGCTCGTCAAGGAGGCGAAAAACACTGAAGAACTATATAATAGGGTCCGGGAAGCCTACAATATCAACCTGAACCCTAAAGATGCGGTTAAGAGACCCGTCAACGGCTCCCCCAGCCCGGAGAACGTGAAATCCCATATGGAAAAAAGCTTAAAGAACATAGAGGAGTTTGAGGCTGAACTATCCAAATACTCTTTCCTCGAAAAAAGCAGGTGTTGAGGTGGGTTACAGTTGAATCTAATAGGTAATACATGTCACCTACAACTTCCAAAAGTAACTATTGAAGAATATGTAGTAAAGCTTATAAGGGAGGCCCGACAAAGGAAGGTGTGGGTTCCTTGACACACATCCCCATGAGAAACTCGAAATGCCAGACAAGGCTAAAAGCAAGACTATTGACTGCCGACGGCCTCGCTGTTGAAGGATGCGGCTTCGGCTCCCCAGGCGTGAGAGTTGGAGAGCTAGTGTTCTCAACTAGCATGACAGGCTATACTGAGGCTTTAACAGACCCCAGCTATGCCGGGCAAATCCTGGTATGGACTCATCCCATGGTTGGGTGTTATGGAGTCCCCAGCCCTGAGCACTCCTACTGCGGGGTGCCTTTCAGCTATGAGTCTGAAAGGGTTCACGTTGAGGGGTTCATAGTGTCCGAGCTCCCCCCGCACAACCACTACCTTAGTGTTGCGCCGCTTAGCGAATGGCTTAGGAGTAGCGGTGTCCCAGGGATGTATAGGGTTGACACGAGGTTCATAGTTAAGAGAATTAGGGAGATAGGGGCTGTTATGAGCGTTTTAGCGGTATACCCTGAGGGTGAGGTTGTCGAGTGGGAGAGGCTTAGAGAGGAGCTCCTGAAAAGCAGGGGATACGATTATATGAGTTTTGCTGAAAGAGTATCGCCCGGGAAAGTCTTAGTCCACGAGCCTGAGGGGGCGCCTGAAGCTGAGGTTGCAGTCCTAGACTGCGGCCTCAAAAACGGCATATTAAGGTGGCTTTTAAAATTTAAGTTTAAAGTTGTCAGGTTCCCATGCTGGTCTAAGCCCGGGGAGCTCCTGGAAGGCTTCGACGGCATAATACTTAGTAATGGCCCGGGCAACCCTGAAATGTTGAAGGATCAAGTGAAGACCGTCGAAGAACTACTATACTCTGGAAAGCCCGTCCTCGGGATATGCCTTGGAATGCAGCTGGCATCGCTAGCCTTGGGGGCTAGAGTTTACAAACTCAAATACGGACACAGAGGCCCCAATAAGGGCGTCCTAGAGGTTGGCAGCGGCAAGAGCTACATAACAACACAGAACCACGGCTATGCTGTATACGTGGGGAGCCTTGAAGGTTCAGGTCTTAAGCCTTGGTTTATAAACGTGGACGACGGGACCCTTGAAGGCTTGAGGCATGAAAAGCTCAAAGTTATCCTGACGCAATTCCACCCGGAGGGGGGCCCCGGGCCTCACGACACCACGTGGGTATTCAAACTTTACAAGAGCATGGTGCTTAGAGATGGAGGCCCTTAGGAAAGTCCTTGTGATAGGCTCGGGGGCTGTTAAAATAGCTGAGGCTGCGGAATTCGATTACAGCGGAAGCCAGGCTCTTAAAGCTTTGAAAGAGGAGGGTTTGGAGGCTATACTTGCTAACCCTAACATAGCCACTATACAGACGAGCTATAAGTTCGCCGATAGAGTATACCTGCTACCTTTAAAGTACGAGTTCATAGCTAAGATTATAGAGGTTGAGAGGCCAGACGGCATAATGATAGGTTTTGGGGGGCAGACAGCTCTAAGCCTGGGCGTGAAGCTTAGCGACGGGGGGGTTCTAGACAGGTATGGAGTTAGAGTTCTGGGAACACCTATTGAAGGAGTTAGGAGGGCCCTCTCAAGGTCCCTTTTCAGAGAGACCATGCAAGCTCACGGCATACCCATACCCCCAAGTATTGCAACCTCAAGCTTAGAGGAAACAGTGGAAGCCGCTGAAGCCATAGGGTACCCGGTAATGGTTAGGGTAAGCTTCAACCTTGGAGGCGCTGGGAGCTTCGTAGCGTGGAGTAGGGATCAGCTTTTGAGGAAGTTTAGGGCGGCCCTAGCCCAGTCCGAGATCGGGGAGGTTCTAGTCGAGAAGTACCTCCACAACTGGAAGGAGGTTGAGTTTGAGGTTGTGAGGGACTCTTGGGATAACGTTGCGGCGGTGGCGTGCATGGAGAACATAGATCCTATGGGGGTGCACACTGGGGAGTCTATAGTTGTAGCCCCATGCCAGACTTTAACAGACTACGAATACCAGCTTACCAGGAACCTTTCCATAAACGTGGAGAGGGCTATAATGCTTGTAGGGGAGGGGAACGTTCAAGTAGCCTTAAACCCGTTTAACAGTGATGAGGCGTACGTGATAGAGACTAACCCTAGAATGTCTAGGAGTAGCGCCCTAGCTAGTAAGGCTACCGGGTACCCTCTAGCCTACATAGCGGCTAAGCTAGCCTTAGGCTACAAGCTCCACGAGATCACGAATAAGGTTACCGGTAAGACTAAGGCAAGCTTTGAGCCTAGCCTGGACTATGTTGTGGTTAAAATGCCTAGATGGGATCTAGACAAGTTCAACTATGTGGAAAAAAACATTGGGAGTGAGATGAAAAGCGTGGGAGAAGTTATGGCTATAGGGAGGAACTTTCTTGAAGCCCTCCAGAAGGCTATAAGGATGCTGGACATAGGCGAGCCCGGCCTCGTTGGAGGCCCCACATATGATGATGAGAATGCAACTAAGGAGTATGTCGTAGGGAGGCTTAAAGACAGGGAGCCCTATTGGCCCATATGGGCCGCCAAAGCTTTCAAGCTAGGAGTCAGCGTTGAAGACGTCTACGCTCACACAGGTATAGACAAGTACTTCCTACTTCAAATTAGGGACGCAGTCACGTTCTATGAGAACCTTAAAAGCCTGAGAGGCTCAAGTTTAGAAGAGCTCATACCCTCCATAGCTGAAGCTAAGAGACTGGGGTTTAGCGACGAGCAGATAGCTAAAGCGCTATCTACGGACGCTGACGAAGTTAGGAGGCTCAGAGAGAAGCTGGGCGTCAGCCCGGTTGTAAAACAGGTGGACACTCTGGCCGCAGAGTGGCCTGCCCAAACAAACTATCTCTACGTCACCTACGACGGCTGGGAGCATGATGTGGACTTTAGAAGCTCAAAGCCCAAGATAATGGTGCTAGGACCCGGGGGTTTCAGAATTGGGGTTAGTGTCGAGTTTGACTGGAGTACTGTGACCTTCTCTGACGAAGCTAGAGCTTTAGGCTATGAGGTTGTGCTAGTAAACTATAACCCCGAGACTGTGTCTACAGATTGGGATATTAACGAGAAGCTGTATTTTGAGGAGATAAGTCTTGAGAGGGTTCTAGACATTTATAGTCTAGAGAGGCCGCTAGGGGTGGTAGCCTTCTTGGGGGGGCAGGTCGCCAATAATATAGCGTGGGAGCTTGAGAAGAGGGGAGTCAAACTATTGGGCACCCCGGGCTTCAGCGTTCACAGGGCGGAGAATAGGGCTCTATTTAGCAAACTCCTCGAGGAGCTCGGCATAAGGCAGCCTCCCTGGTCTGAGGCTTCGAACTTGAGGGATGCGCTGAACTTCGCTGAGAGTGTGGGGTACCCAGTCTTAGTTAGGCCGAGTTATGTTCTAAGCGGCTCTTCCATGAAAATAGCTTGGAGCGGGGAGGAGCTTTTAGAGTATATTAGTAAGGCGGCTAAAATATCCCCTAAATACCCGGCGGTAGTCTCCAAGTTCTTCGAGGATGCTGGCGAGTTCGAGATTGACGCTGTGGGTGACGGGAGGAGCGTTGTTGGAGCCGTTATAGAGCACGTTGAGCCCGCCGGGGTTCACAGTGGGGACTCTACAATGGTGCTCCCACCCAGGAGGTTGAGCTGGGAAATTATTAAGGAATCCTGTAAGATAGCAGAGGCCCTCAACGATGCTTTAAACATAAAGGGCCCCTTCAACCTCCAAATGCTCCACAAGAACGGCTTCACATACGTAGTAGAGTTGAACCTTAGAGCTAGTAGGTCCATGCCCTTTACGAGTAAAACCACAGGTTACAATTTAATGAGAGCCTCTGCCGAAGCAGCACTCAAAGGTAAGATTGAAAGCTTAAATGAAGGGTTCAACCTCCTATTACCCTCATGGTTTGGAGTTAAAACACCCCAATTCTCATGGGCGAGGCTTAGAGGCGCCTACCCACACTTAGGCCCTGAGATGAGAAGCGTGGGGGAGGTGGCAGCCCTTAACAAATATTATGACAGGGCACTCATACTTAGCTGGCTAAGCGCTTCGGGCAACAGGCTACCCCGTAAAGGGGAGGCTATATTAATATACAACCCGGTAGAGAAGGGATCCCCGGAACTGAGAGAGGCGACTAGAAGACTCTTAGAGGTGGGACATGAGGTTATCACTTTAGAAGAGATGGAAATAGAAAATCTCAAGGCCATAGGGGAAGAAGAGGCTATAAAGAAAATGGTGAAAGGGGAAATAGGCCTAGTAATGACAACGGGATACGCGCCAGAAAAAGATTACAAAGTGAGAAGAGCTGCCGCCGACCTCGCAATACCACTAGTATTAAACCATAAACTTGCATCGGAACTGGCGGGCGATATCAAAAACTATGATGGGATCAATAGCGAGGACATAGCCGACATGAAAAAGTACTGGACAATGAAACTTATTCAGATTAAACCTATTTAGGCTTCAACGGTTTAATTCACGTAAAACGGGGTTCCCCAGCCGCGCTAGACTCCCGAAGGGGGGTGCGATGGGCGCGGCCCGGTCCCCCTCGTCTTACAACTATGTTAAACTTAGATAATGGTAAAGCTGAAGCTAAGTGCGGCTATTATTTACGGTTTTCTGAGGACTATGAACGCGCTGTCACTTTCGTGTTTCGATAGCGTGTAAAGGTATTTTGTAGGGTTCCATTTAGCCCAGATTATTGTTTCTGTGTCCCAGCTGGAGTCTCTTATAGCGTTCATTATAACCTCTTTATTGTAGACAGGGTATGCAGCGTCTTCCACTCCTACTATGTTGCCTTCGTTATCTACAACTTCTATCCTATACTTGTAGATTACTCCTCCAGCTACGGGTTCCACGGTATCCCTTTTCAATAGCGCTCTATAGTTTCTACCTCTCACTTTAACGTTTACCTCTCTAGGTTCATTGTATGTTGTGAAGTTATAGTCGAAAACGAAGGGACCCCCCTCAACTATTAGTCTTTTAATGTTCCCCAGGGCTTTCACCATGTCCCGGTAAGTCAATATTATTATGAGCCCCATAGCGTAGCCTCCATCGAAAAACCCTATATCACCCCCCCTCAACACATCATATTCTCTGAAGGGGAGCTTTCTAGCAGCACCAAATCTCCAGTCCACCGCATCTGTTAGGAGCACTTCGAACCCCCTCTTAGACATGAGATACCCGTGCCTCCCAACGCCACAGCCAAACTCTACGAGGCGTTTAGCCCCGAACTTTTTGAACACCCTCTCGAGCACTTCAACCTCCCTATTAACACGCCTCCAGCTTACGAAAAGCCTTGAGTAAAGCCATGGAGGGATCCCGGTCTCCCATATAGGCCTTTCCCCCATAGCTTAGGCCCCCTTCGCCCCGTGGGAGGTGCTTCCACGTGAGGTAAACTCTTGTTTCTCTGCTTTAAAGCTTTCTCAGCCTCCCGGCTATTATTTCATATCTCTCTTTAGCACACTCTAGGATTTCCTTGTAGAGGTAATGTGTTGACATTACTATTGTAGTGTTGCGGGATAGTTCCCTCAGATCCTCTATGAGGAGCTCCACTTTCTTTACGTCTAGGTGGTTGAAGGGTTCATCGATTATCAGCATTTTAGGCTTTAATATTAAAGCCCTTAAAATCGAGACTATCCTCCTATTCCCGGCGCTTAGAGACCTGGCATCCCGCTTTCTAAACTCTGAGAGGCCATATCTTTCAATATAGTAGCCTATAGAGCCCTCAGCTACCTCCAAGTTTTTGAGTCTTAAGCCTAAGCTTATATTGTAGTCGACATCACCTTTAACTATTAAAGGTTTATCGTGAACGTAGGCTAAGCTACTCCTTATAGAGTCTGTCAACCCCCGACTCCATGGGTTTACACCGTTAATTAGAATTCTACCCTTTGAAGGTTTATGGATGAGAGCTAATACCTTTAATAGTGTAGTCTTCCCGGAACCGTTAGGCCCCGTTACTAGGTATAGGCCGCTACCGTTAAACTCCATACCCACAGAGCTTAAGGCATAGTTAACACCGTCATAAGTGTACCAGACATCTTCCAACTTCACATCCACGAAACTAACCACCCCCATGTTAGACGGCCTCAACTATCTTGGCCCCTGCAAGTCTTAGAGCTATTATTAGGCTCACAGCTATTGATACTAGTACTATCCCGAGCTTTAAGGCTACCTCATAGTTTCCTAGTGAAGTTTCGAGGGCTATAGCTGTTGTCATAACGTTAGTAACACCATCAATACCGCCTCCAACTATTAAGGCCACCCCAAGCTCCCCTATAGATCTAGAAAACGATATGATGTAGGTTGTGAGTAGTATGGGGGGCGACTCTCTTAGAACGAGCAGGACAGCCTTAAACCTGGGGGCCCCCAGGGACTCTACGAGCTCCGCCAATTCTCGCCATAAACTTTCGAGGGGGCGGTAGGTGAAGGCTACAGCTAGGGGTAGGGCAACAAGAAACTCCCCTATTATCATAGCTGTTGGCGTGTAGAGAAGCTTTAAAGGGCCTAGAGGGCCGCCCGGATATACTAACATGTACACGAAAACACCTACCACTATAGGCGGAATACCCACTAAACCCTCAAAAACGCTTAGAACATTACGTGAAACCCTCGCCGGCATCCTCAGAAGGATGATAACAATGAACGACCCAACTATAAAGGCCAGGAGGGCCGCCATTGACGAGACATATATGCTCCTAAGAATCACGGCATGGAGAGGTTCGGGCACTCCTACGTCACCCGCCAATCTTTGATAGGGACTCCCAAGCCTCCCTCAATTCTCTCTCTTTACCCTTAGCCGGATAGAGGAGGCCTTGAGGCGAATACTTCTCTTCTATTATAGCTTGGCCGGGCCCCATGACATATTCTCGGAGCTCTAAGATAAACGCTCTGAGACTTTTACAGGCGTCGTTTTTAGAGGAAACCATTGAAGCTACAAACAGGTTTAGGGGGTCGCTCGAGTTGGCATAAAGTATTTTGAGGTCCCTAATTTTATCCTGAACGTTCAAGGCTATATATGTGCCTTCATCCATTAACAGGTAAGCTCTCATATTCTCAGCTATAAGAGCTGTCTGGACAGGCCCCTGCGCTGTCCTTATATACCAAGCTCTACCTCTTGGATCGAATCCTGTTAAGTTCCACGTTAACATTTCTCTGACATGCTCTGCTGATAAATCTCCTCGACTAATGAATCTAGCTTTACCCTCCTCTCCAGCCATGTAAATCCTTTTGAAAGCATCCATTAGACTACGAGCTCCACTAACATTAGCGGGGTCATCAGAAGGACCCGCTACGATGAGATATGAGTAGGCAAATACGCCGTGCCACTCTATGACACCTTTAGACAAATAAAGAGACTCCAGGTAGGGGGAGGCTGTGAAGGCAAAGCATATTGAGCCGTCTGAGAGAAGCCTCATAAGGTCCCCAGTGTTCCTAAGGATAACCCTGATATCCACGTTCGAGGAGTTCTTAAACCCCTCTATCACGTCCTTAACGCCTAAGTTGTATAGTTTGATCCCTGAACCTATAGTAATATATTCATGTCGCTGGGCACCCCACCATAAAGCTGTAACTAGAAAGACTAGAAGCCCTAAAGCTACTAAAGCCAAAAGAGCCCTATAGGGTTTGGCTAGCCATCTATAAACTTTAGCCAACTGAGGCCACCGATCCTAAGGAAAAGCATGGTGCACCTTAAATATTTTAATGCTATATTCTAAAATAAATCCTCCCCACCTAACTAGGAGCCCCTCAAAACTATGTGGCGGGCCCGGGGGGATTTGAACCCCCGACCGCCGGCTTAGGAGGCCGGCGCTCTATCCTGGCTGAGCTACGGGCCCAAACCCTCTTGAGGTTATTGCGATTTAACCTATTAAACCTTTATTTATCCTATGAGTACTTGAAGTTTAAGATCAAACCTTCTAAGCTACAAGCTATTTTGTAAGGGTTGATAAAATATTAACATTGTAATAGGAGTGATGTTAGGGGGAGAGGAGCTTCCCCAGGGGCTAAGCGCTCCCCGAAGGCTGTGAAAAGTTAATCCTCTCAGTAAAGGGCGTATGAGACTCTTCTGTATGGGGTTAATGATGGGGGAAGGCTACGGCAAACACTCCAGCGGGCCTGAGAGTAAGGCCTAATGAGCCTTAGGGGGCCTATAGTGGTTTATACTTTAAGTATACTTTAAATTACCAATATACTGGTATTGGGTATCCTGTTGATTTTCCGATGTAGTGCCCCTTTATGTTTATTTTATGACCGCATTTGGGGCATTTACCTTCTCTAGTTATCCTGTACCCTGTAACTATGAACCCATATCTTTCTATGAGCTTGTAGCCACACTCTGGACAGTATGTGTGCTCTAGTGGGTGTCCTGGGACGTTGCCTATGTATACGTGTTTGAGCCCTTCCTCCATGGCTGCTTTAGCTAGCTTCTCTAGTGTAGCTATTGGAGTCCATGGCACATCTGTAAGCTTATAGTCTGGGTGGAATCTTAAGAGGTGGAAGGGTGTTTCAGGGCCTAGGTTTTCTAGTATCCACTTGGCCATTTTCCTTATGTGGCCTTCATCATCTCCATACTTGGGGACTACTAGGTTTGTTACTTCTATCCACCAGCCTTTATCTCTCATCGCTATCAGCGTCTCATATATGAGCTCCGGGTCTCTCACGTTCAAGAGTTTATCGTAGAACTCCTTACTACCCCCTCCTTTAAAGTCTACAGTGGCAGCGTCTATGAGATTGCCTAGCTGGTCTACAGCTTCCGTTGTCATATACCCGTTTGTTACCATAGTGTTGAATAAACCCCTCTTATGGGCTAGTTTAGCTGTATCCTCTAAGAACTCGTAGAACACTGTAGGCTCGTTGTAAGTGTACGTTATTCCCTGAGCGTCGTAAGCGGTGGCGAGCTCGACTAACCTCTCACTCGTAAACTGAACTCCTGCGAGCCCCTTCTCAAGCCTGCTCTGGCTTATCTCCCAGTTTTGGCAGAATCTGCAGAAAAAGTTGCAGCCTACTGTGGATATGCTTAGAACGCTGCTAGCCGGGTAGAAGTGCATTAAAGGCTTCTTCTCTATAGGGTCTATGTTGACGGCTGTTAAAAGACCGTAGACTAGAGTGTAGAGTTTCCCGTCAACGTTGAGTTTAACGCCGCAAACACCATACTTGCCGGGGGCTATCAAGCAGCGTCTATGGCACAAGTAGCATTCAACCCACCCACCCCTACCTTCAACCGGCCTCCAAAGCCTAGCTTCTCTAACATGAGGCTTTTTCAGAAGGTCGAGCCTAACACTCAAAACTCACTACCAGACTAATTATGGCCGGCATACATTTAAAAGCATTAGTCTAGAGAGTGAAGCCTATCCTAGTTGATGTGAGCGTTTAGCTAAAAGTATATATTTCCGGAATCGCAATAGTTTTAAAGTGGGTATAAAATATTGGGCAGCACAAAGTATGAGGAGATAGCTTTCGACTTTGGGGTCGAAGGTTTAGACGAGTACTATCCCAGAATCCTAGTCCCGGGGACTTTGATAGCTATAGCCGGCCACCCAGGGTCGGGGAAGACCACGCTAGCAGCCCAGATATGTTATAGTAATGCTGTTAAAGGTAAGAAATGCCTGATAGTGAGCACTCAGGAGAGCGAGGAGAAGTTCTTGAAGTTCATGGTGAGGTTCGGCTTCAACTTTGAGCCTTTAATAGTGTCCGACCGCTTCAGGTTCGCTAGGCTACCTTTAATTAGTAGTGAGGAGGCTTTAGACGGCTTCCTTGAGGCCCTTAACAGCTTAATCCTCGAGTTTAGACCTCAGATCATCGTCATAGATAGTATAACGCCCATAGCTAAGGTTATAGCGAACGATGCTAGGAGGAGAGCTTTGATACAGAACTACTTCTACAATGTGGCGTTCGACGTTAAAGGGCTCATAATCCTGATAGCTGAGATACCCCTAGGTAAAACGGTGATAGAGAACAGTGGCGATATAGAGTTCATAGCTGACGGCATAATAATATTGAAGCACGAGCCGGAATACGGTCTCCTCTCAAGGAAAATAGAGATTAGAAAACTTAGGGGAGCCCCCCTGGAGGCGGCTGAGTTCCCATTCGCTATAAAAGCTCCCGGGGGTATAGTGATTTTAGCGCCTCCAAAGCTTGAAACTCTCAGCGCTTCATGGAAGTCGAGGAAGCCCTTTAAGCTAGAGTGTAAGATCCTGGAAGAAGTCCTCGGTGAGCTACACTCCGGGGACATAGTCCTGCTAGCGGGGCCGCCTTACAGAATGCCCCTCGATAGTATACTTAAGTGGATATCTGAGGTAGGTTTAAAGAATAACGCTAAAATATTGATGATAACATATAAGAGTTTGGAAGATGAGGTTAGGGAAGCTTTATGGAAAATCTCCGAAAAACTAGGCCGCCCAGACCTGCCCGGGAGGTTTAACGTGGTAGCTTTAAACCCGGCAGAGATAAGCCCCGAAGCTATCTTCAGTGTTGAGATAGGACTTCTCAGCTCTGAGAGTCCTGATATAGCTGTTTTCCACGGGGTTGAAACCCTAAACTACATATATAAGAGATATGCGGGGGTTTTAGAGAAATACCTTAAAATAGAGAGTTTGATGATTAAGAAGCTTAACGCGTTAACGTTTAGGATAGCTTCAATTATTGACCTTGAGGATGTAGAGCTTGAAATGGCTCTAGCAGATGCCGGAATACTCGTAGGAGACCCGGTAACGGGGCTCCTCGGCAACAACATAATAATATACAAGACTGGGGAGAGAGCTAGGAGATACGTGGGGGCCCCTGCAGACCTTGAACCCTGCTTTTAACTTTAAGAGTGCTATTAGCATAGTGGATATCCCCCTTCGCCCGTTAGCACCTCTTTTGTGGGGGTCACACGTTATTGTGGGTTTAGCTTTTCATTGGCCTGTTGAGGCTGGAGTATAATTAGCTGTTTATAATCAAAATATTTATACCTTAATGGTGCACCGGTAATCTGGTAGGGCGTATAAGCCTTGCAGGTCCTGGTGAGGGACGCTTATGGTAGGCCTCTTAAAAGCCTTAGAATTCTGGTTACTGCAGAGTGTAATTATAGATGTTTCTTCTGCCATTTAGAAGGCGACCCTCTTGGGGCTCCTTTAAGGCCGGGCTTGAAGCCCCCCCTCCTGTCGCCTGAGGATTACGGGGTTATCGCTGAAGCTGCTTACAAGCTTGGCATATCTAGTTTTAAGATTACGGGAGGCGAGCCCCTAGTTAGGAAGGATATCGTCGATATTGTGGGGTCTATAAGCTCTTCAGCCCCCGGGTCTGACATATCTATGACTACTAACGGGTTCTTCCTCGACGTTCGCGCCCGCAGTCTTGCCGATGCTGGCCTCAAGAGGGTTAACGTTTCCATTCACAGTCTTAGGAGGGATAAGTATAGGTTCATAACGGGGGTTGACGGGCTTGAGAGGGGTGTTAGGGGCGTTAAGGTTGCTGTAGAGTCGGGGCTTAGGGTTAAAATTAACGCTCTAATACTTAAGGGTGTTAATGATGATGAGATATTCGACTTGGTAGAGTTCGCTAGAAACATGGGCGCCACTCTACAGCTAATAGAGCTTATTCCTGTAGGTTTAGGTGCTAAGCTCCTTGAAAGCCACAAATTCCCGCTGGCCGTTGTTGAGGAGATGTTTAAGGCTATGGGGGCTAAAGTGAGGTGGAGGAGCCTACATAATAGGCCCATATATGAGCTTCCTAACGGTGCCTTAGTGGAGGTAGTGAGTTCCCATGGGAACCCGATATTCTGCGCTGGATGTGACAGGCTAAGGCTGGACGCTTCAGGTAACCTAAGTCCGTGTATAAATTGGCGGGGTGAGAGGATTAACATAGTTAAGGCTATAAGGGAGGCTAAAAGTAGAGATGAAGCTGTGAAGAAGGTCATGGGGGCGCTACTAGAAGCTAACACTATGAGAAGACCCTACTACCTTTATACAGTGAAAACTGGAAGACTTAAACCTTCAACTCCCAGCTTTGACATTAAGGACCTTAGGATAAGAGAGACTCCCAAGAGGAGACTATACTTTAAGATCCTCGAAACGGGAAGCTAAGAGTATGTAACATTACCCTACTTACTCGTAGGGACTAGAAGTCCCGATAAGACTAGAAGGAACCCTAAGAGCCAGTATCCGTAGAAAATGACTGAATACCCAGCCACTATGACGGCTACTATGGCTACGCTCGCGGTTAAAGCGCCTATATAAACTAGTCTCGCATCGCTCTTAAACGGGCATCCTATATTCTCTATTAGGCCCCCGGCGGCTATGGCTAATGATGCTACTATAATGGCTGATATTAGAGCTGTGAAACCCCCTCCCAGCAGGGGGGTTAAAGCTCCTAATGCTAAGACTAGGGGATGTAATCTCCTGGTTAATATTGAGGCTAGTAGAGCGTATGTTACTATGTAGGCTGATAGGGTTAGGGGCTCTTTAAACCATACATAAGAAAGGGCCAGAACTATGGCTAAACCCGCAATTAAATGCTCTAGGCGCCTAGACTTTATTGTCTCAATGAGAGATGGTAGAAGGGCCACTAGGCTTATAGCGGGGGTTAACCCTAGAATGTTTAGTATGAGAACCGCCAAGACTGTTAAAATTATGGAGAAACCTATGAGAGGGGAGCTTGAGAGGATTAGGAGGGCCGGCAGGGATATAGCTATAAGGGAGAGGGATAAGGTGAAAGGTTGAATTTCAAAGTTCAATAGCGAAGACAGAGCTAGGAGGCCTGAGACAGCTATACTCAGACACCCGGCAACTCTATGCCCTCGACACCCATACATTCTAGGCCACCTAGATTGGGGGGATCCCAACATAGACTTTCACGAGGAATTCTAGGGGGAGTAGTATGTAGACTACAGCTAAGACTGGCGTAGCTAACTTGAATATTCTAAAAGCCTCACCTCTGGAGGGCGTGCTGGCGAAAGAGAAAACTCTAAGTATAGCTAAAACTATTAATATGAGTGAGACGGCGGCGCTAACATAGCCGCGCCCCGTTAGATAAATGAAAGCTAGGATAAGGAGAGCCATGAGGGTTAGAGAGGAAGCAACCATAACGGAGAATAGTCGGGGACCGTAGTATAAGGAGGCCATAGGCACTTTAGCCATCCTATAATCGTCCTCAAGGAAATAAGCTAGAAACCACACATGGAGAGGTTGCCATGTGAAAACTACGCCTGCTAACATGATACCGGGCAATCCTATAGAGCCTGCCCCTGCAGCCCAGCCTCCGAGGGCGGGCATGGCCCCAGCTATGCTACCTAAGAATATGTTGAGGGGGGTAAACCTCTTAGTAAGCTCAGTATAGCCTATGATATCGAAGTATAACCCAGCCAGTACAGTGAAGAGGACATAAACGTTTATGGCGGCCGCCGTAGTGACGCCTACTAAGAGCATTATAGCTATGCCCGCTAGAGCCTCTGTAACAGTTAACCTCCCAGAGGGTAATGGCCTCCTGCGAGTCCTCTTCATGAGAGCGTCCACGTCACTATCAAGATACATGTTGAGGGCTGTCACCCCACCTACAGAGGTTACCCCCATTATTGTCAGTTTAGCCAAGAGTATCGGGTCTAGAGGTCCTCCGGCCACTATGTATGAGCCGTACATTGTTAAGAGTAAGAGGGCCATCTGTCTAGGCTTAGTTAACTCTATGAAAGCTCTAATCTTGCCTATGTTGTGACTCAGTCTAGTCGTATTGCCTCACCCTCTCGATACTATGGCGTTTTTAAGCTTTAAATCATTTTAATTTATATAGATCCTTGGAGGTTTAGATTCCCATGGGCATACCTGTAGGGGATGAGAGTCCCAGGCTTGGAGGCCCGCCTTTAGTCAATTTAACCTTAATAATGTTAAATATTATACTATTCTTTCTAAGCATCTTAACGCCGTGGCTTCTAGCCCCCGGGGCTAGGAGTTTCTATGAGGTTATATGGACTTTAGGCTTCATACCAGCATATTTTCTGAGGGGGGAGAGGCTTTACACGCTCTTAACGTCAATGTTCCTTCACGGCAACCTAGTGCACCTGCTCGGCAACATGTTGTATCTGTATGTTTTTGGGGATAATGTTGAGGTAGTTATGGGGAGGCTGAGGTATATCGTTTTCTACATAGTCTCGGGCCTAGTAGCCTCTCTAATCCACACTCTTTACGCTCTAATGTTCGACCCATCCTCTCTTATAGTGCCGGCAGTGGGGGCTTCAGGAGCTATCTCAGGAGTTCTCGGAGCCTACCTAGTATTATTCCCTTGGGGTAGAGTGCGCGTTGTAGCTTTCTGGGGCTGGATCCCCATGTCCCTGAGCCTTCCAGCTATAGTATACATAGGTTTCTGGTTCCTCTACCAGCTCCTCATGGGGCTAATGATAGCGGCGGCGGGGATAAGCGCGGGCGTAGCTTTCTGGGCTCATATAGGCGGTTTTATTGCGGGGCTACTGTTAGCAAAACTATTCGCTGATAAGAGGAAGCTCGCCATGGCCAGGTATGCCTACATGTACTATTATTAAATTTGCTCCATGACAACACCTACACTAACACCCTCAAGGGCCCCCATGACTATGCTCACAGCCTTAATAGCATCTGGAGCTCTAGGGCTCTCAACAATTATGATAACAGAGCTCTCAATACCAGCCAATATCTCCCTAGGCGCGGGGGCCATGTGCATGAAAGCCTTAACTAGAACATTATCCCCGCAGCTTGCAAGAATCCAAGAAGGCCTCTCTATCAAAGTGCAACCTGAAGACTTAAGAGACCCTGTTAGAGCCCTTAACACTATAGATGTTAGCTGAGGCTCTGGAGTTAGAGCTTTCAAAGTAACCCTATACATTCGGAGCCCCAGTTAAATTATTAGTCCCAACCTTTAAAACCCGGGGGTTAACGTCTTGCGGGAAACTATACCTTTAAAGGTGTCACTAATGGTTACACTGTCAGCCCCGGTAAAGCCTGGGGCCTTAACAAGGCTTGTGCCAGGTTTCGAGTTTGAGAAAAGGCTTGTAGAGGCAGTCATAATCTTAAATTACATTGATGATTCCTACGAGAGGGGGAGGCTTTTGGCCGATGGCGAGCTCACTATCCAGAAGATTGGTTTAGGAGAGCTCGTATTAGAAGCCCTAAGGGAAGCATATAGAAGTTCAGGCTTAAAACCCCTATCAGGGCTCGTAGCGGCGGCTCTAACACTATCAACGTTGAAAGGATTCGCTGACAGGCAGGGTAGGGGGCTTAGGGGGGCCTTGAGAAGCTCCACGACGCTGATATTATATAGGAGCTCCCTCGAAGACTCCTTGAAACTACTAGAGGGGCTTGAAGCTGTATCTAGTACTGAGCACTTGAGCCTCCTGGATAAGAGGGGGGTAACTAGGACTAAAATTAGGTTGGAAGCCTTAACATTGGGAGACCTCTATGAGATCCTGGGGGAGGCTGACTCAGGGTTTTGGCTTAATTCTAGAAAACTCGATAAACTACTGGAATACTCTAAGATTGCAGCCTCAGAGAAGAGTATGACGTTGGCAGCCATAAAATCTTACACTGCGATAGCTATCGAGAAAGGATTGAGGGAGCTGGAGAAACTAGACATTACTAACATAGTTGAAGCATTAAAATTAGATAGGAGTTTAAGAAGCAAAGGGTATAACTTAAACCACCTACTAGGCGGAACTTTTATAGCTATAGCCTTAGCAGCCTCAGAGAAATGGCCATGGGAAGTTTAAACACGCTACTAAAGCCCTGCAAACACTTCCGCTTTAGACAGTTAATCGTCACTCTGAAAATCTAAATAAGAGCGAACTACAAGTTTCCGCCTTCCACGCGAGGCGATGTTAGACTATAGGGTAAATGAGCATTCTCCAGCGATCGCAAGCCCATGGGAATCTTAAAAGAGAACAAAAAGAGAGGATGTGCTTAATATATTGAAGATCTAAACAGATTAAATACTTAAAGTTTTAATGGGCGAGAGAAGCCTTAAGAACATTTCATCCATACAGCTCCATTTTCGTAAATACTGCCTATCACATTTGAATGACGAAACTAGATGGAAGCCTCTAACGTTAAGCTCTGACAGGGCCGCATAAACCCTTAAGCCATTTAAGAGGATTAAGCTAACCCCTTCAACAGTTTCCTATTAGCAGGGATAAAGATGAGATAGGGGGTGTTTGCCTGTTCAGGTTGGTAAGGGGGGTTTTTCCCGGTAGTTTTTGATGTAAATTTTTAAATTTTAAATTTATCAATATAGAATTGGTGTTACCCTATGAACGTTGTCGATGTGGAGAAGAAGCTTCTTGAGGCTACTGTGAAGCTTATAGAGGCGGCTGCCGTGTGGCTTCCTGAGGATGTTGAGAAGGCTCTTCTGAGAGCTTATGAGGTTGAGGATAACCCTGGTACTAGGAGTTTTCTCAGGGCTATGCTTGACAATGTTAGGGTTGCTAGGGAGAGGAGGCTGCCTATATGTCAGGATACTGGTGTTGTAATGTTCCATGTGGCTGTCGGGGATAGGTTCCCGTTCACAGGTCTCTTACCCTCTATCCTCAAGAGGGCTACTGTTGAGGCTACTATGAGGGTGCCTTTGAGGCCTAACACTATAGACGTGTTTACAGGCAGGAACCCCGGGGACAACACGGGACGTTACATGCCCTGGATAGACTGGGACTTCATCGAGGGAAGCGATACGGCTGAGGTCACCGTCCTACTTAAAGGTGGGGGCAGCGAAGTTATTGGCAGGGCTAAGAACCTCATACCAGCTGAGGGGCTTAAAGGCGTTATGAAATACGTTATTGAAGCAGTATACGAGGCCGGGCCACAACCATGCCCCCCCATAGTTGTTAGCGTAGGCATAGGCCCCAACGTGAGCACGGCAATGAAACTCGCCTATAAGGGGCTCTTGAGGCCCATAGGCCGGAGGCATGAGGTCCCTGAGGTCGCGAAGTTCGAGGAAGAACTCCTGAAAGCCATAAATGAAATAGGCTTCGGAGCTCACGGGATGGGGGGTAAAGTTACCGCCCTAGACGTCCACGTAGACTACGCCCCCAGGCACCCTGCGACTTTAAGTGTCGCTGTAGTTATAAACTGTTGGGCTGCAAGAAGAGCCTCTATGAGGATATACCCCGACGGTAAGATTGAATATTTAACACATCCACATATGACTAAGGAGGTGGCTTAATGTGGCGGAGTATAACCTAAAGACCCCCTTATCAGAGGAGGATGTGAGGAAGCTCGACATAGGCGACATCGTATACGTTACAGGAACAGTCGTAACCTTAAGAGACGCAGGCCATAGGAGGGCTTTAGAGCTACTAGCTAGAGGAGAGAAGCTCCCGGTAGACTTGAAAGACCTAGTATTGTACCATGCAGGCCCTGTAGTGAAGAAAGTTGACGATAGGTGGGAAGTTGTCGTAATAGGGCCAACAACAAGCACGAGAATGGAGGTTTACGAGTATGAGATGATCGAAAAGACAGGGCTGAGAATGGTTATAGGGAAAGGGGGCATGGGACCCAGGACGGCTGAAGCCTGCAAAAAGTACGGGGCAGTATACACTATATATCCTGGAGGAGCGGCAGCACTACAAGCATCTCAAGTCAAAAGAGTTGTAGGTGTGCACTGGCTAGACCTGGGAATTCCGGATGCGATGTGGATACTGGAAGTAGAGAACTTAGGACCTTTAACAGTAGTCATAGACTCGAAAGGGAGAAACCTATACGATGAAATATACAGGGAGGCAAGGAAAAGGATAGACACAGAGATATACCCCAAGCTAGGAATAAAATAGGCAAAACTAACCTCTCCCCATCACTTTTTAAATTCAGTAAGTAATGGGGCATATTACCGCCTAAACATACCACCTACTCATTAATTAATTTAATAAATAAGTCTAGAGAGAGACTAGAGAAA
Source organism: Thermoprotei archaeon (assembly GCA_029335875.2). Lineage (GTDB taxonomy): Archaea > Thermoproteota > Thermoprotei_A > Sulfolobales > Acidilobaceae > DSZV01. Next base: position 2,027 of record JARJMZ020000020.1, on the reverse strand, counting down.
AGAGATTAAATTTTCAGATTAAATTCTCTCTTTTAGTTACTTGAATATGAAGAGTCTCTTAGGCTTCTCCCCAGGTAATAATGGCAGTAGTGTTTGACCGAATACGTACAATGATGGCCATATTATGATGGCTCCAAGTACTATGAGGATTTCCGGTGTTGATATGTGATGGGGGGCTACCCTGAAGAGTCCTCCAAGGACTTCAGGCAACTTCGTCTGATGGACTATTATAAGCAGGTATACGTTCACGAACCCAGATATTAACGCTAACACTGCTGCCAATATTAATGCTATTACGTTCTTCATAAGTGTAGCGTATAAGGCTAATATTAAGACTGCTACTATGCCTAATAACACTACTACGACCCAGAATATCGTTGAATATGCGCCTGTAACTATTTCACTATAGGTTATCCACACCCCCGGCATGTACCATGCAGTTATCACGTTCCATATTGTTAGGAATGCTAGTATGAGCACTCCCAAAACTATTACCTGACCGTAGAACCTTGCTAGGAATCTTTTAAGCTCCTCATCTCTCCAGGCATAGGGCATTGAGAAAAGCGCCTGGCCGGAGGCCCCTAGGAGGATAACACTCACTATAAAGTACGCTGCCAGGTGCGGCCCGTACCAGCCCGGCACTGCCGCTATAGTGCCGAAGACCTGGGCTAAGTTACTGTAGAGAGCTACCGCAACTATTACTCCTAACACTGCTAAGGCGAGCTCTACTTTCTCCAGGCCTCCACTAGCAATCCTTATAATAACTATTAACTGTATAACTAGGATCACAGCGTATATAGCGTATAGTAGAACCATCCAGGCTATTCTAGAAGTCACATTAAACTCCGTGAATATCTTCCAGAAAATCCAAGGCTTAGTTACCTCTGCCGCGATCAAGAGCCAGGCACATACTACAGAAGCTATGGAAAACCATAAGGCGAGCTTGTAAATCCTGCCAAGCTCGCTCTTAGGCCCCTTATAGCCTAGTATTGTATGAACGCCTTCAAGTATTATAGCGCCCCCGGATATTAAGGCGAAATAAACGTAAGCCGCCACTAACAGCCCCCAGCTTACAGCATGCACCTCCTTCCTCGTGAAGCCGTAAACTATCATGGCGAGGCCTATAATTATCAAAACTAGTAAAACAAGGAGAGCAGCCAGCCTTTTAGAAGCTCTAGCAGCCTCCCCCATTTAACATCACCCCGTGATTATGAACCATTTAGGCTCTGTGCCTAGGTGTTCTAGCATCCTCTCCGTCTTATGCTTCCTCAGCGCTTCATTCACTGGCGAGTTGGGATCGTCGAGGTCCCCAGTTATCCTAGCCCCCGCCGGGCACACTTCAGCGCACACCGCTATTTTGTTTTCATAGCAGAAATCGCCAGGGCATTTTCCAGGTAACATGTTTACTGGGTGTAGCCATCTAGCCCCGTACGGGCACGCCACAACACACGCCTTACACCCTACACACTTGTTATAGTCAATACTCACGAAACCTGTCCGTTTATCTATGTAGCTAGCCCCCGTAGGGCAGGCATGGACGCAAGGCGGGTTTTCACAATGCTGGCATGATACGAGCCTTAAGACCGGCCTACCACCAGTTTCTCTGGTGACAACCCTTATGTTGCCGCCAAGCCAGTTCCATTGTGGGTTAGGTTTAGCCTCCCTCATGAGCTCAGGGTGGTTTGCTGAGGCGCACGCTATAACACAAGCCATACATCCTATGCATCTACGGGAATCCCATACAAACGCGATCCTCATAGCTTCTTCACCTTCACACTATTATTAGAGGCTCCCCCTCCTACTACGGGGATCACATAGCCTTTTGCGAACGAGTTAGGATTGATGCCTTCCTTTGCGAAATGACCTTCTGGCAGGAGTTTCGACTTTCTACCCCACATGTTAGCGTATGCGAATAGAATCCCCTCTTTAACCCTCTCAGTCACCTTAACTCTCACCCTAGCCTTAACCCCTGTATCTATGCCTTCCAGTTCAACTATGTCGCCATCGCGGATCCCAAGCCTCTCAGC
>JARJMZ020000019.1 GCA_029335875.2 Thermoprotei archaeon | reverse complement strand
CTCCTCCACGAGCCATGAGCCCCCACCGCTCTTCGTTAGGCTTCCCGGGCTTTGGCCCGTGAGTCTTAACACGCTAACTACAGCCCTGCCCAGGCAATGCTGCCCCTGGCACGAGCCCATGCCCAGTTTCGTCCTGAAAATTATGCCATCTAGTGTTGAAGCCCCGCTCCTCACCGCTTCGATCACGTCTGCCAGGCTTACTTTCATACACTGGCACACTATGACCCCATCATAGCCGGTCGCTTTTGAAGGGTCTTGAGCTAGCATAGCTCTAGTACTCAGAGCCCTCGGAGCTCCTGGGACTCCTCTAGCTCTTCTCAGCCCCAGCCCGGCCGCTTTAAGCATTTGGAGGACTATGAGGGCTATGGCGGGGGCTGCTGTGAGCCCCGGGGACTCTATACCTACAAGGTTGATAACCCTGCTGGTTATGGGGGAGTAGCTTATAGAGAAGTCTCCGCGGGGGGTTGAAGGTCTAACCCCCGCATAGGCTTTAATAATTCTCCCCTTAACTTTTACAAGCCCCTTAAACCTCCTAACCACCTCTACAACGTCTTCAGCCCGGACTTCGCGGCTCTCGCGCGAAGTTGTGGGGGCGAAGCTCGGGCCCCAAATGGTGTTACCCCAGACTGTAGGTATTATGCCCCCGCCCTTGGTCCTGGCCGGCTTTAGTGAGGGTAGGGGGGCTACTATGCTTTTAGCCTGGAGCTTGTCGAAGACGAGCATAACCCCTAGGGAGGGCTCTATGGTCTCGGAGGCTCCAGTCTTAGATGCTAGAATGTCGGAGTTGAGGCCTGCGGAGTTAACAGCGTATTTAGCTTTAACGGGGCCCCTTGAAGTCTCTATAACTATGTGCTCGCCTTCAACCCTAATATTTCTAGCTTCAGCCTCAAACATGAACTCCACACCCCTAGCCCTGCAAGTGTCGTAAAGCCTGTATATGAGCTCGAAAGAATCTATAACACCATAGCCTTCAACCATGACAGCACCATAGCCTTCAACGTTAGGCTCGAGCTCCCTCAGCCTACCATTTCTAACGAGGGAAACATTGAAGCCCCTAAAGCCGTAGACGAGCTTTAGGAGAGCGTAGACTATGGGGAGTAGAGCTAGTTGGGTCCTCGAACGGGCTACTAGGAGCGCGGGGAGCCTCACAATGCTGACCCCAAGCTCCCCGGCAACCTTATCGTAAAGCTTGTTGCCGTATACGGCCAGCACACTCTTAAGAGAGTTGAATGGAGGCTGAACCACATGTATTACGCCGGCGTGCCCCTTAGAGACCCCGAAGCCGGGCTCAGCCTCCTTCTCGATAACGACTATTGACACGTTGAATTTAGACAGCTCGTAGGCTATGAAGAGTCCTATAACCCCAGCCCCTATAACGGCTACATCATACTCTCTAGGCTCCAAGCTCCCCAGCCTTCCTAGATAGCTTGTAGATGTAGAGGCCTACAAGGGAGAAGGCCGCCACAATGATCACAGCTAACGGCATCCCCATGAGGCCCGTGAATGAAGCCTTCACCAGGTAGACGAAGAACATAAACCCTCCACTCCAATCTGGCGGCGGGAACCTTACTGTGTGGCCGTAGCTAACATAGAATGGGGCGGCGAGCGCAAGCCCAACTATCACAGCTAGGGCTGACGCTGTAACAGTAGGCACTAGGATCCTCGAGAGGCCTACCCTGAAGGGGGTGAGCTCTACAAAGCCTAGGAAAACCGCTAGAACCACTCCGGCTGCGACCGCCGAGATCCTCACCTTGTCAAGGAGCTCTCCTAGCGATAGCACATCTGAGAGGCTCGTAGGCCCCCTAGCTAGAGAGTAGGCTACCCAGTATGCAGCCTCGTAAACTATGAGGCCCGCCAAAGTCAAGGCTATGAGCCTCTTGGGGCCTAGGAGGTGGACCCTTAGAGAAGCGTAGAGGCCCGCCAATACTAGAATTGCTAGGGCCGAGACTAGGGCGAGCCTCGAACCCGCACCCTCACCGTATAGAGAGCTGGTTATAGCAGAGTAGGAGCTCCAAGGATCATCAAGGCTAAGCCTCACACCAGTAGCCTCACCTATAGCAGCTACAACCCTTGAAGCCTGCTCCCTCGAGGCAACACTATACTCCCTAACCCTATCTCCGGGAATGTCGAACCCCTCAACTAGGACTTTGCCCATTGACAGTGCAGGTATCCTCAACCCCATGATCATAGCTACTGTGGGGGCTATATCGTTATGGGTGTAGCTAACGTCATATACTCCGGGTTTAACCCCGGGCCCTATGAATATGGTGAAAACCCTCCTAACCTCAAGCTCCGGGCCGCCGTGATGCCCCACCCTCTTAAAACCGTGGTCGGTCAGCAAAACTATGAGAGCACCCTCCCCAGACAGGGACTCTACGAAGTTAAGCGCGAGCCTGCCAATGTTAGCCACTGTAGCATTATACTCTGAACTCATACTACCGCCGCTCAAATGACCGACCATGTCTATGTCGGCGACGCCAACCCATAGGAAAACCCTATGCCCGGCCCCAGAATATTTTTTGAAGAGCCTTAAACCCTCAGCTAGGGATATAGCCCCGTGGCCGCCCCCCTCATCGACTCTAGAACACTCATCTATAAGATCTGAGAACATCATCTCTATAGACTTATCCCCAACACATATAACCTTAAACCCCGCATCCCTAGCAGCCCTAACAATACTATCAACACCCAGAACCCCCTTGAAATCATTGGAAAGAACCCCATTAACCTCCGGGGGAGCCCCAGTAAGTATAGACGCCCTGCCGGGAATAGAATATGTGGGTGTGTTAGCTAAACCACTAGGATAAAACGCCCCCATAGAGACAAGCTTCCCCAGCTCGCCGCCCGCACCACTCAGATCCATGAGAGTATCAACCCTCAGCCCATCAAGCAGTATGAAAACCACATGCCCAGCTATAGGTTCTCCACCGACTCTAACAGGCTCAACACCCCCTAGAACATCAATAAGAGGACTCTTATAGCCAACCCAGCTACTATAAGTGCCCAAAGCAACATTAATAGATACCAGGGAAAACGTTAAAGCTAGGAGGATCACAGCTATAACATAAGCATAGATGATCCTCAATAATAACCACCACTATAACATGAGACTTTAGAAGTTAAATAATACACGGTCAGTGATGCGGGGCCACATCAATTTCAGCCGAAAACTCTCACATCATCCCATTAAACTCTTAGCACCTAAAACCTTTAAACCCTCAAAGCAAGCCCTCTAAGAGCCCCATAGTATTCTAGAGGATTCAGCCCCCAGGCCTCACGGCCTCCAAACGAATAACAGGAACCGTGTATTTACCGGCGCTGGTAGGCTTTACACTAAATCCGCACTCCCAATACTCTACCCCTATCTTTTATTTTTCCATGTGTACTGGGGTTTTTTATTAGCTCTCGAAACTAAAGGAGGCTTGGTGTTAGAGCCTTGAGTTCTATCCTATTCCCTAGTCGTGAGTGGGCAGAGAGTTATTGTAGGGCTCTCAACGAGTCCCCTGAGTATAAGAGGCTTGGTAGGGGATGGGTTTGGCCTATACTCTTTGTTGTCACCGAGCTCCCTCCGGGTTTAAGGGCCCGATACCCCTCCGGGACCCCGGGGTTTATCGCTGATCTTTATAATGGGGAGTGTAGGGGTGTCACGTTCTACGAGGATGCTGGCGGTGTTGACGCCCCCTTCATAATAGCTGCTAGGTATAGTGATTGGCTTGACGTTATAGCTGGGAAAGAATCTCCGGTGTCGGCTATTGTTAAGAGAAAGCTAGTCCTCAGGAAGGGTGACATGGCGGCTGTTTTGAGGTATGCTGCTGCGGCAATGGAGATGGTTAAAGCAGCCCAGAGGGTTGGCGGTGTGTAGGTTTGAAGGCTGCAGTCCTTTACGGCTATAATCAGCCGTTGAAAATAGAGGAGGTGCCTAAACCTCAAGCTGCTGGAACCTCGGTGCTCGTTAAGGTTGTGGGTAGCGGAGTTTGCCATAGCGATGTCCACCTCTGGAAGGGCGAGCTTGAGACTCTCGTGCCCCCAACGTTCCCCCTAATAATGGGTCATGAGGTTTCAGGTGTGGTGGAGGAGGTTGGGGAGCTCGTGCCCCCGGACATAGAGCCGGGGATGGAGGTTCTAGTTTACTGGGCTTACTGTGAGAGGGACGATAAGTATGCTCAGAGGGGCTTATACCAGTTGTGTGGTTTGAGGGCTGGGGCTGGCATAGCGCTCTATAATGGGGGGTTCTCTGAGTACATGCTGGTCCCACACTATAGGTATATTGTCCCAGTTAGGGGCCTCCAAGACCTAGAGGCGGCGGCGATCCTAGCGGATGCCGGCGTCACAGCTTACAGGGCTGTTAGGAAGACTGTTGAAGACGTTGAGGATGAAGACTATGTTCTCATAGTTGGGCTTGGAGGGGTGGGAATATTCGGGCTTCAACTCCTGAGACTCCTCGCAGGGGCTAGGATCGTAGGTGTCGACGTTAGGAGGGATAAGGTCGAGTCTGCAGCTAAAATAGTTAAACTACATAGGGGGGATGTTCTCATAAACGCCTCCGAAGTCTCCGATGTTAGGAGGGCTGTCATGGAGGCTACCGGGGGGCAAACTTTCAAAGCTGTAATAGACTTTGTCGGCACAGAGAAGACCATTGAAACATACATAGACCTCCTATCCCCTCTAGGAGTATACACCATAGTAGGCCTAGGCTCTGAGTACGGGCCCAGGATACCCATCCATAAAATGGTTTTAAACGAGCTAAACATTAAAACAGTACTCTACGGCTCGATAAGGGACCTGGCGAACGTGGCAGACATGGCCTCCAGGGGCCTCATAAACTACTGGGATGTAACTGCTAAAATAAAGCTTGAAGAAGTTAACGTAGCTTTAGAGAGGCTTGCCAGGGGCGAGGCTCCATACAGGCAGGTGATAGTTTTCAGGTGAAATTCTTTGAAAACCCACAGGTACCCTCTACCCCCAGAATACCTCAACGTATATAATGTTGTTAGAGAGTTTGCCGCCAGCAGAGAACACTTACTCCTAAAACTTGACAGGGCCAGCCACGAAGAGGTCATGGGGGAGATCAGGAGGATTCTAAGGGAGTCTAGCAGTATAAGGCTCCTAAGCATGCCCATACCCGGAGATCTCGGGGGCTCAGGCTACTTCACTCTAGGAGCGACAGTAGCCCTCGAAGCCCTAGCTTTCCACGACGCAGGATTAGCGACTACAGTTGGAGCTGTGTGGCTAGGTTTACTCCCACCCGTCATAGCTAACATGCTGGGCCGGGGAGATGTGGGGGAGAGGTGGCTTAGGCCTTTCGCCGAGGCTGACGCTAGGGGGGAGCCTCAGGTTTGGGCTTTCGCCATAACAGAGCCTACTGCAGGCTCAGACTATGAGAGGCTTGAGCCTGGAGCTCCCCAGCCAGAGTTTCTAACATATGCTAGGAGGGAGGGGGAGTATTGGGTTATAAGTGGGAGGAAGATTTTCATATCTAACGGGCCCATAGCAGACTATGTCACGGTCTTCGCTTTGACGGACAGGCTGAAGGGCGTGGAGTCTATGGCTTGTTTCGTGGTGCCCCGGGAGGCTGAAGGCTTCAGAGTATTCTCAGTCATAGATAAGATGGGCCATAGGAGCAGCCCTACGGGGGAGCTCGCCTTTGAAAGTGTGAGGGTCCCGGAGGATCACATGGTGTGCCCCCCGGGCCTAGGCTGGGATTCCGTCCAGTTAACACTAGCATACTCTAGAGCCCCCGTGGGCGGGATTGCCCTAGGCATAGCTAAGAGGGCGTATAGGGAGGCCTTAAATTATGCCAAGTCGAGGATCCAGGGGGGTAGGAGGATAGCGGAGCACCAGATAGTGAGGGAGAAGCTTGCAAACATGTATATTATGATAGCTGCGGCCGAATCCCTAGTTTACAGTGTGGTTTCAAGGCTCGAGTCGGAGTTCCCCCCGCCCATGGATGATTCGAGCGCGGCTAAAGTGTTCGCCTCCGACGTGGCTGTCCACGCTTCTCTCGAGGCTGTGCAGATTATGGGGGGCTACGGGTATACTAGGGATTTCATAGTTGAGAAGCTTGTGAGAGACGCTAAGCTGACCCAGATATATGAGGGTACCAACGAGGTAAATAGGCTTACAATATCAGATAAGATTTTGAGTGAGGTGTGAGGAGCCTTGGTCCTTAAAGGTGGGGTTAAAGGCTATAGTATCCCCTTAAACGCCCCCCTATACCCTACGGGCACCCCAATAGTTTACTATGGGTGCAGAGTTCTAGTGGCTACAGCTACTGTAGACGGGGGGACTGTAGACCCCATATTACCTGAGGGTGTTAACATCTCCGAGAAGCCCCTAGCAGCCTTCTGGATCGGAGAATACCCAGCTTCTAACGTTGGAGTTTACCGTGAAGCTTTAATAGCAGTGCAGGTTTCCACTGAGGAGCTCCCCCTAGCATACTACATTCCCTACATATATGTGACCAACGACCAGGCTCTAGCCTCAGGGAGGGAGCTCCTGGGAGCACCTAAGAAACTAGCCAGGATAAAACTCGAGTGGAGGGATGACTTGATAAGAGGGGTCCTCATCAGAGGATCTAAACTGCTCGAATTATCCCTCAAGCCTGTCGCGAAGGGGGATGTTGAGGGTATTAAAGCCCTAGTCCCCGAAGAGATCCCCTTAATGTCCATTAGAACCCTCCCACCCCTAAGAGAGAGCCCTGGAATAGCTCAGCTAGTTCAATGGAGAGCTAAGATAATAATGGGCGGGAACCAGAGGATTCTCGTAGGCCCTGCTGAAGTCAAACTTCAGGGCACAATATCAGACCCCCTGGACACTATTAAAGTTGAAGAGGTCCTCACAGGCTTCTACATAGAGTTCGACATGGAACTCCACGCTGACAGAGTATTGAGGGAGTGGGTTCTCAAGCCATAGCACAGTTATAAACACTCTCACACCTCCATTTTTTAAGGTGAGGGCGTTTGCCGGTCCAAGCCCCCGGTAAATATATGGTTCTTAGTTTTAGCCCTCTACCCGCAGAGCTTATAAAGGCCTTAATAGCCCCTTACAGGTCTATGCTAGACAGGGATGTTGATGTTGTTGTCTTCCGCGATGTGAGGGATTGGGAGAGGCTCTCCGCGCTCCTCAAGTCTGCAGATGTTATTATAGGGGACTACACTATGGAGGTTCCCATAACGAGGGAAATGTGTTATGCTATGGAGAAGGTTAGGCTTGTAGCGCAGCCGAGCACAGGGTTCGACCACATAGATATAGACGCGTGTGCCGAGAAGGGGGTTCCCGTTGCTAATATAGGCGGCGCTAACGCTGTTACAGTAGCCGAGTACACTATTATGGTAGCCTTAGCTTTGCTGCGCAGGCTTTTAGAGGCTCATGAAAGGACTAGGAGGGGGGAGTGGCCTCAGTGGGAGCTAATGGAGAAGGGGTCTTTTGAGGTTCAAGGTAAGACTTGGGGTATAGTGGGTTTAGGTAGGATTGGGAGGGAGGTTGCTAAGAGGGTTAAGGCTTTCGACGCTAACATAATATACTATGATAAGGTTAGGTTTGAGAGCTTGGAGAAAGAGCTCGGACTAGATTACGCCCCCCTACCTAAACTCTTGAGAACAAGCGACATAGTATCGCTACATGTACCCCTAACCCCGGAGACGAGGCGCATGATAGGGGAGAAGGAGCTTAGGCTCATGAAGCCCACAGCTATCCTCATAAACCCGGCAAGGGGGGAGGTTGTAGATGAGGAGGCTCTAGCTAGAGCCTTGGAGGAGAAGTGGATAGCCGGCGCCGCTGTCGACGTGTATAGTAGGGAGCCCCCGGGCAGGGAGCACCCCCTCATAAAGCTTGCGGCTAGGGGCGACTTGAACTTGATCGTGACCCCCCACATAGGAGGGGCTTCTACAGAATCTAGGGCTAGGATAATCCAGGTTACTATAGAGAATGTTTTGAGAGCCCTTAGAGGGGAGAAGCCTATAAACGTAGTCAACATGCCGGTTTAGGGTGTAATGTTAATGCACACGGTATCCTCTTATATTATTGAAGTTTTAAAACTCCTAGGGGTCAAGAGGATCTACGGGATAATAGGGACTAGCGTTCTAGATTTCATGGACACACTATACGACTATAGGGACAGTATAAGGCTTGTAACAACAAGGCACGAGCAGTCTGCAGTTAGCATGGCCGACGCGGAGTATAGGGCTGCAGGCGGCCTGGGAGCGGCCGTTGTTCACGGGGGTCCAGGGTTCCTAAACACTATCATCAGTTTAGGGATAGCGTTCAAAGACAGGACACCCCTCATACTCTTGTCTGGGGGCGTTAAAAGGAGGCTTTACGGGACCGACGCTATGCACGAGGTAAACCAGGTCGGCATTGTGAAGCCCATAACTAAGTATGCTGCTAGGCTTTCGAAAGAAGAGGAGCTCCCAGATACTATGGCTAAAATGATACAGCTAGCATTGTCTAAGCCTAGGGGCCCCGTCATGCTTGAGGTTCCAGAGGAGATGTGGAGACGCCCTGTTGACGCGAACCCTAGAGATGCTCTCAAGGGCTTAGAGGCCGCGCCGGCTAAGCCGAGCGATAGGGATGTAGGCGATATCCTAGAATACATGGTTAAAGCTGAGAAGCCGGCAATACTAGCGTGCGGCGAAGTCGCGCTACCCGGCGTCGAGCCCCTACTATCGGAGCTGGCCTGGAGGACTGGAGCTTACATAATAGTTACAGGCAATGCTAGGGGCTCGTGTGACGAGGCCGATCCAAGGTGTCTCGGGAGGGTGGGCTTCGGCGGGGGCTCCCTCCCCGCGGATAAGGTGTTGGAGGGGGCTGACTTCCTCCTAGTTCTCGGGGACGAGCTCGACGACATTGCTACTTACGGCTATAACATAGTGCCTAGGGGTGATATCGTTGTAGTTAGTGAGAGTAGGGTTGTGGAGGCTAGACCCTTCTACTATTCTAAGCTAGTTTACGCCGACCCCTACGAGACCCTAAAAGCTCTAGTGGAATATTCAAGGTCGAGAGGGGTGAAACTCTCCAAGCCCTCCTGGGACTCTGAAGTAGACCAGTTTAAACACCTCTGGAACTCATCCATAGGAGAAGCCCTCTCAAGAAAATACGTAGGCTACGTTAACCCCTCAAAATTCTTCAAGAGACTAGGAGAGAAACTGCCCGACAAACACTTAATAACTGGAGGCCAGGGGGTTCACATAGTGTACACATACGACTTCATAAAAATCAGGAGAGCGAGAAGATTCCTAGCAGCTACAAGGCTAGCAGCAATGGGATACGCGTTCCCAGCAGCGATAGGAGCTAAGCTAGCCCTACCAGACCATGAAGTCATAGCAGTAGTGGGCGACGGAGAATTCATGATGACAGTAGAGGAGCTCGAAACAGCCGTCAGAGAAAACATACCAGTGAAAGTCGTGGTAGTGAACGACATGTCGTACAGAGTCCTACTCCTAAGACAGAAAATACAGAAAAGAGGCAGAATAATAGGGACACTCCTCGGAAACCCATCGTTTGAAGCGCTAGCCAAAGCCTTCGGAGCCGACGGGACCACTGTAACAGATGATAACGAGATAGATAAGGCCATAGATGAAATGCTAAAATCAGACAAACCATACATAGTAGACCTGAGAATAAGCCAGGAAGACGTGCCACCCCTCAATATAGAAGCGTCAATTAGAATAGCAGAATAGAAAGGGGGAAACAGCAATCCCCTAATACTCCCAAGAAGTCGAAGGGGGAAAGTTTCATAACAGGTTTATCTCCTAAGGCATCATAATGTTACTGGAGTTCGCAGACTTTTATTAGAGCGAACTCCTAAAACTTTCCCAGCTCCCTGGAGACAGTAGCCTGTCATCTGGCGTGAGGGCCCTTCATATCTTGTATGTTGTCTTAAATTACTTATGTGGCAATTTAACTTTCTGGTGAAGAGCTGGTGGTAATATTAAGGACTAAGAACTTCTGAACTCTCTAAGAGGTGTGGCGGTGTAACTTAGGTAGTGCGGGATGAGGATGTGTGAGCGGCGAGTACTCTATTATTTTAAGGAGGAGAGCTCTATCCATGCTCGGCCAGGCTAGGAGGCCCTTCCTGAGGGCGAGTATGACCTAGCTGTTCTGAATGCTGAGTATGCAGCACGACTCTACATTAAAGCTTTGATCTTCAGAGTCTCAGGGGAGGAGTATAGGGGGCATAGTATTAGGGTTCTGCTCGGGTTCTTAGCGTCTCTCCTGGAGGAGAAAGGCCTCCAAGAAATGGCGGCTCAAATCGCAGATTACTCCAGGAATAATAGGAGGGTATTAGCGGAGCTTGAAGAGGGGCATATAAGGTCTGTGTATGGGGTCCTCGAGTATAGTGAGGAGCAGGCTAAGAAGCTTGTTAATGCAGCCGAGAGTCTAATAAGGTTTCTCGAGAAGATAGAGGAGGGAGTGTTCCCAGCGTGACCTCCCTATCCTTCAAAGCGTTGACAAGGTGGGCTGAACATGTCAAGAGTATATGGGAGGCTATAAAGAGAGCTGCACCCGAATCCCAGGTTTACCTAACTGGGGGTGCCGCTGAGGGGAGGCTTACAGCTTTAAGTGACATAGATATTGTTATCGCTCTGAAGCATGAGCCTAGTTACGAGGAGGCTGTAAACTTGAGGGTTAGGATAATGGAGGAGCTTGACAGAGCCGGGGTGCCATCACATATCCCCCTGGACATTCACATAGTTGGGGGGTCGAAGACCTTAAAAGGTATAAGACCCTAATACCCCTAGATAAGCTAGCGGGGGGCGAGGCTAACAGTTCGTAACGAGCTTAAACCCGTGGAGGGCCCCAAGTTGGATGTTGTGGTTGGAGTCCCTGTGACTGAGAGGAGCGTGTTGAAGCTAGTGAGGTTATTATGGGGGCTTGCTGAGTCCTATGATAGCATAGCCCTCCCCCTCCCCTCAAGCTTGTGTCTTGAGGCTGTGACAGCTTCCAGCAGAGTTCTCGATATAGCCCTCAAATATATGAATAGGGCTCAGGTTAGGGTTTGGTCCAGCCTCCTACTAGAGCTCCCTAGGCTTGCCGAGGCACTTCCAGACCTAGCAGTTTCATGTTATCTCCCGGACAACTTCTACGAGCACTCTGAGGAAGTGGGCTATAAGATTGCAGCTCTAGTTGTTAAGGCTAAAGTCTTTAACAAGGTTGACGTGAAAGAGTGGATGGAGCTGTTTAGGCAGCCGTCAAAGTATAAAGTTGACGTTGGGAACACTAGGGTTCTCGTGGCAGACGGCTACAGCTGGACAGTTAGAGCATACAGAGAATACGGTGCTAAGGAGTTGAAGGTTGCTGAGAGGCTCATACCAACACCCCTAGACCTCCTAGAGCTCACAGCCTACGGATATCTCGAGCCTGAAAATACCGAGGAAATCATTAAGTATGCTGTCAGATACGTGGGGGAATACGTGACCCTCTCCAAGAGCCTCACTGAAGCCTATGATAAACTTGTAGAGGATGAAGGCTATAGGGAGCTCCTAGAAAAACTTAAAATCAAAATTCTAGAATGACTCTGAAGATACCTGAGGAATCCGCCCACTACTATACGCTTAAGGACGCTTCAGCCGGCAAGAGAGACTTTCCAGGATCCTAGACCACATTAGTTAAAACTGTTTCTTTGTTTCTAAGCAAGATTCATTTGTCCACCCCTCAAAGCCCTTGAGGGACGATGAGAACAACGTTCAGAGTCCCCCAGAGTAAGCCTTAAATGGGACCTCCATTCTTTAAGCTAGAAGGCCGCCTATTAGCCCATAGAGATCCCACTATCCTTGAGCCTAGGTTGGAAGTCTCCGAGTATGAAAGAGATAATATTCAGGGGCAAATATTCTTGTTAAAGTACTCAGCGAACTTCTAAGAGAAAGGAATTACTAAGGAAAAAGAGGGGAAAACTAAGAGTTAAAGGGGGGTTATCTCGTTTCTTTAGTCTTGGACATTATGTAGAGTAGGGCTATTCCTAGTATGAAGAGGGCTATTATGTTGAACGCTTTAAACGGGTGCCCGGCATATAGTAGGGCTCCCGCACCCGGGGGAGCTGCTTTGAATAGAGGGTCTGGAACCATTAGTGCTGGAGCAGCAGGCCCTATAGGTGGGGCCCATGCTAGGTATCTGCCTAGGGCGTTGAAGAATGGAGCTATGGGCACTGTTATTGCGAGGAGGTAGAAGATTCTGCTTATCAAAGCTAGGGCTATAATCCATGCTATGGCTACATGGAGCCAGCTTCCTGGGCTGTAATGGGCGGTTTCTAGGCCTCTAGGCGTGTTTCTAACTGGGGCTGTGCCGGGATATCCCATAGCTGGGTCCGGGTATGGTCCTACGAATGGCCATTCTTTCTGTTTGAACGTTATGGTGACGTCTGGGCTGGTGTCCCATTTCAAGGCTATGTACGCTCCAGTGGCTATGAGCACTATGAGTACTAGGCTGGCGAACGCTATTGACATTCTAGTCGCCGGGGCGAAAGCTAGTGAAGGCTCCCCAGCTCTCGATATTAACCCTATAGCTGTAAGGAACACTGAGAGGGGAAGTATGAAGTATATGGCGGAGGGGATAACCCAGACGATGCTGTGGAGTTTAAAAATGTTGAAGGCTAGAAGCCCTAGGAATACTAGTGGGACAGCTATCTGAGATATTCTAATGGCTAAGTTGAAAAAGCGCTCATTAACGTTCATAGCTCTTAACGCCAAAAGCATTATTACAGAGCTAGCAGCGATTAAGATAGTGTGAGTATGCAACTGCACCAGAGCAGCAGGCTCTATAGGTTTATGAGCTGCTCTGAAAGCAGCTGCCAGGAAGAACCCAACTAAGACTCCGAGCACGGCAACTATCGTTGGTACAATGAAAATCCTAGAAGGCACAGTAACATCACTTAAAACGTCAAACCTCCCAGGTTTAGCTTCCGGAGCTGTGATACCCGGCACTCTTATCCCAGAAGCTACGAGGGCCACCCTAAGCAAGACTAGCAGGAGAGCTATCTCAGCTAACGGCATAATATACATAGACGGTCCAACGCCAAGAGCATAGTAGGCAGCAAAGCCGAAAGCCCACACGAAAGGCGCAACTAAAGCAACGATAATCAGAAGAATCTTAAACCATGAGGCTAAAGGTAGGCCAGGCAACAGTATAGCTGCGATTATCAGTAGCGTGGCCCACCAGTTAAACTAACTTTAATCCATTCAGGTATAATCAGACCTCTCGTAGCGTAGCTCCAAACACCACTTGTCCCTATAAGGGTTCCAAGAGCCATGGCGATCGTAGATACGACAAACAATATAATGTTAAGCCCTAACCTTATACTCGCCTCGCCCTTCATACAACGCTTACCTCACACATATATATTTAATTAGTAGTTAATAATAAAATATTAAACTCCGAACGCGTTCGGAAAAGTTGTATGAAAACTAATTCACTTCCTAGCGGCACTTTTACTTTTCTCCGGCAATTTCTCGTTCTTAAGCTTCTTGAAGACTATATTTTCGAAAATTAAATGCGGTAAATCATGCTTTATGAAAGCCTCTATGACTTTCCCCTCAGCACTTCTCAGTATTTCATTTAGAGTAGATGTTGACATGTTTAACTCTTTTGCCAGTTCTCTTAGTCGTGTTTTACGTTTTCTATCATAGTAACCCCTGGAATAAGCTAGGTATAAGGCTTCTTGTTCCTTGCTGGTTAAAAAGTATTTCATGGCTTCTTTGAGGGTTCCACAAGCCAATGCTTTACACTTATAGTCTGCCATGAAACTCTCAATATGTTTCTTACTGAAACTTAGTAGTTCAAAGAGTATGCCCATCCCCGTTATTATGGCTGTTTTAACCATGACTTTGGGGGGAGTCCTGAGTAGGGGGCATTCGTTTGAGCAGGGAGAAGGGTGGTTAACATAGATTACAAAGTTGTTTTTAGCCGTATAGATGATCTTGGATCTCATACGGTTCTTTTTCAGTCTTTGGAGGACATTCTTAGCTTGCTCCCTCTCGTTGAAACTAACCCTAAGCCACATGCCGACGCTGTTCTCGTTTTCAACTCCAATCCTGTAGACTCTTGCTGCTATAGAGTTATAATGTTCGCTGTCGCCCTTGAAAGCCCCAATAAGGGAGCAAGGCTCTTTATAGCAGAGGGCGAAGCATAAATACGGCTCAGCATAGTTATATCCCACGGAATTACCACCCTCAAGACTATTACAAGTTAAAGTTTAAATACGTAATATTCATATTCTTATAAATTTATGAGTGCACTTAGATATACTTGGCGGGATTCCGCGGCCACGTCTCCCCCAAGAGCTTTTAATCTCCCGAGATTTAATTAGCTTGTAGGTGGCTGGGATGGGAGGTAAGCATGGTAAGTATGTTTATGTTAGGAGGCGGGACGGCCTCTACGTTAAGGTTAGGGTTTTGAAGAGCCGTGATGACAAGGATTCTTCTAGGTATATTCCCGTGGGTCCTGCGGTTAAGGAGCCCCCCCTAGCTTTTAAAGTGGTAGATGAGAGTGATGTCCCGGAGGAGGTTAGGTCGCTGCTCCATGAAGTTGTGTGAGGTATTAGGTTTTGACGCGTTCCCCTAGGGTTTGCATTGTTATCCCCACGTATAACGAGGTTGAGAATATAAGAGGGTTGTTAGGCGGGCTTAGAGAGGTTCTCGAGTCTAGAGGCTTCGGAGACTTCGAGATCATAGTTGTCGATGATGATAGCCCCGACGGGACTTGGAGGGCTGTCCTCGAGGAGTCGGCTAGAGATTCTAGGGTTAAACTTGTTAGGCGCGTGGGCGTTAGGGGGCTGGGGTCTGCTATTGTTGAGGGTTTGGGGAGGTGTTCTAGCGACTATTCTATAGTTATGGATGCAGACTTCCAACACCCTCTCGGGGTCGTTCCGAGGCTTGTTGAGGAGGCTTTGAGGAATAATGCTGACATAGTGGTAGCCTCTAGGTATTCGCCTGGGGGCAGTATTAGGGGGTGGAGTTTCTTGAGGAGGATTGTGAGCCTTGGGGCTCTAGCCCTAGCTTACACTCTCGTGGGGGAGTCTAGGCGGACTAGAGACCCTATATCGGGGTTTTTCCTGGTTAAGAAAGGTGTTAGCCTCGAGGGGGTTAATGGGGCTAGCTATAAAGTCCTCCTTGAGATTCTCGCGGCCAACCCTCAAGCTAAGGTGGTTGATGTCCCCTATGTTTTCGAGAGGAGGCTTAAAGGCTCCAGTAAACTCGGCTTCAGAGACACTATCGACTACCTTATCCAAGTCCTGAGCATCTCTAGGATGGCGAGGTTCGCCCTCATAGGCTTAACGGGGATCCCGGTGAACCTAGGAGTCATGGCTCTACTCCTCTCCCTAGGAGCCCCAGTAGACATTGCAAGCCTCACGGGAATAGAGGCTAGCGTAGCCTGGAACTATACCCTGCACGAGCTCTGGACTTTCAAATACAAGTTCCGCGGGGGTTTTGCGAGTGCAACTTCCAGATACGTAGGCTATCACATGTCCGTTCTCGCCGGCCTTGCAACCCAATATGCTACTATGAGATCCTTCTACACCCTACTAGGGGTTAACCCTCTCCTAGGGCAGCTGGCAGGCATAGTACTAGGGTTTCTCGTAAACTTTCTACTCTCTAGGGGCCTAGTGTGGCGTAGAGCATACTAGCGTGCGCCCTGAAAGCCGGGGTTTACGTTACTTCCCTCTTAATCTCTTCTATTACAGGCTTCAGCTTCTCTATGGACTCGGGGTTTTCTAGGACGCTAAGTTCCTTGGGCTCCTCCCCCCTAGCAAGGTCTCTTATGACCCTCCTTGTTATTTTCCCGCTCCTCGTTCTAGGCAGCTCGTCTACTATGACTATTTTCTCCGGGGCGAAAGGTTTTCCCAGCTTCTCCACCATAATCTTGAAGGTTTCGAGGGCTAGCTTTTCCCTATCCTCCACCCGCCTCTTTGGCGTTGCAAGGCACACTATCACTTCCCCTTTAACCTCGTGCGGCATCCCTATGCATGCGGCTTCAGCTATGTCTGGGTGGCTTGTTAACGCTGCTTCCAGCTCCGCCGAGCCTATCCTCTTGCCCGCAACTTTTATCACATCGTCAGCCCTGCCTAGGAGGTACCAGAAGCCTTCCTCATCTATTAGAGCGTAGTCTCCATGATACCAGACTCCGGGGAACCTACTCCAGTAAACCTCTATATACCTCTCAGGCTCCTTCCAGAGGCCCCGGGTCATGCTGGGGGCGGGCTTCTTAGCCACTAGATAGCCCCTCTCACCCCTTACAGGCCTCCCATAGTCGTCGAACACGTCTATATCCATGCCGAGGCCCGGGCCCCATAGTGTTGAGGGTTTCAGCGGGACTACTGGAGATGGTAGTAGGAAGCACCCGAATATTTCTGTTCCACCGCTAAGGTTTATCATAGGCCTCCTCTCCTCCCCCACATCCCTCATAACCCACATCCAGGTAGGCTGATCTATAGGCTCCCCAGTGTTTCCGAAGGCTCTAACGCTTGAAAGGTCATACTCGCCCACGAGGTCTGACGCCACCTTCCTGAGCATTCTAGCCACTGTAGCTGCGAAGCCGAAGTGGGTCACCTTAAACTCCTCTATGAGCCTCCAAGCCCTGCCCCTCTCAGGGTGGTCTATAGCCCCCTCAACCATTAGATGGCTGGCCCCCAGGAACTGGGCTCCTATAACCTGCCAGGGCCCCATCATCCACCCTATATCAGTAACCCACCAAAGCTTGTCGCTGGAAGCAGGCTTAATGTCTAGGTTGAAATAGTGCTCTTTAGAGGGCTGTAGTAGGGCTCCAGCATGGCTTATTACAGCCCCCTTAGGCCTCCCAGTTGTCCCGGAAGTGAACAGTAGGAGGGCTGGCTCCTCCGGATCCATCTCCTCAGCCTCCTGGGGGATCCTCCTACCCTTAACCACATCATGATACCAGTAGTCCCTCCCATCAACCCACGGCACCTCTATCCCAGCCCTCCTAGCCACTACCACGTATTCAACCTTGTTACCCATAGACTCCGCGATTCCGACAGCCTCATCAGCGCTAGCCTTAAGGTTCACAACGCTACCCCTCCTATAGTAGCCGTCGAGCGTGAAGAGCACCCTAGAACCTGCCAGTACAAGTCTCTCGGCGACAGCGGGGGGAGCGAACCCGGAGAATATGGGGCTAGCTATAGCCCCCACCTTAATAGTGGCGAGCATTACAGCTATAGACTCCGGGGTCATAGGCGCATATATGGAGATAACCTCGCCCCTCCTAACGCCAATATCCCTAAGGAAGGAGGCTACCCTATCAACCTCACCCTTAAACTCCAAATAAGTATATTTTCTAACACTACCATCCTCGCCAACCCACGTGAAAGCCTCCTTACCCCCAAGACCCATCTTGACAGGCCTATCAACAACGTTATAAGCCAGGTTCATCAAGCCACCCCTATACCACCGAGCCCACTCAACGCCTCCAGAAACATCTACAACCTCCCGGGGCTCCCTAAACCATTCGACACCAAGCCACTCGGGAAGCCCACCCCAAAACCACTTAATATCCTCAACACTCCTCCTAACAAGCTCACCATAACTCTTAAAACCAAACCTCTCCATAAACCCATACACGTTACTAGAGTAAACTAGATCTCTAGGCGGAAACCACTTATAGACCACCCCAAACCACCCTCCAGAAATATGAAGCTACACTAACCCTATAAAATATAATCGGCATGATACACTTAGCTTAGACTATAAGCTAACATGGGGAGGCTGAAGCCTGATCATAACACCTTCACAGTGCTTTGTTGCAAAGGCTTGAGACTTTTCCAGGTTCAGTGCTAGGCTCTCGTGATCATGCTTAGGAGCTCCTCTAGCGTGTCTGCTATTTTCTGCGCCTCTTCTCTAGTGTGTACTAGTGATGGTAGTAGGTGTGCTGTTTTCTCGCTTATATATAGTATGTTCTTTGTCCTGGCGTACATGTTGAGTGTTTCCTCTATTTTCCTGCTCCACCTCAGCTCGTAGACTTCCCTCGCGTTTCTGGGTCTCACTCTTGTGAAGTGTATGCCTGTCATTGTGCCCTCGCCTGTAGCCCAGCATAGTCTGCTGTAGCTCTCGCATATCTTGTCTACGAGCTTCCGCGTCTCGTTCCAGAGGTTGTTAGCTTTCTCGTAGAGTTCTCTATGCTCCCACAGGTATTTTACTGTAGTATACCCCGCTGTTATTGTTATAGGGTTGCCCACGAAGGTGCCCCCGTGGAAAGCCCTCTTCCTAGGGTCTGGGTGTTTAATGTGGTCTATGAGACTCATAACATCGCTTCTACCCCCGAAAGCTCCAGCTCCAGGATAGCCTCCTCCAATAACCTTACCCATAACCACAATGTCGGCTTTCACATTAAAATACTCCTGACCCCCTCCAAGGGCCAGCCTAAACCCTGTTATAACCTCGTCGAAAACTAGAAGAGACCCGTATCTGTCGACGAGCTCCCTAACACCCCTCAAATAACCCTCCACAGGGGCTATACAACCCCCAGCTCCCAGGACCGGCTCTATGAAAACAGCCGCCACAGGATACCTGCGTA
>JARJMZ020000018.1 GCA_029335875.2 Thermoprotei archaeon | reverse complement strand
TAGGAAAATAGACGAAGAAGACTATGAGGACATGATAAGAAAACTACAGAACATAGTAGACCTCTATGAAACTAGGAGGCATGAATACAACGAGATATCGTATAGAGCCTACAGGGAGACGCCGAAACTCGGCATAGAAAGGCTTCTAAAACAGTACTACTCATCATACTTCCCTCAGCTTTGAGGAAAGTAGAAGATAGAGCTGGGGCTTGAGAAGATTTATAGAAGCCCGAGTACTGGGGCCACTTTATGGTCTTTCAGCGCGTCTTCTATGGAACCCCTATATATGATTTCGCCCCTCTCGATGACATAGACTTGTCTCGTAACCATCTTAGCGAGCGCCACGTTAGACTCTGCGACTAACACTCCCACCCCCTTGCTAGCTATCTCTTTTAGGGATGTGGCGAGCCTCTCTGCTACCCGGGGGGCGAGGCCTTCCAGGAGCTCGTCTAGGAGGAGGTATTTCGGGTTTTGTGCTAGGGCTCTCGCTATGGCCACCATTCTTTTTTCGCCTCCGCTGAGATAGTAGCCTTTTCTGCCTAGCAGCTTTTCTAGTTCTGGGAATGTTTGAAGTATTTTCTTGGTGGCCTCCTCGTAGTCTCTTTTAGCTGTGTTAGCTGCTAACTTTATATTTTCCTCTACTGTAAGCCAGGGGAATATCTTCAAGTCTTCGGGGGCATAACCTATTTTATGTCTGGTCCTTTCATGGACGGGTTTGAATGTTATATCTGCACCGTCAACTTCAACTTTACCCTTGGAAGGCTTATAGAAGCCCATTATGGTTTTCAACGTGGTAGTCTTACCGGCCCCGTTCCTGCCTAGAAGGCATACCACGGAGCCTTCTTCCACCTCGAGGCTCACGTTTCTTAAAATCTCAATCCCTTTTATAAATACTTGGAGGCCTTCGACTTTAAGCATAGGCCTCACCTAAAAGTATTCTCCTCACATCTTCTTTAGACAGTATGTCACTTGGAGCGCCATCGCCTATGATCTTGCCTTCGTGCATCACGAGGACCCTATTTGAATATTTCTTGACAACCTCCATGTCATGCTCCACTATTATGCTAGAAGCTCCAAACCTGTGTAGGGTTTTCAGCACTCTATCCATGACCTCGAATTTTTCGCGCGTAGAAACGCCGCTAGTGGGCTCGTCTAGCATTACGAGTTTGGGTTTTAAGGCTAAAGTGATAGCTATGTCTAGGAGTTTCCTGTCCCCCTGTGAAATCTCACTGGGCCTTTTATCGAGGACTTCTGTTAAGCCTGAAAGCTCCGCCAGCTCTAAAGCCTCCTCTAATACGGCCTTATAGGATTCAAGGCTCTTGAACATGTTAGTGTTGACTTTAAGCCTGGAAGCTACTGCTATTGAAAGGTTTTCTAGGACTGTGAGGCCCCAGAAGACGTTAACGAGCTGAAAGCTTCTAGCGATCCCCACTCCAACCCTGCTAGCTAAGCTAAGCCTAGTAACGTCTCTCCCATCAAACATTATAGTGCCGGAGTCAGGCATTATGTAGCCGCTAATCAAGTTGACTAGGGTGGTCTTACCGGCCCCATTAGGCCCCACAATGAAGAGGCGCTCCCCCTCATCCATGGTGAAGGACACTCCATCTACAGCCTTAACACCTCCAAAATACTTACGTAAACCTGAAACTTGCAGTATTTTACCGAGCATCCCAACCACCTCATATGGGTAGCTTTAGGAGGGATAAAGTTTTCTTGAAGCTCGGCCTGTCCACGAGCCCCATTAAGCCTGTAGGTGTTAGAACCATTGTAGCTATTATTAACACCCCCATTATGAGGAACCAGTGTACTGTTATAGCTTGAGCTACTGTCTCGAAGTAAACGTAGATCAATGCCCCCACTATGGGGCCCATATAGTAGGTGAACCCTCCAAGTATCGACATGAACACCATTTTCCCCGAGACAGTCCAGTATGCTAGGTCTGGCGTGACGATCCTGTTGAGCGGGGCGTATAGAGCCCCGCTTACAGCCACGTATAGGGCTGATATTATGAAGGCGGCTAGTTTAAACTTGAAAGTGTCTATTCCCAGCGTTTGAGCTCTATCTTCAGCGTCCCTTATCATTTTAAGTGTGTAGCCGAATGGAGAGTTAATTATCCTCCACATCAGGTAAGCCATTAAGATGAACCATGCTAGAGCATAGTAGTGGTAGATCATGTTGAAATCGTCATATCCCAAACCCCTAGTATCGTAAAACCCTAGTATCACAGGCCTCAAGATCCTAATCCCATCCGTACCCCCGGTTATATGGTAGAACTTGACGTAGAAGCCCCATAGTGTTTGAGCTATTACGAGAATTAGTATGGCGAAGAATATCCCCCTATATCTCACTACTATAAAACCTGTCAGGGCAGAAAATAGTAGGGCGGCAACTACTGCAATGAATATTTGAGCCTCGAGAGCCCTCAAGTTTAAGTATTTCAGTGTTAGACCTATAGTGTAAGCTCCTACCCCGAAGAACGCTGCATGACCGAAACTTAAAAGGCCTGTATAGCCGAATAGGAGGTTAAACCCTAAAGCTGCAATAGCAAGTATAACCCCATATGTGAGGATAACTTCAAACCCGGGCCTAAGCCATCCTATTATTGGGTATAGTACAGCTATTAGTATAGATAGGGCTATTAACGCTCTAAGACTATTGCCCAACTCCCTGCTCGCAGCTACCACCCTTTACCACCCCCTATACCTTCTGGTTTCACGAGGAGCACTAAAGCCGCCACAGCGAAGAGAACAACTAGTTCAAGCTCCGGGATGAATATTATACTGAAAGTCCTGAAAAAGCTGACGACAAAAGCTCCAATCAGGGAACCCGCGAAACTCCCAAGCCCCCCGATTACGAGGCCGACAAAGGCTATTATGAGGAACTCTAACGATACTCCCGGCGCTATAGAGGCTACTGGCAGGTAAAGTGCTCCTCCAAGCCCTGCTAAGACTGAAGCTAGAATAATAGCCATTACGACAACCCTGCCAATATTCACTCCGAGGGCGGAGCTCATTTCAGGGTCCATGGCGACAGCCCTGAAAACTAGGCCGAACCTTGACCTGTAAATCATATACCACAGGATAACTGCGAGGAATCCTGTAAACGTTATCACCATGATTTTATAAACCGGATATTTTCTATCTATTAAATCCATGAAGCCCAACGCGAAGTAAGCTTGATTAGCTGCAAGGGGGGCCCTACCCCATATTATTTGGAAGAGCTCTTCAAAAACAAGGAGAAGGCCGAAAGTCACTATGAGCTGGAAAGCGTCGCCCTTGCCGTGAGCATATGCTAATATAGGCATGACTAAGGCTAAGGAGGCGATAACCGTAACTATGGCTGCTGTAAGAAGCGGGAGGGCGATTAAAGCAATCAAACTATCCCCGAAAACTTTAACAATATAGGTGGAAGTGATCCACGCAGCAGTATAAGCTCCTAAGGCGAAAAGGGTGGCGTGCGCTAGGTTAACTATCCTTAGAACTCCATAGATTATGTTTAAACCCGAAACTATGAGAAAAATAAGTGAGGCATAAAAGAGGGTGTCTAAGGCGTATAAAGCTGCAAGACTTAAACTCAAAGCAGCGCTCCCCCTTTCCCCATACCCCTCTTGCTTTCCCGAGGTCTTCTTATATGGGTAGTGCTCCTTCTCTCCAAGTTTCCCTTATCCAGTTATATGTCATTGTAGGGTCAGGGCTTCCCTCCCAGCCTTCTGGAACAGTGATCCTTTCTACGGGGATTCTTAGGGGGTCTGCTAGGATGTTGAAGCCGTATGTAGGGTCGAATCTGCTAATGCCTACTATAGCGTTCTTATAGCCTTGATGTTTATTGGGCTTTCTAGCTCTTATAGATAATATCCCAGCTGGCGCGAATATGGAGGCTCCCTCGATAAACTTCACAGTCTCCTCGGGCTCAGGCCACCTACCTAACGTTTCATAAGCGCGTTCAACAGCAGACTTATAAAGATATACTGCCACGTAAGCTCCTTCACTTCCATTAGTAGGATACTCACCCCACATTTTACGATAGCTTTCAACGAAAACTTTGTTTAACGGGTAGCTCTCATGCTCCGGGTATAGGAAGTAGTAGTTAGCGTGGACCCCCGCCACAAACCCTTCAGGATAGTCTGGCCCGACAAGGCTAGGAGTGATCCCATGGCTTATTGTGGACACCATCTTAGCCTGCTTAAATAGCCCATAACCGAGCGCTTGTTTATAGAAGTTTATAAAGTCCGCAGCCCATAGAGATGTAGCCACTATGTCAGCGCCGCTCTCCATGATCTTAGTTATGTAAGGTCCAAAATCTGTAACCGCGAACAGGCCAGGCCATCCTTCGTAAACCACTTCAACCCTATCTCTCCCCAGCACTTTCTCGAACGTTATCTCCATGTGGGCCTTCGCGTTTCTGCCATAAGCATAGTCAGGGTGTATATGAGCTATCTTAACCTTATCTTTTCCTAGTAGATTTAAGAGTTTTATAGCTCCGAGAGCTGCCGTAACGCCGTCTGCAGATTGAATGTTTGTTATCCTAAAAACAAACCTGGGGTCTTTCACAGTCTTCTCAAAGAGAATATCTGTACACCCGTCTATGAAGAAAGTTAATAGCCCGGCTTCCTCAGCCACGGGAGCCACTGCAGGAGTGTTGCTAGAGCTTATAAGCCCGAAGTAAACCTCAACCCCCTCACCTATTAGGGCTTTATACTCCCTAACAGTGTCGTCGGGCTTCCCCTCATCTTTAACTATAGGCTCAAGCTTCCTACCTAAAATACCGCCAGCCTCGTTAATCTCCTTAATAGCTAACATTGCACCCTTATAAGTCGGGTCACCCCAAGCAGCCCCACCACCCTTAGTCATAAACTGAACTCCAACCTTGAGAGGTTTCGATGGAATCTTCTCAACCGGAGTCGGAGTCGGGGTCTCAACAACCCTCCTTCTAAACCATTCGGGTGCAGCCAGATATAAGCCGGCGCTAGCTGCAGCAGCGCCAACTACAAAACCTCCAATGAGGCCCCTAATAAAATCTCTACGAGAAACTCTCTCCAACTCTATCACCTCCTTTACCATATCTCTTTTCAATGGAGCCTTTAGAACTTAAAAATTTTTCATGACACATTGTAGATAAAAGAATAAATTGTTTAAATGGCTGTTTACATTATAGTTGTGCTGGCTGTTTTGAGGGTTTTCCCATTTCCCCTCTTCTCCTCACATATTAATATGTGGCAGTTTTTCTATAAAGCTTTTAGGTTGTTGTTTGTATTTTGTTTTGTTGTGGTGTGCTAGGTTGCGTAAGCTTTATAGGGTTTACTATAATACTTATAGTGATGAGATTCATGCTAGGGTGTTGGAAGAGGTTAGGAGAAGGTTTGGGGTGGTTGTTATTGATCATCCTAGTAGGGTAGTTTGGGGGTTTAGGTTTTTTGAGGTTCTTCTTGAAGATCCTGGGAGAGAGGATGAGATTAAGGATATAGTTTCTTCCGTTTCTGGCGATGTTAGGGTTAAGGTTGACTGGGTTGATACTAGTAGGTGATCGTGTTGAGGGTTGTCGACCTTCTCTCCGGGTTCAAATATGATCAGTTTGTTGTGGAGTCTTGGGTTAAAGGTTTTTGGGCTAGGAATAGGGTTTATGATCTTGTTAAGGCTAAGTCTTCCACGTTGCATAGGAAGTTTTATTTTCTCGACGGGCCTCCATATGCTTCTGCCAAGTCTATTCATGTTGGCACAGCCTGGAATAAGGTAATTAAGGATATTGTGTTGAGATATTATAGGATGTCTGGGTATAATGTGTGGGATAAGCCTGGCTACGACACTCACGGCCTCCCTATAGAGGTTAAAATAGAGCAGAGCTTGGGGCTCCAGGTGAAGAAGGATATATATGAGAAGGTTGGGGTTGAGAGTTTCATAATGCAATGTAAGGCTTTTGTAGATGAAAACATGAAGGCTATGAGTGAACAGTTTAAAGAACTAGGAGTTTTCATGGATTGGGGTGATGCTTATGTAACTTACAAGAACGACTATATAGAGGCTGGATGGTGGCTTATTAAGAAAGCCCATGAAAAAGGCTTACTTTACAGGGGTTATAGGGTTTTACACTGGTGTCCTAGGTGTGAGACTACCCTGGCTGACTATGAGGTATCAGAGTATAGGGAGCTTGAAGACCCCTCAATATACGTTAAGTTCCCTGTTAGGGGGAGGCCTGGAGAATATCTTCTAATATGGACTACAACCCCCTGGACTCTCCCAGCTAACGTCTTCATAATGGCTCACCCCGATTTCAACTATGTTAAAGTTAAAGTTAAAGGGGAAACTCTAATAATGGCTAAGGCTAGGCTCAAAGCTGTAATGGAGGAGGCTGGAGTTGGGGATTATGAGGTTGTAGGGGAGCTCAAAGGGGTGGATCTGGAAGGTTTAGAGTACGATCACCCCCTGGAAGATCTTGTGGATGCTCAAAAGAACCTTATAGGATACCATAAGGTTGTCTTAGCTTCTGAAGGAGTCGTAGAATATGAGGGTACGGGTCTCGTACACTCAGCTCCAGGCCATGGGGTTATAGATTATGATGTTGGTTTAAGGCTGGGGTTCCCCGTTGTCTCCCTAGTTGATGATAGTGGGAGGATGAGTGAGGATGCCGGAGCCTATAAGGGTCTCTATTTCAGGACTGAGGCTAATAAGGCTATAATGGAGGATCTTGAACGTAAGGGGGTTTTATTCCATAAGTCAACAGTTGTTCACAGATATCCTGTGTGCTGGAGGTGTAAAACTCCACTAGCTTTAAGAGCTACAAACCAGTGGTTCATAGGTGTGACTAAGCTTAAAGACGAGCTTATAAGGGAGGCTGAAAACATAGATTGGAGGCCTGAGTGGGCTAAAACCAGGTTCATGAACATGCTTCAAGAGCTGAGAGACTGGGTTATAAGTAGGCAGAGGTTCTGGGGAATACCGCTACCAATATGGACTTGTAGGGTGTGCGGCTACACTCACGTGGTTGGGAGTGTGAAAGAGCTGGAGGAGATGGGGGGCTATAGGCCTGGAGACCTTCACAGGCCTTGGATCGATAAAGTTACACTTAAATGCCCCAAGTGCGGCGGCGTCATGGAGAGGGTTCCAGACGTTCTCGACGTCTGGTTTGATAGTGGGGTTTCATTCTATGCCAGCCTAGGCTACCCTATGAGGAGGGATCTTTACGAGAGCCTTGAACCGGCAGACTTCATAGTTGAGGGTCACGACCAGATAAGGGGCTGGTTTTTCAGCTTGCTGAGGAGCGGCGTCATAGGTTTCGGTAAGACCCCCTACAGGAGGG
The DNA here is from genome assembly GCA_029335875.2 of Thermoprotei archaeon. Classification (GTDB taxonomy): domain Archaea; phylum Thermoproteota; class Thermoprotei_A; order Sulfolobales; family Acidilobaceae; genus DSZV01. Next base: position 40,042 of record JARJMZ020000018.1, on the reverse strand, counting down.
TTCTAGTTCATGGTTTTGCTCTTGACGAGCAGGGGAGGGAGATGCATAAGAGCCTGGGTAACTATGTTGAGTTCGAAGAGCTCATATCTAGGGTTCCCAGGGATGTTTTCAGGTTCTGGGTGTCCAGTAACACTACATGGGAGGATTTAAAGTTCTCGTGGAAGGCTCTAGACTATACGTTTAGGGATTTCACGGTCATATGGAATACTTTCGTTTTCGCCTCCACATACATGGGTTTGGACGGGTTCGACCCGGAGGTTGTAACGCTAGAGTCTGTGAGGGGGTATTTGGAGGTTGAGGATAAATGGATGTTATCGAGGGTTAACAATCTAGTTAAAAAATATAGCGAGGCTATGGGGGACCTGAGAGTGCATGATGCTAGTAGGGCGCTTAGATCCTTCATATTAGACGATGTGAGCAGGTTCTATGTGAGGCTTGTGAGGAGGAGAGTGTGGGAGGAGGCTGACACTCCGAGTAAGAGGGCTGCCTACGTCACACTATACTATGTGTTGAAGACATGGCTTTCCCTAGCGGCGCCCATAATACCGTTCACTACAGAATACCTGTACCAGCACTTGTTCAAGCCAGCTGAGAAAAACGCCCCTGAAAGCGTCCACCTACTAGACATGCCCTCGGCCGATGAAAGCTTCATAGACGAGAGGCTTGAGAGGGATATGGATATAGCGAGGTCAGTAATAGACGCGGCTCTAGCGGCGCGGGCAGCCGCCGGGTTGAAGCTTAGGAGGCCTGTGAGGAGGGTCATAGTGGCCGCCAAGGATCCAGAGGTTCTCGAAGCATTCTCGAGGCTCTCGGAGGTTATAGGTGAAATGGTTAACGCTAAGAGCGTTGAAGTTAAAGGTTTAGAGTTCCTGGAGGAGCTCAGGGTTTACACTGTCAAGCCTAGGATGGGGGAGGTGGGCAGGGACTTCAAGAAGCTCACCCCGCTAATAGTTGAGCTTATGGAGAGCAAGGCTGGTGAAATAGCTAGGTCGATAACCTCTAAGGGATACTATGAGGCTCAAGTTGAGGGGGCTACTGTGAGGCTAGAGCCTAGACATGTGGAGATTGAAGTAGAGTACCCCAGCTGGCTCTCAGCCAGGGAGTCGGAGCTGGCGACCGTGGCCGTCGACACCCAGATATCCCCTGAAGAGGAGGCTGAAGGCTATGCTAAGGAGGTTGTGAGGAGGGTTCAACACATGAGGAAGGAGGCTAAGCTCATGATAGACGATAGGATAGAGGTGTGGATCACCGGGGACGAGGGGATAGTGAAAGCTGTGGAGGCTTTCGAGGATTACGTCAAGGGGGAGACGAGGGCTGTAAAGATAAACTATGAGGAGCCCCCGAGCACTGTGTATTCGAAAGAGTGGGATATAGAGGATAAAGTTATCACTATAGGATTGAGGAAGGTTTGAAGGCTAAAACAGTAGTCCGCCCGAGCGAGTTGAGGGTTTACGCCTACTGTCCCAGACTATACTTCTTCGAGAAACACATAGCCCTCGAGAGGAGGTTGAGGGAGAGGCTTAGGCTTGCTCTTGGGAGGCTGGTGCACGTTGTTATTGAGTTTATAGCGAAGATTAGAGGCTATAATGTTGAGGAGCCCATAGAGGCTGAGCTGGGTAAAATATTTTTGAGGGGGAGGCCGGACTACTATAAGATCGTCAACGGGAGGGCTATAGTTTTCGAGATAAAGACTAGCAGGGGACCCTCCAGGGGCATATGGCTCGGCGACGCCCTCCAGGCTATAGCCTACGCTACTATACTCTTGAGGCGCGGGGCTAGGGAGGCTGTAATCGTCCTGGACTATAAGGGCTCTAGGAGAATCCTGAAGGTATCGGGGGATCACGTGGTCACACTCTTCAAGGCTATAGATGAGGTTAGACTGGTTAAGGAGTGGGGCATAATACCCTTCCCGGATAGGGGGCTCTCCAAGTGTTTAAGGTGCAGGTATGTGGACTTATGCTATGCTATTGATAGGGGGGCTCCGGAGGGGCTGGAGGAGCCCGGGTCGTGGGTTAGGGGTTCAAAGGTTATCACAGGTTAACGTCTAGGATCTTAGAGGATTCTATATCGTTCTTAGCCCACTTAAGCCTTAGGGAAAGCTTCTGCGGCTTGGAGGGTAGTCTCGGCTTGTCGACCTCTAACAGTGTCTGGACTGTCTCCCCAGGCTCTATGACGCCTAGTTTGACTTCTTTCACGTTTATCCCGGCGTGTCTTAGGATTATTTGAACCTCCTCAGCAGCCTCCTCCCCCATGTTGGCTACAGACACTTTGATTTTAACCTTGTCTGCTAGCTCTTCCACGCTCTCTACAGAAGCCTCTAGGCGGGGTGTGGGGAGAGCGTTCTCCACTAGGAGTACTCCTGTTATCAGAGCCTTCCTCGGGTATATTTTCATTTGGGGCTGGGCGTAGCTTACTTTTATCGTTACGGTTTGATCCCTGGGGGCTTTAACTTCTGCCAGCCTAAACCCTGGGCCTACTATTTCAGCTTCGTCGACACCGCTCGATATGTTTAGCACGCTCTTAGGGGATGGGAGCATTAGGGTGAGGTATGCGATCCTATCTCCGCCAACATCTTCTGGGAGCGATAGTTTAACCGTGTACTCGCCTCCAGGCTCTAGGACTACGAGCCCGGACATGTATGAGGCGCTGTGTTTCAACCCCGCCTTAGAATAAACTATCATGAGCGAGGCCTCCCTGAGGAATATAGGGTGTGCGGAGTCGTAGAGAGCTCTCAGAGTATAGCTGCCCATCCCAGCATACCTGCTACTAGACACTAGAGGCTTCACATCGTAGAGGGCCTTATGGTAAGTTGAATCTTCAAGGCTAACGGAAAGTTGAGGCTTAAACTCCCTCGACACAGTGAAACCCTCCATCTCAAGCTTCCACTTAAACGGGGGCCTGACAGTGTTAGGCGTTGTAATGCCTATAGATAGTATGCCGGCCTCAACTCTACACTCCCTCAGCTTAAACACGGGAACCTTAAAGGAAACTCTCTTAGAAGCGTCGCCCCCGCTTCCGAGAAGGCTTTCAACGCCGACAGCAGAGAAAACAACTATACCCTCACCAGCCCCCTCATAAAGCTTCGAGAGACCCTCCAATAAAAGCCACCTAGACTATACTCTTAGCTTGAAGCCTTAAAGCTTAGGGTAACCTTCAAGGTTTGACGGCCACCTTGAAATATCGGGGATTAAGGGATTCCTCGAAAGCGTCCCCGGCGCTCTCAATGCTATAAACACTGTCAAGCCTAGGCTCGACGAGACGGTCTTCGAGGAGTCTAATAGCGAGCTTGAAATCCCTGAAAGTCCCGCATCTCGACCCTATAATTTGAAGTTCTTTGACGACAGCCCAGGTCATGGCAGCCTGGGCCTGAGAGCCCGGGGTTGACTTTAAGTGTATCGCCCCCATGGGTTTAGCTATTCCTATAGCTAGGTTTAGGGCTTCAGGGCTGCCGCTCGCCTCAAAGACAACATCGTAACTGTTATGTTCGACCTCGTCAACGTAGACTATATCAGCTAAGCCCTTGAAAACACCAGCCTTATAGCTCCCCCTCCTAGCTATAACATCCACCTTAAACCCCATAACCTTTAAAGCCTGGACCGTCAGCCACGCCACATTACCCGTGCCTATGACAGCCACCCTATCTTGAGGTTTTAGAGGCTTAAGCGATAGGGCTCTAAGTATAGCTGCTAGGGGCTCAACGAATATGCCCAGCTCCGGCGGCCCCCTAAAAACGTGGAGGGCACTAGCTGGGGCGGTGAAAAACTCGGCCATGCCGCCGTCGAAATCTATGCCTAAAGTATTCTTATGAGGGCAATGGGTGTAAAGCCCACTTTTACAGTAGTCGCAAGACCAGCAGGGGAAGTTTATCTCTGAGACCACGCGGAACCCCACAAGACTCTCAGGCCCTCCCACAACCCTCCCAACAACCTCATGCCCCGGGACTAGGGGGACCTTAAACAACCTATAAGAGCCCACATAGAAAGCCTTATCAGTACCGCAAACACCTGAAAGCTCGCTCTCAACAACAGCCCAGCCAGGCCTTAAACCAGGCCTAGGAACATCGCCAACCTCAACCCTCCTACCACCATAAAGCAACACAGCCTTCAAAACAAACACCAATAACGTTTAATAATAGGGAAACCTTTAAACCCCCTTAAACCAGGCTATAGCGACGTAGAAGGTAAAACTCCTCTAGCTCGCGGCCGCCGGAACCCAATATCATGTGATTTTGGGCCCGGCTTCCCCCCTTAGCCTCTTGTAGTCCCTGTAGCGGGGTACTATGATGTTCTTAAATGCCTCTAAGCAACCATATAATCAAAAACTCTAAAAATTTTACTCTAGAAAACAGTCTTCACCAGAAAGAACTCCCCCTTATTCCAGCCAATCTCCGCATACTTATACGAGGACCGCACCTTTCAATTCAATGTTTTCGAAAACAGTAGCCAAAAGCTCGGCGGAAACGCTTAGCTCCAATGATAGCATGAAGGTCAACAAGGCTGTAATATGAGCAGTTCCCAGCAGGGAGATTAAAAGCTAAAAGGTAAAGCTATATTAACTCAATTACTGTAAAAGAGATAGTGGGCCGGGGTCGCCTAGCCTGGGAGGGCGCCGGCCTGCTAAGCCGGTGGGGGAAACCCCGCGCGGGTTCAAATCCCGCCCCCGGCGCCACTTCCTTTCGTGGTGCTTTAGTTAGCCCTAGAGTACCTGTTTTTAGTAGTTGGCTTTGGCTGGGCTCTTGTGGGTGGTTTAACTTAGTTTGAGTCTTACTATTTTGATAGGTTTTTGACTGCTAGGCCTACGAGTGTGGAGGTTACTAGGAGTGTTAGGAGTATTATTGATATTGCTAGTAGTGTCTTGTCTTTGTTTTTAGCTGAATGGACTATTACAGCTATTATTGATGCTAGAACCCCGGCTATGAGGGTTGGAGCTGTTAGGCCTAGTATTCCTCTCGGGTCTCTTTTTGCTATGAGCTCGGCTATTATTGCAGGGCTTGCGCCCTCGTATTTAGCTTCTTTCCAGGCTTCCGGGCTCGTCGTGTATAGTAGTGTTAGCCCTACCGCGGCTGTGATTAGGGCTACGGCTACTGAGGCTACCAGTACATGATATATTATCTTCTCAACTTTTTCAGGCGGCATTTTGTAGCCCCCTGAGGATCATTTGTAAGGCTAGGATCCAGACTACCAGCGTGAATATTATCCTCAACGTTTTACTGGGGAGTTTATTCAGTATTATGGATGAGGCGTAGGAGCCGGCTATGACGCCGGGCACTAGGATGGACACTATTACGGGGTCTGTGTAGCCTAGGATCACGTACTGGACTCCTGCAGCGCTCGCCGTAAGCCCTATTATGAAAGAGCTTGTCGCCGCTGATACTTTGAATGGGAGCCCCATAATATAGTCCATTGAGAGGACTTTGAAAGCTCCAGCCCCTATCCCGAGCAGCCCCGCTATGGCCCCGGCGCCTGTCATGGCTATGAAAGCTTGGGGGTATTTTGAAGCTTTATACTCTATGGTCGCCCTCTTGTTTTCATCGTAATAGCTTCCCCTCAAACCTAGAAGGCTGGAGATCCTGTCCTGGCTTTTATGAACCCTCACAAACTCTGAGCTCGCGCCTCTGAGGAGCCCGGGGAGAGGGGCTACTAGTAGTATTAACCCGAAAACTATGTAGAGAGCTTTAACGGGCAGTATGAGGTTTAATATGACCCCGACCATGGACCCGATTATAGTGGCTATAGCTAGAGAGTAGCCTACTCTCAAATTAGCTAAGCCCTTAACAAGGTAGTTGGCTCCCCCCGTGCTACTATTGGCTATAGTTATCATTATGCTGGAGCCTATAGCGACTCTTATAGGGACATCTAGGAACCCTGTAAGTATAGGGATTGACACTGTAGCGCCCCCTAGCCCTGTTAAAGCCCCTATGAACCCCCCGGCGAAGCCTACCGCAAACAGTATTACGGCTTCGACCAACAGGTCCGTCACGGTCACCCCAAATGGGCTATTCTACTAAATGCTTATAAATCTTGTAGACTATGGGAACTAGTTTTAAATAGAAAATTTTTCAAGTAAAAATTTTTAAGCCTAAGCCTTTAATCTAAAGTATTGTACTCTCGGGAGGTGTCTCAGGGTTTGAGTTTGGAGCTGGAATTTTGCAGGGACGAGTATTCAGATTACATAATATACAGGGAGCTCGCCAAGAGAGAGTCAAACCCTGAGTTTAAGAAGATCCTCGAAGCATTCGCAGAGCACGAGAAGGGCCATTACGAGTTTTGGAGAGAACTAGCTGGAGGATGTAGTGGTGCGGACTGGCTTAAGGTCAACCTGGTAATGGTTTCCAGGCGCCTTCTAGGCTTAACTTTCACCCTCAAACTCCTGGAGAGGCATGAGAGCAGAACTATTGAGGCTTATAAGAGTTATCTTGAGAGGCTCGAGGGAGAGCATAGGAGGAGGCTTGAGGAGATCATAAACGACGAGCTGACCCATGAGAAGACCTGGCTCAACAACCTCGCCGAGAGGGAGGGTCTCGTTAGATACTTAGGCTTTATAGCCTTAGGGCTGGCGGACGCCATAGTTGAGATCACGGGTGTCCACACGGGGTTTCTAGGCGCTACTGCTACTACTTTAGTCGCTGGCGTGGCTGGCTTAATAGTTGGGCTTTCAGCTGCTATAGCTATGGCTGGCGCAGCTTATCTCCAGGCTAAGCATGGGGGTGTGGAGAAGAGTCTTAACCCCGTGGTTTCAGCTTTGGTTACTGGGGTATCCTATATTGTTGCAGTGGTTTCTCTGGCCATCCCGTATTTCCTCACTAAATCCATGCTGTTGGCTTTCTCTTTATCCCTAATATTGGCTATAGCTCTGATATTCTCATTCGCCTTCTACGGGGCTGTGGTTAATGATAGGGAGTTTAGGAGGGAGGCTTTAGAGAATGTAATCATACTTTTCGCTACAGCTATAGCAGCGTTCCTCTTCGGAACATTCCTAGGTGAGGTTACTGGTATAAGGGGCTTAGCTCATTAGTTTAAAGGTACTAGCCTCCTATTAAACTATTTCAGGGGACCGGCGTGCCGGGCTTGGAGGAGCTTTTCGACAGGCTGGAGCCTAAAAGTGTAGGCCAGGAGGAGCTTAAGAAGGCCCTACTTTCAGGAAAGGATTTGATAGGGGTCTTCGGCCCCACGGGGACTGGTAAGAGCCTCTTCTCCATAGCTTACGGTCTCTCAGCAGTCTATAGGGGTAAGTTTAAGAGGCTGGTGCTCTCAAGACCCATAATTGACGTTGTGACAGGTAAGGAGATAACGTTGTTTAGTGACCCCGAGACTTATGTTAAGCTAGCCTCGGAGTATCTTAGGGATATACTGGCTGGCTTCGCCGAGGAGAAGCTTCTGAGGGAAGCCCTAGACTCTGGGAGGCTCGTGCTAGCAGACCCCCACTTTCTCAGGGGGAGGACTTTCGACGACTCTGTCATAGTTTTGGACGATGCTCAGAGCGTGCCCGCGGAGACTATAGTTGAGATAGTGACTAGGATGGGGAGGAATAGCAGGCTCATAATAGCTGGAGACCCAATATTCCAGAGGACCTCGGAGCCTTGGAGGGGGGGCGCTAACCTGGCTAGGGAAATTCTCCTGGGAGAGGAGACTGCTATAGTAGTGGATCTGGGGGTTAAAGATATTGTCAGGCCTGGAGCCCTCAGGGGGGTTAAACTACTCCTAGAACTCTACATGAGGAAGAGGGAGCTCGACGATGTAGAGAAGAGGGTTAAAGACGTTTCCAGGGTGCACGCTCCCGACGCCGACATAATAACAGTAGTGGGCACTGCAGAGCCTAAGAAGAGGTGGGAGATATCGAGCGACCACGTCCCCGACGCTTTAATAGTAGTTAAGGAGGGACACCTAGGTAGAATAATAGGTGTTGGGGGGGAGAGAATACAGAGTATAGAGAAGGAGGCTGGGTTAAAACTTAGGGTGATCCAGCTGACTCTAGACCTCAAAGAGCTCGTGAGGGCGGTACACCCAGTATCCTGGATCCACAAGCACATAGTGGACTTCGACTTTGCGGGCAACACTCTTAAACTCATGGTAACAAGGGAGGGCATGGGGGCCATGATTGGCCAGAGAGGCTCCTATATAAGGTTTGTGAACGACGTGTTTAAGAAGCTTATAGGTGTTGAAGTCCAGGTGGCTGAGGCCCCTGAAGAGCCTAGGGAGAGGCGCGCGGTGAGGAGGAAACGCTAATCTTCCTCCTCAAATATCTCTACTAGTATCCTAGCTTTTACTTTATCTGAGGAGAATGGGGGGATGTTATCGCCTAAGTCGACCCCGAACACTACATTATTGCCTAGGTCGTCTGTGAACCTTATCTCGGCGACGTAAGATTGTTTAGGTCCTCCCGACTCGATCATTTTAATCATAGACTCGTATATCCTGGATATAGCCATCTGGAAAGCTATAGGGCTGCTGAAATCCTCCGGCTTGAGGGTTACAGATACAAGGTTTTTCGCGACTCTACCCACCCGCGCCGACCCTTCATAGACTTTGGTTAAACCCTTCTCCCTCTCCAAACCCTACACCTTTACACTCCTGGGAGTTTAAGCCTAATTTATTCACATTAAGATTTTTAAGCTCCAAGGCTAAACCCCTCTAGAGGAACCTCTGGTGAAACCTGTTGGAATTGGAAACCGTAGATTTGAAATTTACGGGCCTAAAGTCGATAGGAGGCTTGTAGAGAGGCTTAAAAACATAGAGGGTAAGTGGAGGAAGAGGTGGGAGTCTCTCCGCATATTCGAGGCGGACCCCGACCCCTCTAAGCCTAAATTCTTCGTCACATTCCCATACCCCTATGTTAACGCCTACCCACACCTGGGAGGAGCTTTTACAATATTAAGGGTTGACGTCACAGCAAGGTTTAAAAGGATGAGAGGGTTTAACGTGCTCTTCGCCCAAGGATGGCATGCCACGGGGGGTCCAATAGTATCCGCGGCTTTAAGGGTTAGAGAGGGCGATCCTAGGATTATAAGGGATTTAACTCTCATGGGGATAGAGGCTGGGGAGATCAGTAAATTCTCTAAGCCAGAGTATTGGGTTAGATTCTTCGTGGAGGGATGGAAGGAGGATCTGAAGACTTACGGTATGAGTGTTGACTGGAGGAGGGAGTTCTACACGACATACCTCAACCCCTACTATAGTAAGTTCATAGAGTGGCAGTATTACAAGCTTAAAGAGAAGGGGTTAATAGCTAAAGGCGAGCACCCTGTAGTTTGGTGCCCTAAAGAGCTTAAAGTTGTCGGAGACCACGATAGGCCGGACGAGTATGCGGGCATAAGCCCTGTGGACGCTGTGATAATAAAGTTTAAGATGAGAGATGGCGCTGTGATACCTACTCTAACTTTCAGGCCTGAGACCGTTTTTGGAGTTACTAACATATGGGTTAACCCGGAGGCTACATATGTTATAGTAGATGTTGAGGGGGAGACATGGGTAATGAGCGAGCACGCTGCCAGGGAGCTCTCAGATCAAAACCATGAAGTCATAGTTAAGGGTGTTGTGGAGTCGAGGGAGCTTATAGGTAAGACTGTTGTAAGCCCTGTAGACGGCCGCGAGCTACCCATACTCCCCGCGTTTTTCGTAGACCCGGAGCTGGGCACCGGCATTGTTATGAGCGTCCCAGCCCACGCCCCCTACGACTATGTAGCTCTCAGGGATCTTCAGGGGAGCCCTGAGGTTGCCGCTAGGTATGGGCTTGACTGGGGTGTTGTGAGGTCTATAAGGCCGATACAGCTGATTAGAGTTGAGGGGTATTCCGAGCTCCCCGCTAGGGATGCTGTGGAGGCGCGGGGTGTTAGGAGCCAGGATGATAGGGTTGAGCTTGAGGAAGCCACTAGGGAGGTGTATTCTAGGGAGTTCTATAAGGGCGTCCTACTAGAGGTTACCGGGAGATGGGCTGGTAGGGTTGTAGCTGAAGTTAAAGATGAGATTGTCGAGTGGCTCACTTCTAACGGCATGGCTGTTAAGATACACACTTTACCCCAAAGGGTGTACTGTAGGTGCGGCTCTAGGACCCACGTTAAGATCGTGAGGGACCAGTGGTTCCTCCTCTACAGCGACCCTAAGTGGAAGGCTCTAGCTAGGGAGGCTCTAGAATCCATGACCATTTACCCTGAGGAGGCTAAGAGTGAAATGGCTAAGATGATAGAATGGCTTAAAGACTGGGCTTTCACGCATAAGGGGGAGCTGGGCACTAGGCTACCCTGGGATCCAGAGTGGGTTATAGAGAGTCTCAGCGACTCCACAATATACATGGCCTACTACACTATAGCCAAACACCTCCAGCACCCGGAGAAATACGGGATAAGCCCCGAACAGCTTAAGCCAGAGTTCTTCGACTACATATTCCTCGGCATAGGGTCTCCCGGGGAGGTGTCTAAGTCTACGGGGATACCTCCAAGCCTCATAGAGGATATGAGGAGGGAGTTCCAATACTGGTACCCGGTAGACCTTAGGGTTAGCGGGAAAGACCTCATATACAACCACCTCACATTCTTCATATTCCACCATGCAGCCATATTCCCGAAGAGCCTGTGGCCTAGAGCGATCAGCGTCAACGGGTTCATAAACGTTGGAGGGGAGAAGATGAGTAAGAGTAAGGGAAACTTCATACTCTTAAGGGAAGCCCTGGAATGGTGGGGTGCCGACGCTACACGCTGGGCGGAGATCATGGCTGGGGCTGACGCCACGCTCGAGGACCCCAACTTCGACCCTAGAACTGCAGACTCCGCCGTGGAGGAGCTTAACAGGTGGCTCGACTTCGCAGTAGAGAACTACGGTAGAGGCAGGGATTATAGGGCTAGGATAGATGAGTGGTTTGAGGGGGCTATAAACCAGGCGATTAGGAGGGTCACGGAGCTCATGGAGACTACAATGTATAAGAGCGCCCTACAAGAGGCTTACTACAACCTCCAATCCAAGCTTAAATGGTACCTTAAAAGAGCTGGGACACCTAACAGGGAGCTCCTAAAGAAGTTCATAGAAATCCAGACACTACTAATAGCCCCAGTGGCGCCCCACGTTGCAGACGAGGTTTGGGAAGCTATAGGGAAGGAGGGCCTAGCCTCTACACACCCATGGCCTGAAGCCGAAGAGTCCAAGATAAAGCCGGAGCTCGACACAGCCGAGGAGATAGTGAGGAGGGTCCTCGAAGACTGCAGGGAGGTCTTAAAGCTCGTGAAACAGGCTGAAAAAGTCACTATTACAGTAGCCGCCAAGTGGAAGTATGACCTAGCCTCGAAAGTCAAGGAGGAAGTGGAAGCCGGGGCCCCCCTGAGGGAGGCTATTAGGAAAGCTTTGAAAGCCGCTGGAGACATAGACGCTATGGAGGCTTCAAGAACAGCCCAGACCATAGCCAGGAACCCTGATGTGTTAAACGTTCTAGTCGAGAGAGACCTAGAATATAGTAGCCTAAAGGAGGCTGAGGAGTTCCTCTCGAGAGAGCTCGGGGTCAAAGTCTACGTTGACGTTGAGGAGGAGAGCAGCTCCCCCAAGAGGCATGTAGCTATACCTGGGAGGCCAGCCATATATATCGAGTGACGCCAGCTTCAAAACATGGATTTATCTTGGGCGCTGGAGCCCGGCTCTTCAACCTTCTTTCTATACAAGTACCTGTGTATGTAGCCGCACGCGGAGCACCTCACAACAATGTATCTATGTTTTCTGCTCTGGCTTCTGACTCTGATTGATGCTGTTAGGCCTGGTATTAGTGGTATGTTGCAGTTTTTGCAGAGGCTTCTTTTTATGGGTTTTGGGGTTCTTACTCTAGTTCTCTTACTCATTTCCCTTATGTATTCTCCTAGTTTCTTAGCGTATTCGCTGTCTCCTTTTTTGACGCTGTCCACCGCGATCCTGTACGCTATGCTCATTCTCTGTTTTACGAGGTCTCTATATTTTTCTTTAAGCCTGTTCAGCCTCCGGGGCTTGTTCTTCTTCAATTTTCTTCAGCTGCCTTCTATACATTTCCAGTATTTCATCTTCTGTTGTAGCGTCTTCGGGGCTTTTATCCGGCCTCCACCTTATGAACCTCGGGAACCTTATAGACACCCCTACGCCGGGCCTTATCTTGTCGACTCCGCATGTGTGTGTTGGCGATAGTGTCAGCTCAGCCCCTAATACTTCAGCCACATATACGGGTTCCACCCAAACGTCTGGCTTTAACTTAGAGTCTACCCTTGGATGCTTGTGTTTAATTATGTATTGTTTAAGCATCTCGTTCATACTGTCTAGCTCCTCGTCTGTGAAGCCCGTGGCCATTTTACATACTGTTTTGAAAGTGTCCATCTTAGGGTCGTAGGCTGCCATTAGGAGGCTGCTAAGCTTCCCTCCCCTCTTCCCCTTTCCATAGAAAGCCCCCACAACTACTAGGTCTACAGTGTCCGCCATCTCACTCTTATAGTCCCTCTTATACTTTATCCAGAGCCATCCCCTCGCCCCGGCTACGTAGAAGCTTTCACCGTGAACAGCTTTAACCATAACCCCCTCGGCGCCTTCGGAGACAGCTTCTAGGAAGAACTTGTTTAGACTCTCAGGGTCTTCTATCTCGACATATTTTGCTATAGCCCAGTTATCTGACTCCACCACCATCTCTTCCAGAGCTTTCCTCCTCTCCGGTAGGAGTTTATTTGTTAGGTCTTCGCCGTCTCTGTAGAGGGCGTCGAACAGGAATACTTTCACGGGTATCTCCTTGGCCACCCTCTCAACTTCATGCTTCCTCTTCCTGTGCATGAGCTCCTGGAAGGGTTTAAGCTCCCCGGTCTCGGGGTCGTAGGCTACTATTTCACCCTCCACTATCGCTTTCCCAGCTTTTAAACCCTCCCTGGCCATGTCTACAACGTCCGGGTATCTGAAGGTTATGTTTTCAAGCCTCCTGGAGAATATTGTGATTTTATCGCCGTCTTTATGTATCTGAGCCCTCTCCCCGTCATACTTATACTCAACTATGGCTCTTAAGCCCGCTTTCTCCAGGATCTCCCCGGGGTCTTTGCCCCTCTCAGCTAGCATAGGCCTTATGGGAACCCCCACGATGGGGGTTATCTTAGCTAGAGCCTCAACACCCTCGCCAGCAACGATCCTAGCTATCATCCCCAGGTCAGCCCTCAGATTGTAAGCCCTCTCAACTATAGGCCTACTCTGAGCCCCCCCTCCAAAAGCTACAGACAAAGCGTCCAAAACAGTGGCATCGCCAACCCCAAGCCTCAGCCTCCCCTCAACAAACCTCACAATATACTTGGCCTCGAGAGGCTCAGCGTCAACAAGAAGCCCGGAAACAAGCCTAATCTTAACATCCCTACTACCCTCACCAGTAGCGTAAGCTATCCTCAGAAAAGTATCGAAAACCCTGGAAACAGTCAGCCTACCCCTAACCCCCGCAAAAGCCATCAAGCCAACCTTCCTATCCTGGAACTGCCTCGCAAGCCTCTCAGCAACCTCCCCCAAATCCCCAACAGACTTAAACAGCTTAACAACAGACTCCTCGCTAACCCTATAAGCCGAGCTTATAGCTTTAACGAGAAACTTCTCCCCCACACCAAGCTCGGGAATCCCCTTCCAGTCAGGCCCCAGCTTCCCCTGAATCAAGTAAACAACCTTATCAATAACATCAACAGGAGCATCCTTAAACAGTTTAACGAGAATCAAAGTCAGCTGAGTCCTAGCAGTAATCCTCTCAAGAGCCTGAAAAGTCTCAGCAACAACCTTAAACTCCATATCCCTAGCCTGAGTCAAACCCCAACCTCCACCTCATATATATGTGTTGCAAAGGTTTTTTAAGCACTGAAACCAGAATAGAGACATGAGACCCAGCCTAGAGCTGTGAGGAGGCTGTCGAGGCTGAACAGTGACGAGGGGCTGCAAGCTCTGAGCAGATTTAAACCCTCAAACCCTCTAATACCCATAGGGATGATAGGGCCGACATAGTCTGAGGCCCAAGAGGCCGCTGACGTAGGGTCAATGACTTGACCCCCAACCTCACACCCCCTAAAACACTGTTGAAACTCCACACAAAGCAGGTCTTTAAAGCCTTAAACCATCAGGCTATCCAAGCTGATGGTCACGCTATGGGATGCTCCTAAATTATCCGAGTGGAGGGGTAGGCTCGACCCCATGGACAGTCAAAATGGATCAAGACAGCCATGCGGCCGGCTCCCTGAAGGGGATGGAGGGGGGATGTTTAGGGTTTAGGGGGTTATGCCTTTGTATCTTATTCTTGTTGCTTTTATTCTGTATCTTGTTTTTAGGGTTTTTTGTATTGTGTAGTCGTCTGTGGCCACTGTTATGTTTATGTTTTGGTCTTTTAGTTGGAGTGCTAGGGCTATTATTGTTATGTCTGTTTCGCTCAGGTTTTTTGTTTTTATGTTTTTTCTGACTTTGTCTATGTATTCTGGTTTTGGGTCTACTACTTCTATTCTCCCGGCTTCCAGTAGTCTTTCTAGCCTCTCCCTGCTTTCCCTGTCTTTAACTTCCTCTATTACTTTTGTTGTTGTGTAGCATTTTATTGGGGTCATTAGGGGTAGTCCTGTTATTATGGCTCCAGTGTCTAGTATTAGGGCTTCTCTACCAGTATGTGAGTATTCTTGTGTGGAGTCGTTCATAGAAGTTCTCCCACCACCTGAATCTCGCTATTCTAGCTTTGGAGGCGCATTTTTTAACGGCTATTACACTGCCTGGAGTGGCTTCCCCGAAGACTTCACCGTCTAGGCTTAGGTAGGCTTCGTTACTCTGGGGTGATAGTGTGACTTCTACTAGGGAGTCTCCCGGCGCTACTATGGGCCTCATGTGGAGCTGTACTGGGTTCATGGGGGTTATGACTATGACGTCCAGCCTTGGATCTATTATGGGGCCCCCGGCGCTCAAGCTATAAGCTGTGCTGCCCAGCGTAGTGGACACTATCACCCCGTCCCCGTCTACTCTCATAGCGTCATACCCGTCTATGGACACGCTTAGCCTCACCATCCTCGCCATCTTAGACACTATGACTGCATCGTTGAGAACGCAGGCCATGATGCGCCCGTTCAAGTACACGCCCTGCTTAGGGTATTCAACGATCCTATAGTCCCCCCTAATGAAATCCCTAACCCTCTCCTCAACCTCATACCTTTCAACGTCAAGGAGGAAACCCCTCTTCCCAGCCCTCACAGCCATTATGATGGGGCTTCTATCTCCAAGCCTCAAAACACTCCTCAAGAGGGTCCCGTCGCCCCCCACAACTATAAGCTTCTCCGGAACCTCACCTGAAAAACTAAACTTAGGGTATCCAGAGAGGCTCTCATAGTTCACGCTCGACTCAACAAGCACTTTAACCCCCAACTCCTCGAGAACCTTAACAGCCCTGAGAGCTATCTCCTCGGCGGAGACACTGCCCCGCTTAACTACGAGCCCCACACTCTCGCCCAGCAAAGCGGATCCTCCAATTGTATTTGACCGTTTAAGGTAAAATAAAGTTACCCGCCCAAGCCCCAACGGTAAACGAGGAGGGTAACAGAAAGCTCTAAACCCTCAGAAAGCCTCAAAACAAGGTCCCTCCTAAGGTCTAAAGCCGACTTCGAAGCCCTAACCATCACAGTCTCGGGACCAACATAGGAGGACTTCCTGAAAACAATCCTAGTAGGGTCGCTAAGAGAAAAAAGAGGGGACCCCCAGCCAACCACAGAGTCGCAAACACCCCCAGAGCATAAAACAGCCACTATAACAGATTCATCACTACGGGCGGCCTCAACAAACCACCTAGGAAGGTCTGCGGCGGCAACCTCAGACCTAACACCTATAATACAGTCGCCCCTGGGGGTCAGATAGTCCTCCTTGGTAATCTCAAAAGTCCCCCTATGGGTAGCTCTAACGTTAACGTGACCCCAAGCCCTAAAACTAAAACCCCTCACAGAAACCTCCACAACCAACCCCGGGAAACCATGAGGACACTATACAGGCAAACCCTAAAACCAAAACTAGCCCGGGGGGAAGGAGGCTCTACCGTAAGTTAGGGTGGTAACAGCTTACACTAAAACCATAAACGTGCAGATGGTGTTTGAACAATAGTGTAAGCAGGAAAGGTTTAACGCTTATTAATGTTGAGATCCACGTATACTATGTAATGGTATCTGTAAAATGCGTGGGATGAGGGCTAGGAGAGGGGATCTAAGCGGCCCAGTACTGGCAATACTATTAACAATAATAATATTGAGTGTAGGAGTAGCGATAATCGCATACCTGACACTATTTGCTAGGGGAACAACGACCCCGGTAGCGGTAATCCAAGGGCAACCAACAGCTTACAGGTACCTGGATACCCCATACACTAGGTTTGAGATGACCATAGTAAACCTGGGTAACGCTCCGTTAAAAATAGAAACCGGACCGGGCCCGGCAGAGCTTCGCGTACAACTAACAATAGTCTACCCTGAAGGCTACAGCAACATATTCATATACCCGGATCAAACTAACCCAAGCACAATAGTCATCTATCCAGGAGGCTCTGCAATATTAACTTTCACTCCCGCAGAACCTCCTTGGGACGTAGTGAAACAATATGAGACAGTCCACGGCATTTTGAGGATCATTGATAGTAAGGGTGATGTCGCGTCCATCTTCGAGATTGGAATAAAGGTTATAGGAGGTGGAGCCTAAAAGCCAGGATGACCATGCCCGGCATGCGAAGATTATCCTAGACTGTTCTAGACTTGAGGGGGAGAGAGCTCCTCACAGTAGCTTGTACCTGGTTATGCTAGTTCTTGGCTCGCCGGCTCCTCTCCTGGAGGTTGTTTATTACCGTTTTTGGGAGGTGTTCGGCCTCTGGGAGGCGTCTCTCCTCTCTGCTATTTATGAAAATCTTTTATTCTATGTTGGGTGGGGGGATTTTAGCTTATTGGTGTTGTTATTTCGGCTGCTTCTATTTCGAGGAGGTCTTTTATTTCCTCGTTTGCGTAGAGTGTTATTAGGTAGATTTTGTTTTCAACGTAGTTGTCTTCTTCGATCATGGTGTTGTCGAAGCTTATCATATATATTGGTAGCTGTATGTGGGTTTCCCCTATTTCTAGGTTCTCCAGTGTTTTCAGGGTTTCCATTTCTACTGGTTGTGTTGTTTCTATTTTCCTCTTCTCTTTTATTACTATGAAGTCGCTTTTCTCGGGGTCCCATTCTTCTAGGGCTTTTGACGTTATTTTCCTTACTGTTTCCCGTAGTTCTCCCTCGACTATTTTTGACTCTACTATTTTCCCTCTTTCAGCTCTTATGACTAGTATTTTAGGCATTGGGCTCGGGCCACCTCTAGCTCGTGGGCTCTCCGGGCTTTTTAAGCTGAAGGACTGGTATGCCGGGTTTTGTGAGTTTCTCCATGTCTAGTATTTTGTTGACTTCCTCTTCGCTTAGCCCGAGCTCTCTCAGGGCTTCTCTAACGCTTTTTCCCTCGTATAGTTTCTTGGAGATTTCGGCGGCCTTCTCGTAGCCTACTATTGGGGTTATAATGGTTATGAGGGCCTGGCTCCTCTCAGCCATCCACCTGGTTTTATCCTCTAATGGTTTAACCCTATCGATCACCAGTGTTGACAGCTTGTCTAGGGACTCTCTAAGGAGGCGGGCTTGGGTTAAGGTTGCGTAGCCAGCTAGGGGTATGCCCATGCTAAGCTCGAACTCCCCCAGTAGAGAGGCCATTGTAACCGTCTGGTCTAAGCCTATGACGTGCGATGCAGCCTGCATTACAGCCTCCACGGTTACAGGGTTAACTTTCCCCGGCATCATACTACTCCCCGGGACCTCCTGGGGAATATCTATTTCTCCGAGCCCGGTGAACGGCCCGGAGTACATGAGCCTCAGATCCTGGGAGAGGCGCCACAAGTCTAGGGCCAACACTTTCATGGCTGAGCTTACAGCTACAACATCTGAGAGGAGCCTCATAGCTCTGAAAGTGCTGGCTGCCGGTCTGAGCTTCAACCTTGCAGCCTCCGCTAGAGTCTTCACGGCGACCTCAGAGTATTGGGGGTGGGCGTTTAACCCGGTCCCCACAGCTGTTCCCCCTAGGGGCACTTCTAGCAGGTGCTCGACAGCATTCTCCAGCAGGCTCTTATCCTTGGAGAGGGCGTCAGCGTAGGCTGAAAACTCCTGGCCCATAGTTACTGGGAGGGCGTCCCTCAAATGAGTTCTCCCAGGCTTGACCACGCCCCTAGTCCTATCGGATAATCTTAAGAGAGACTCCACAGCCCTCTCAACAGCGGGTATAAGGACGTTCTCCAGCTCATAAGCTAGGGATAACCTCACAACAGTGGGGACTACATCGTTAGAAGACTGGCTCATGTTAACGTGATCGTTGGGGTGCACTCTAAGCCCCGAGATCTGAGAGGCCCTCTCAGCTATAACCTCGTTAACGTTCATGTTAAACCCTGTCCCCGAACCCGTCTGGAACACGTCTACAATTATCTTATCATCATGTAAACCCTCAGCAACCTCGAGGGAAGCCCTCATTATAGCCTCAGCCCTGGGAGCGTCCAGGAGGCCGAGCTCCACGTTAGCCCTAGCAGCCGAGTACTTGACGAGGCCGGCAGCCCATATCATCCTCCTGGGAAACCTAGTCCCAGTATCTAGGAAAACCTCCACAGCCTTACCAACATAGCTCAAAATCCTGACACCACGCTTGAGCAGGCTTCACTAGGCTTTTTTATAGAAGCCTATATACTTCGAAAACAGTTTCCGCTTAAGCCAAGCCGGGATGCCTGGCCGGCCTCCAGCCCGGTATTAGAGGCTGGGGGGATAGCTAGGAGCAGCCTATAGTTGACCTATAGTGTTTAACGAGCTTAGCTAGGCTGGCAGCCTTCTCCTCGCTAACAGGGTTCTCAACCCTGCTGCCTAGTTTAACGCTAGTCCCAACTATGAAGCCGTCTACGAGCTCCCAGTATTTCGATATGTTGATGTGGCTCACCCCGCTGCCCATGAATAGTTTCACGTAAATGTCCCTGGTCACGCTATGGGCTGCTTCGGTCGCATCGTACCCTGGCTCCTCCCCTATCCTAGCCCCTGATATTATGATAGCGTGTATTGGGATCCCGCATCTATCCACGCAATCTCTTATTATAGCTCTTATGTCTGCAGGTTGCTGTGCCGCGGCCTGCCTGGTGCTTATGTCTGTCATTATGGAGAGGTTTCCAGAGTATATGTCCTCGTAGGCTCCAAGCTCTCCTAGGGCTCTCGCAACCCTCCTAGCTTCAGGGTATAATATGCCCTCTTGCGACACTCGAAGCTCGCACAAGTTGTATACCCTTATGAAACTGGCTCCACTAACATGGGCTACATATACAGCCTCGTAGCCCGAGTTCCATAGGACGTTAACCCCCACCGGTATGGAGACCTCCCTAACTGTAGAGTAGACTATTCTAGAGAGGGCGGCCGCCTGGCCCGCGCCAGCCCTAACACTGTAGGGTTTATCTCCATAATTCTCGATTATGACCCCGTCGAACCCTACGTTTTCATAAATCTTAGCCTGGCTGACAGCGTATTCAACTATCTTCTCAATACTCCACACGCTCCCCCCAACATCTGGAAATCTAGACCTCCTATATCCTGGAGACCCTGGGAGAGGAGGTAGATGTATTACTCCTATTAAAGGCTTACATTCCTTGAAAACACTTAAACCCAACACTTACACCCTCCACTGGGAGATCCCTAAAAGAATGTTAAAAAGTTTGTTGGAGACTGTGTTTAACGTTTACCCTTCGATCTTCAACGCTTGCGTTATCTCCTTATACCTGTTCCTGACGGTGACTTCTGTTACGCCCGCTACTTGGGCTATCTCCTTCTGTGTCTTCCTATATCCGTGTTTTAGGGCTGCCAAGTATATGGCTGCAGCCGCCAGGCCGCTGGGGTCTTTACCTGAAGGTACTCCCCTCTTCTTAGCCTCTATTATTATCTTTATAGCGTCCGCTACAACCTGCTCGGGCATGTTCATGGCGCTCGCTATCCTGTTCACGAACCTTTCAGGCTCCAGCACGGGTATGTTAAGGTTAAGGTCTCTCACTAGGAGCCTATAGTTTCTCGCCACCTCCCTCTTAATGTCTGTCTCCTGAGCTTTAAGATAGAATATTATCTCATCTATGCTGCACGGCACTTTATGCCTCCTACAAGCAGCATACAGGGAGGCTGCAACCATAGCCTCCACACTGCGCCCCCTAGTCAAGCCCTTCTGGGCAGCTTCCCTGTATATTCTGGCAGCTTCCTCCTTCACAGAGTCTGGGAGCTCAAGTTTAGCTACAATATCGTCAATGATGACCAGGGCGCTAGCAATATTCTTCTCCAGGCTCCCCATCAACCTACTCAACCTGAAAGTCTTCTGGATCCTCGTAGACTCATACCTCTTACCCAAACCCCTAATCTTACGGCTCCCAGGCTCCCTATAGGGGCCAACCTGGACATCGAGACCCATATGAGGCTTAGAGTAGGATACAGCCCCCCCAGTCCTAGCCCTCTTAGCCTTCTCCTCCGGAGTGTAAGCCCGCCACTCGCCCTCATCTGTTATAATATTCTCCTCGAGAACCTCCCCTGTCTCAGCGCACACCCTAGCCCCCCTCTGGGGGTCGAAAATAATCTTATCAGGTGGGCACTCACGAGTAGTCTCCCCAGGACCCACTGGAATACACCTCCACCCCACACTTTAACATTGCTAAAACCTTGGCCTACCCTTATATATTTTACGCTCTCCAGACCTTAAATACTTATATCCTCCCTTTCTATTGCCTTTGAGGGGTTCACCACAGTGTGGGCTTGAGGGTAAACTCTCCTTATAACCCTCCCCCCCATAGACTTGGAGCCTCCACCTTTACCATCCTAGACGTTAAGATGTGGTTATCAGCTGTTATAGTCTATTGTGGCTCCCTCCACGTTTATCTTTGCTTTTTCGATTGTGACAGTGTGTTTGGATATTTTCTCGGCCAGGTTTTCTATGTCTCCCTCTCTGGCGAGTATTATGGCGCACCCTCCCCACCCGGCCCCTGTGAGTTTAGCCCCTAGGGCTCCGTGTTTTCTCGCCTCATATACTATTGCGTCTAGTTTCTCATGAGATACTCCTATGGCGTTGAGGAGCCCGTGGTTAACGTACATTAGGGGGCCCAGGGTTTTCACATCCCCTGTTTTTAGGGCTTTAAGCGCTTCCTCCACTATCTTGTCTGCCGCCTCGTAGATGAGGCTCGCTATTTTCCAGAGGCTTTCAGCTAGTTTTAGGACGTGCTCCACGGCTTCCCTCGTAGACCTCTTCACGCCCGTGTCCGCTATGAGGAACGTGTATCCTTCCGGTATGTTAACTTCGACTTTCAAGGGCTCCTCCCCCCTCCTATAAACTATGGTCCCCCCTAGGGTGGCTATAGTGTTGTCGATCCCGCTAGGCCTCCCGTGGGCTACCTTCTCCCCCTCTAGGGAAACCTCTAGCAAGTCTCTACCCTTCAAGGGGTCCCCGTGTAATGCTGTATAAGCTAGGGCGTAGGCGACGCTGGTGGAGGCGCTGGAGCCTAGCCCGGCAGATATGGGCATGCTGCTCTTAAGCCTCGCCCTGTGGGGGATCATGTTGAAGCCCCTCTCTCTCAGAGCCCTAAGGATCTCAACGTATACTAGGAGTTCCCTGGGCACGTTTCCCTCAAGGTTTAGGTTTAGGGAGCCTTTAATGTTTAGATTCTCGCTTTCAATAACTATCCCCGGTTCTCTTATCTCCTCCACTGAAACCCTAGCTCTGAGGCTTGTGGAGGTTGCTATAGCCCTGTATCCTTTGACTACGAAATGCTCTCCGAACAATATTATCTTGCCTGGGGCGCTAGCCTCAGCCCTCCGCAACCTCCCCATCCCAGGGTGTATTTATTATGGGTGAATCCTGTATATATGACTTGCCTAGTTTTAGAGCTATCTCAGCCTTGGCAAGCTCGTAGCCCAGGTATGCGGCGTGCTCAGGGTCTAGGCCCGCCCTCCTAACCAGGGCTCTCGCCACGCTAGTCGCGTGTCTGCCTTCTACAGTATATGTTCCACCCTTATACTCTACATATGAGGCTATTATGACCCCCCTCTCAGCGTCGACTTCAACCCTAACATACCCCCTCTCATCCCACCGGGGCCCTATATAGTCTACTCTCTCCCCAGGAGCTTTAATGGTGGGCTTTTCAGGGGGGTTCTGTTGTTTAACTATTAAGAGCTTGCTGAACGAGCCCCTCATAGCAGTTTTTCTAGCGTAAGCTTCCGAGGCTATCCTCAAAGCTTCCCTAGCTTCCGATGTTGAGTGTATGGACTTGTAGCTATCCTCTACTACAAGGTATATTGATGCTCCGAGCTCCACAGCTAAAGCTGCTAGGATGGCGTGGACTCCATGGGTATCCGCTTCAACCTCCTCTACAACGTTAGCTGAGGAGAAGAGTGTGGGGCAGCCTATTCTGGAGGCTTCCCTGTACCTCGCTATTGTTGAGGCGAAATCTACTAGGGGCACGCCCACCACAGGATCCACTATTATCTTTGAGACCCCGGCTTCCCTAGCTCTCTCAGAGGCTCTGGCTAGGGCTTCAACACTCCTATCCCCAACTACTATAGCCTTGTCCCCTCCCACGTGGCTGAGGGAGGCTTCTAGGTGCTCTGTGGACATTATGATTCCATGGGCCCCGGCTCCGAGGGCTTCCCTGGCATGGTCTCCCGTCGGTGTCTCCGCTAGGATCGTGTGGCCCGTCTCCACAGCATAGGATACTTTAGATGCTAGCTCTCCGGGGCTCGTGTCGAAGCTGGAGCCGATAACTATTATTTGAGCCCCCTCAGATATGAACCTTGAAAGCCTGTATTTTAAACTTTCAAGGCCTACGGCAGCCACTATTTCAGAGGCTAGTATTAATGGGGGGCCTTTGAGGGGCACGCTTAAACCGTTAACCTTAAAAGCTTCAACATAGTCTATGAGGGGCTCTTTAAGGCTTACGACTTCCTCCGCGGGCTTAACAGCATCTAAGACCCCCCCATCAACAACATAGCTTATGACTTGAGGTAGGTGGGATAGGGCTTTTGAAGCTTTATAAACCGGTTTGCCCACTGTCGAACTTAGTATTTCCATGCTTCCAGACACTGTTCCAGGGGCTAATATTATGTCCGAGCTTTTCAAAGCCTCAAGTATGTTGCCGTGTGTTTTAACTATTTTAGCTACAGTATCTGATGAAACCATTGATATGGCGTGTATCGGGAGACTAACTATTTTAAGTTCAACGCCTTTAACCTTAACGTTCCTCCTGACATAATCCTCCACTATAGCCTCTGCAGTCCTGCTTGTTATGAGGGCTATTTTCATTAAAACCCCCCTGGATACCCTATCCTAACCATAACCTTTAAACTTTAACATTGAACCGATAACCTGGCCCGCAGAACTAGTGCCTAGCCTGTCAGCTCCAAAAGCTATAGCCATTATGGCGTCAACATAACCTCTAATCCCCCCAGCGGCTTTAACTTTAAGCCCATGTTTTAAGGCGAGCTTATAGACTCTATAAACTGTTAGAGGATCCCCACCCTTAGAATATACCCCGGTACTTGTTTTAACAAAAGATGCTCCAGCTTTAGCTGACGTTTCAACTATAACCTCCAACTCCCCATCGCTATGGAGGGGCG
Source organism: Thermoprotei archaeon (assembly GCA_029335875.2). Taxonomy (GTDB): domain Archaea; phylum Thermoproteota; class Thermoprotei_A; order Sulfolobales; family Acidilobaceae; genus DSZV01. Next base: position 16,418 of record JARJMZ020000018.1, on the reverse strand, counting down.
CTTCAACTATAACTTTAACTGTCGCCCCATAAGACTTTGAAACGTCAACTATGGAGGAGAGCTCCCTCAGAAAATCCTCTATAAACTCGGCCTTCGCCAGTGTAAAGTTTGGCACAACATCAACCTCTAAGGCTCCGTGAGATAAGGCCTCTTCAACCTCGACAATTTTAGATTTGAGAGTTGAAAGCCCTGAGGGGAACCCTGAGACTGTACATATTTTAACCCCATGATCTAAAGCTTTCCTTTCAACGAGTTTAACAACACTAGAAGGTATCACTATACAGTGGAAACCCTCCCTAGCAGCCTCCTCTATAAGCTTAAAATAAGATTCTAGGGGGGCCGTGGGGTCTAAAAGCGTGGACTCGAGAACCCCAGCAAGCTCTCTAGGGCTTAGGGATAAAGCCCACCTAAACCTATCAACCAAAACCTCCATAAACACCACCTAAACACTCTTAAACAAAGACCATGCAACATCATCTAGAACAGCCCTCAAACCCATAACACCTATAGTGGGGATAACACGACCTTTAAGTATGGCCTCAACAACACCCTCAACACTAGCACCATCAGAGTCTACAAGGGTGGGGGCAACCCCCAAAGCTGAGGGGATGTGGCAGTCGCTCCCAGAAACCCTAGGCTTCCCAACCCTCCTAGCAACAATAATAGCTGGAATATTAAAGATGGGCAAACCTTTAGCGTTCCAAATCTCAACAGCATCAAAAACACTAGAATGCCTTAAAACATTAAAACCAACACTAGGCAGCGGGGGAGGATGGAAAGGGTGGGGGGCTATAAGGGCGCAGTTATACTTGGAAGCTTCATCCCTCAAAACAAAAGGATCGCTGGGGAGAGGCTCCTCCATAGGCTCAGGACATAAAACCAAAATGTCACCCCAACTAGTCAAAACCTCAGCGCCAAAAACCACTAGAACGTTGAAAAGCCTGGAAACCTTGTAAGCTAAAATAGAACCCCTAAAAGTATCGTGGTCTGTGACTGCTAGAGCGTGAACCCCCCTAAGCTTAGCCCTCCGAACAATGTTTTCAGGGCTTGAAACCCCATCACTAACATAACTATGGCAGTGGGGCTCAAACACTAAGCCCATCTCCACACCCTAAGCCTTCAAAAAACCGTGTACAGTTAAATGTGTGATAGGGTTGTTTTAGGAGGTGGAGGGTTAGAGCCAGCCTCTTAGTTTCATAGCCTTAACTACTCTATCTACAGCTATTAGGTATGCTGCTGTTCTCATGTTTTGTTTTTTCATGTCCAGCTTTGTTTCCCAGTAGTTCCATGTGGCTTTGAAGGCGTTTACCATCTTCTCTTCCAGTTTTCTCCTGGCTTCCTCTTCAGTTATCCACCCTCCCATTCTATTGTTTACCCATTCTATGTGGCTTGTTACTACTCCGCCAGCGTTTGCCAGTATGTCTGGGACTATTACTGTCCCTTTTTCTGTGAGTATATTCTCGGCCTCCACTGTTGTGGGGCCGTTGGCCCCCTCCACTATTATCTTAGCTTTCACTTCTGGGGCGTTCCTCTCCGTAATCACGTTTTCCACTGCTGCCGGTACTAGTATGTCTACGTCTAGTGTTAGTAGTTCCTCGTTCGATATCTTCCTCTCTATCTTGTCATAGTTGATTACACTCCCAGTCTTATCTACAGTCTCTTTGACTTCCCTCGTGCTCAAACCTTTACTATTATATATGCCCCCATATATGTCGCTCGCAGCCACTACTTTAGCCCCCATCTCCTCGAGGAATATGGCGGCGTTAGAGCCTACATTCCCATAGCCTTGGACCGCTACAGTAGCCCCCTCAATACCCCCTATCACCCTCCTGGCTACCTCCCTCGCCACTATGGCCACTCCAAGCCCTGTGGCGTAAGTTCTAACCCTAAGCCCTCCAAGGTCTTCAGGCTTCCCAGTGACAACGCCGAAATACTGACCCCCCATTATCCTAGAATACTCGTCAACATACCAAGACATAACCTGAGGGTTAGTGAAGAGGTCGGGCGCCGGTATGTCTAGATCTACACCTACAAACCTAGATAGGGCGGAGAAATAAGCCCTACTAACCCTCTCATACTCCCCCCTACTCAAACGGAGAGCATCAACCCTAACAGCCCCCTTACCACCCCCATAAGGCAGGCCCATGAGACTACACTTCCAAGTCATCCACATACTCAAAGCTATAGTCTCATTCATAGTAGCCTCAGGATGATACCTAACACCACCCTTATAAGGCCCCAAAGCACTATTATGGTGAACCCTCCAACCAACAAACACCCTAAGAGATCCATCATCCATCCTAACGGGAACCTTAACCTGAACAACCCTCTCAGGAACGGCGAGAGCCTCATAAACCTCAACACCATAGCCTAACAAATCCACAGCCTCCCTAAGCTGCTTCTTAGCCTCCTCATAAGGATCCACAAAACCCATACCGCTCACCCCAAACTTTAAGCATACGCCAGTATTAATATAACTGTAAGTATACAGAGTTACTGATATACGTTAAAGTTTAAATAAACCTTTCTATTCCTTCCTTTTCCCTTTAGGGAGTATCTCAAGCCATTCGAACACTGATGATCATGGAATTTGGGGGGCTCAAATCGTTCGAACGATAAGCCTGAAACATTAAAATATTTAAATCTCAACTGTAACGTTAAAGTTGGAGCCCCCAAACTCCCTAAAGGGAACCACACGTTAAGGGACGATGAAAAACAAGCACTCCCTAAAGGGAATAGAAAAAGCGTCACAGGCGGGAGTTGGAAAGTCTAACGGAAACATCGGCTACGGTTGCCTCAACAACTTTTAAAAGTTCCTGGGGTGAAAACTCTAATAGTACCCTCTCTTCACCCCCTCCCCCATAAACTATATGTTTCTCTAATACCCCCCTATCTACTATGATTTTAATGTGGGGTGTGAGGGCTATTGGGGGGACTCCGCCCGCTGGATACCCTGTTTTTTCTAGTACTTCACGCGGCTTCGCCAGCCTGCATTCTCCAGCTATGTTCCGGAGTTTAGCCATGTCTAGTTTCCTGTCGCCCGGCACTATTGCTGCGTAGGTGCCTTTTTCGCATATTACTATTAATGTTTTAACTATGGAGCTCCTGTCCACGCCTAAAAGTCTAGCTGCGTCATCAACTGTTCTAGCTGAGCCCGGGACTTCTATGAGTTTCCAGTTTAAACTTTTACTTACAATGTAACCCTCAACGTCCCTCCTGCCTTTAGCCCCTTCTCGGGCTTCCACCCCCCGCTTCCCCTACCCTATTTTATTTTATAAGCTTCTGTAGTATCAGCTTCTCTCCCTTCTCGTGTACCCCTCGTTTTAATACTGTGAACGCGTCTGCTTTTGCTAGTTCCCCGCATAGGTTTACTCCCCATTTTAGGGGTTTGGCTTTTCCACTTTCTAGTTTGAATAGGTATGCTGTGTCCATCCTGTGTTTGACTTCTAGTGTTTCAGCTAGTTCGGCCTCCACGTACTCCCTCAGCTCTCCCCCGGCCATCTTAGAGGCTACGTGTAGGAGGTGCTCATGCAGTACTAGGGCTGCGGAGACGCACTGTCCTGGGAGCATGACTATAGCCTTCCCGTCAGCCACAGCCACGGCCCCCCTCTTGAGTATGCTCGCTGAGACCCCTGGGAACAGTAGTTTACCTACCTTGGATGCAGCCATTTTAACATTGTCAGTCTCGCCCACTGAGGCCCCCCCTATAGTGACTATTATGTCGCTATCCCCCAGGGAAGACTCTAAAGCCCCAGCTATCTCGCCAACATCATCGTTCAAGACGCCACCATACTTGACCCTAGCGAACTTTAAAAGCCCCATGACCATGGGTGCGAAACTATCTATAACAGGCTTCCCCCGGGGCTCGTCGAACCTGTCGAGCTCCCCCCCGACACTGTAGACTGTAACCCTGAAATCGTAAACCTTAACCTCCCTAACACCAGCCATTAGCATCAAAGCAACCTTATAGGGGCTCAGGACCTCACCCCTAACAGCTATAAGCTCGCCCTCGCCAACAACCTCGCCAACAGGCATAACATCCTTACCAGGCCTCAAAGGCTCCAAAGGCTCAACATAACCCCCCTCAACCCTAGAAGCCTCAACCCTAGCAACAGCATCAGCCCCTATCGGGAGCGGGGCCCCCATCTCAACAAAATAAGCCTCACCAAAACCGAGAACAGGAGGCTCAACACCAGCCCTAACCGCACCAACAACCCTAAACCTAACACCATCAGAAACCCTAACAGCAAAACCATCCATAGCAGCAACAGGCCTAAAAGGAACAGAAACAGGAGAGCGAACATCAACAGCACAAACCCTACCAACAGCAGAATAAACAGGAACACTCACAACAGGAGGAGAAGAGAAAACAGTAGAACCAATAACACCCCTAGCCAAATCTAAAGAAGCAAGCTTATGAAACACAACAAAACACCAACAAAACAGGGAAAAACAAACCCTAAATAGCTAAACCTTAAAAACCTTTAAGCGACAGGTGGGAATCTTAAAAAGATATTCGAACATTGATGACTGAGGGTCTAACAATAACATTCTAACACTGATAATCATGGAATGAGAGGGGCTCAAATCGTCCGGAAGGGTGGGAACGCGGCCCAGTATATAGTTATAATATTTAAACTATCGACCCCCATAACTGATTATGATTTACTCCCTCATGGGAATAGAAAGTTTATAAGAGGCTTCCTTTGTAACTCTCTGAAGGGGATAGAAAGAAGGGAGTAGAAGGAGAAATGAGAGGTATGGTGTGATGTCATGGGTAGATGCGTCGTTGCAAGTCTAGGTTTTGATGTAGATTTTATCCTGAGGAGGCTTAGAGACGGTGACGTAGGAAGGCTTACATGTTATGGTCTTAAGGTGGATGATCAGGGCTGGTCTAGGGTTGAGAAGGCTTTCTCGCTCGTGAAGCACTACTGTGAAGCTGTAAAGTTAAAGTGTAGCCTTGAGAGTGTGGGTCCGACATCGTTAGTCTCAGAGGTAAAGAGCATTATTGAGAGAGAGTTGAGGGATTGTAAGAGCCTCGAACTCTTCTTGACAGGGGGTCCTAGGATCTCCGTTGTGGGCGGGCTAGTGGCGGCACTACTTCTGCCTGAAGATTTAGCAGGCCGTGTGGAGGTAAGAGTTGAAGGTGAAACTTTCACTGGCGTGCTACGTTTCAACGTAGGGGCGTTAGTAAGATATATGACCCTTGACGAGGCGAGTAAGAGTATAGTTAAGGCATCAGTCGAGCCAAGGAAGATCTTGGAGATAGTCAAGATGACGGAGCTGCCTAGAGCGACAGTATACAGGAAGGTTGAGAGGCTCGCTACAGTTAAACTCCTGGAAGCAGTAGGAGAAAACATGTATATAACAGAACGGAGCCTAAGAGAGCTTCTCACCATGTAAGTGGAGAAGTGTGGACAGGGGATTACGGATCCCACAATAAAATCTCAATAACGCATGTTCTCAGGTATTAAATTAAGTATCATACCTGAGAATCAAAAATATAACCTTTCGCTGATAAATTTTCTCTGGCGCCAAAGGTGGTAGAATATGAGGGAAGCAAGTGTTCTAATTGAGGTGCTTGCTTTTTTTGCGGCACAAAGGAATTATGGGTATATCGATAGGCTGGGTAACGCTCTCGATGAGGTTACAGCCTACGAAGCCTTAAGAGACGCTCTCCGCGACTACTATTCTATCTGTGTTGACAGAAAGCAGGAATGCTGCCCGGATATTAACCCTGAAGATCTCGAAAAGGCCGTTAAATACTTTATAAGCTATATAAGTGGGAAGGGCGGGGATATCATAGTTAGAGAGACGAGGAAAATAGCCTTAGAGGCCTTAGCTAGGAGATCAAAAACTAGTAAGTGTGAATCCGGAGGGTGACGAGCTGTGGCCGGCGACATTGTAACTCTATCTCTCTCGGCTAGGATCTTAGTTAACGTTGAAGCCCTAAACATGGCTGAAAGTGTCGGTAATGTTACTAGGCATAGGAGAGCTCCCATAGCCGTTTCATCAGGCGGTAAGTACTCGATAGTTTATGTGCCGGCCGTCAGCGGCGAGTCTATAGCTCACCATTATCAGAGGCTGCTAGCTGACATAGCCGCCTCGATGGGCCTCAGTGTCACTGAGATGGATAGGAGGGGCTATTTCCTGAAGTTTGCTGACAGCAAAATAATAAATACGTGGTATCCTGAAGTTAAGAATGTAACGGGAGATCAGGATCTCTGCCGTGTCGAGGAAACCCTGGTCAGAGCTAGTACTGTGGCTGATGTAGCAGGCTTCTTATTCACGGATAAGCTAGTTAGGAGGACTTCAAGGGTAAGGTTTAGCTATCTCATACCAAGCCTAGACGCCGTGAGCTCTGGAGCTGCAGCCTCATATCCGCAGCTTCACGTTAGATACGCTCCCCCAGAAGCGTTCCAGACAGAACAGCAGAGAGAGCAAGCACTCTATTATGTTGAAAGTGGGAGCGCACTGTACACACTATCATCTGTATTTGCAGCTTCAGACGTTGCCAGACTCGAATATTGTAAAAACAAAGCCGAACTGGAAAATGAAAAGTTAAGAAGGGTTGAAGCAGCACTTAAAGCCTTAACCGCGCTAATGGACGGATTATCCTTCGGAGCTAAAAGGTCGAGATACCTCCCAGTATGGGATGTTAGAAGCATGATAGTTTCGGTGTCTAAAGGTCCTGTGGAGTTCGTGGTATCACCGGGATCGGATAAAGAGTATATTGAGAAAACCTTGAAGAGGGCTAGTGCGATAAGCGAGAAACTAGGCGTTACTATTAAGATTTACGTTTACGACGGCGAGGGCTTAGGGATATCCGATGTGTCTGATGTCGAAGTAGAACGCTGCGAGACCCATACTGAAACACTAGCTAAGGCGAGCTCGCAGGTTCTTGAGATGTTGAAGGCAAAAAGCTGAGGATACGTTGGGGGTACTCTATTTTGTCCTCCATAAGACTTTTTTATTCTCAAGTTGCCCTACATTGGGGCTATATCATTAGGGTTCCTGGAGCTACAGCAGCTCAGCCCGCGTTAACTTTAGCTCCTCCCACCACTGTGGCGGGGGCTTTTGCAGCCTCTCTCTTGAGGGTATTAGGGTTCCGCGAAGGTATAATCTTGAGGGCTGGGAGAGCGGGCGTTGAGGGGGCGTTCTCTAAGGTTTTCGAGTGCATCCTCAAATCTACTGTAGCAGCCTCCATGGGCTTACATCCTATTAGGGATGAGGGTGTAGGGCTGTCCGTGATCATGGAGCCTTCGAGGTTAATAGCGGCCCCATATAAGACTGGAGGTGATAGGCGCGCGTTCGAGGAGAGCCCGTGGAGCATAGGGTTTTACAAGGAGGGTATAACTAAGGCGCTCCCGGTGCAAGCTGTAGGCGCTACTTACGGACCTTCAGCTCTTGTCGACCTCGTATGGGCTGTAGATGTTGAGAGCCTAGTTAAATGTTTACCCTACGAGGGCGCTAGCGTGGAGAACATTGATAGAGTAGGACATTATGCCGTTTATGGCGTCACTAGGTTAGGCTCTAAGGAGGGTATATGCTCTGCGGTGGCCGCATGCTACGTTGAAGAGCCTGTTGTTATAAATGTTGGCGAAACTTTCACAGCTCACACCTATGTTCCGGCAAAATGCGTAGCCCCCCTTCATAGTCAGCTCGTGTCCAGAGTTCAAATGTGGGATCTCTCATATTTGTATGAAGATTATTATGCACCCTCAAAGACCACGCTGACATTAGCGTATCCGCCAGCCTACGATCCCTCAGTGCTGCCATCGTACAGGCTTGTAGACGGCTGCAAGGCGTACCACATTAAAGTCGACAAACTACCAGGAAAATGCGAGAAACTTAAAGAGATGAAAAGCATTGAATGGGCAGTAGCTGTAGGGCGTGGGTGAGACTATGGAAACGAAAATACCTCTATACCCTGAGACGCTCTTCGGCTACTATCTGCAACTTACAGCTCTAGGACTTGGAGGCTGGACTAAGCCTGTCAGCAGGGTTTTAGTGATAGATAGTGAGGATTACGTGAGACTGGTTGAGAATGCTATGAACAAGATAGCCTACATGTCTAGAGTTGAGCTGGGAGCTCAGGGCTCTTACACTAGTATCTGCGAGTGGCTGAGAGGCCCAAAGCTTTACACTGCTGGGAAGAGTGATATTAAAATACTTAGAAACGCCGGTCTCCTAGGACAGCAGGATAAAGATTGGTGTACAGCGACTGTCACATATGTAATAAAGGTGAAACAAAATAAGGGACCGCTAGGTATACAATGCTCTCCGCTAATGCTTCATAGAGCAACAGCGTACGGTAAGACGAGAGGGGTTGTACTCAAAGATGTTGACAAAATTGCTACATCAACCGTAGACTCCGTAGGCCTAGCACTGATAGGGGGCTTAGCTTCGTTCCTCGGCAACGTAAAGGTGAGAGATGAATGGCTTGAGTACCTCTTAGTTCCCGACGGCTCGCCGGAGTCCCTAGAGAACATAGACTCCGTTCTTGAAGTATTTCGTGGTACCGCTACTAGAGCTAGGAGCCTTGTAGATAGGATCAACACGTTAACAAGCCTTAGAGCAGGGGGTTTAAGCGTGGATTTCGCCACGTTATTCTCAGCTATACTTCAAGCTTCAGAGGCGGTGGAATCCGCCGAGGGATTAATGGGGTTGATTAGGGGCATGCTCTTTGAGAGATATATCCTAGCGAGGAGCTCTGCGGGGGCAAGGCCTCAGGTTATGTGGATGAGCCCGCTTACAATCTCACAGATAGTTGAAAATATTAGTTCAAAGAAGGTTGTAGGTTTCCTTAGAAGCCTGTACGGTCTGGCCTCTATGGCGCCTAGGATACGTGATAACTTTAGATCTGAAGTTGAAAGTGTGGTTGCAGAGTGCGTTAATACTAGTCTACTCTATTTCTGGACCCGTCAGCCCGAATTCCTCGTTATATGCTCTAGGGGTCTCTCGATTTTAGATGATAAGGCGAGGGAGCAGGCTCTTAATGATGTGGCTGACCTAGCTTTAAGAGCGTTGATGTTGGCGAAGAGGGTGGCCATGTAGATGGAGCGGTGGGTGGCTTTAGCGGATAAAGTTTATGATATGTTAAAGGAGCACGACCTGGTTTTCGTTTTCGCTCCCACAGGTTATGGCAAAACTATGGCTTCACCTCATCTTCTCGAGCGCGCGCTCAAAGGAGAGCTCGCTAGCAGGCTTATCCACGTGGTTCCTGTGAGGGCGCTCCTTCGCGAGATATATTGTGAGAAGTTCAGCGCCCATTCTTGGCGGTTTAAGGTTGGATACCAGTCTATGGATAGGATCCCCGGGGGGGATAAAAGTCCATATCTCTTAGCAGAGCTTGTGGTCGTTACTCTCGATAGTTTCCTCTGGAACATATATAAGATCCCGGTGACGGAAATATTGAAAGTGCTGCGCGGGGTCTCAGAGGGGCACTATTATCCGGCTTTGGCTGCCATAGAAACATCAGTAGTAGTGTTCGATGAAGCCCACCTTTACATTGGGGAGCCTAGGAGCGGAAGGGGAGGTGGTGGAGGGAAAAGGTGGATGCTAACCGTAATTTCAGCTATTCAAGCATTACGCGAACTCGGAGTTCCCCTAGTAATCGCCACGGCTACTATGCCCTCGAGTCTCGTGAAAGCGCTGTTGAACACATTAATGCTAGACCCGGCTAAAGTAGGCGTGGTTTACGCTTGCGATGGCGCTTGCAACAATCATGTGAAGGCTCTTAGTAATTTGGGGCTTAAAATAGAGACTATAGGAGGCATGTCCAGCGCCCTTAAATGGAATACTAAGATTATCGAGGAGGATAAGGTTGATGAAGTCGTTAACAGCTACTGTAGAGACGGAAAAATTATACTACTTATAGCTAACACTGTAGATAGAGCAGTGGAGCTATACAGGAAATTCAAGGATAAGTGTGGAGAAGTCGTGCTAATACATGCTAGGCTCATAGAGGAGGAGAGATATAAAGCTTACAAGAAAATAAACGAGATAAAGGAAGCAGGGAGAGGCCTCATAGTCGCCAGCCCGGTGATAGAAGTTGGCGTCGAGGTTGATGCAGACGTTCTCGTAACTGAAGCAGCCCCCCTAGAGAACATCATTCAGAGAGCTGGCAGGCTCTGCCGTAGCGCTAGGAAGTGTAAAGGGCCCGATGTAGTAATAATGAAAGGTGTTAAAGCTGGCTCCATATATGACGAGGACGACGTTAGGAGAGCCGTACAGGTAGTAGAAGAGGAGCTAGCAAAAGGTAACTGCATAGAGTGGAGGCTTTTCGGCTCGGATAGCTGCATTCCAGCGGTTGACCTTTTAGAGCTTGCGGCGCCCACGTTCGCCGGCATATATTCTAGTAGCGTACTCGCCAAGTACCTAATCATGGATTCTAGACCTTCCGATCTCATAAATAACATGCAAATAGACCAGCTCTTCAGAGGGCTATCGCTAGTTAAAGTGTTGGCGGGAAGATGTGAATGCAAAGATTACGGGTCGCGCGAGTGCTGTGGTGATCAAGAGCTCCTCAATTGTATTAGTAGACGTTATTTCGCGACGAGCATTGAAACGCTGGCGTGGCTCGAGAAGAACCGTGGCCAGTGTCTTGTAAAATGTGAGGACGGCAATAGTGTTAGGGTCTTAGTACTCTCTGCCAGGAGGAAGGGTGCTTGCGCTGACTACTGCCTCAAGGTCGGATGTTCTCAGACGCTATATAATGCTATATATGGTTATGGTAGGCAGGTGGTGATAGCGGGTATATATCGGGAGCTTAAGAAAATACTCGGAACCGGAGAGACGGTAATAGACTTTTTTGTTGAGCTGAGAGGCGACTGCTATAAGAGCGGGGAGGGGGCTTACGTGTGAGCGTTGAATGGCCCCTGGCGTATGTCAACGTTGACCTGGCCGATCACCTAGTTAAGACGACACTACTAGCTAGATGCCTATTCGACAATGACATTAAAGCGGCTGCGAGGAGAGCTAACATAGATAGAGAGGTGTTGGATAAGATCCTCACAATCTCAGCGCTACTCCACGATCTAGGTAAGGCGTCGCGCTACTACCTTGACAGGTGGAGGACGAAAGGAGAGTTAACGTTCCCATACCATGAGATTATTTCAGCCCTCTTCCTCTTCCAAGCCTCCCGTGAAGCCCGCAATGAGCCTATGAAAGCGTGCACGTTCATGACCGCAGCTAAAATAGTGTCAAGACACCATGTTGCGATGAGAGGAAGACACCCTAGAGATTATAGTGTAGGAGACAAGAGGATGAAAGACTTGAGTAGAATCGTAGATGGGCTCGACGCTAACGATGTCATTAGTGTTCTAGATAAACTATTAAGTCAGCCTGCGACGAAAATTGTAGACCAAGAACTTAAATTCCTAAAATCTAACGCACAACAACTTTTGCACAACCTTAAACTCAACATGCCACAAAAGATATCATCACTAGCAGACCTAAGAAAGAACCCCGGCTACGCGTGCGGCAACATGAACGAGCTGATAGTAGTAAGAGTCTGCACAGGCTTCCTCATAGTAGCCGACAATATAGTAGCCAGCTATGAGGGGAGAGATGCCGAGGATTACCCAACACGAGTACATGTTGAAAACTGGAAGAAAGAACTTAAAAACATCAACAACTGCAGAATAAACTATGATACGATAGATTTAATATGAGATCTTTTTATTCCCTTTAGGGAGTATCGAGCTAGTTAAGAGAGGCCAGGCATGGAGGCGCGACTGGAACATTACTTTCTATTCCCTTTAGGGAGTATCGGAGTATACTGGTAAGGTGAGGGGGAACCCGGGCGGTGGCCAAACCTTTCTATTCCCTTTAGGGAGTATCGCTTGATACCCCCTAAGGCCCGGGCCGTTATAGAGAGCCTCCACTTTCTATTCCCTTTAGGGAGTATCACCGGATTTCTGCCCCGAATGCCGTGTTTACGTTAAGCCCGTGGCTTTCTATTCCCTTTAGGGAGTATCCCTTGTCCAGGTCTAAAAGCTCGGGGGTTTGATATAGGCCGCTTTCTATTCCCTTTAGGGAGTATCGGGACAGGCTGGGAGTAGACTGGGGCTAGTGTCTGGCGTCTTTCTATTCCCTTTAGGGAGTATCCATACTTCTTTATGAGGGCTTCCCTCTCATTTTCACTTTCTATTCCCTTTAGGGAGTATCAGACGTTAAGCTAAAACATGTTATAGAAGACGTTAAAGCTCTTTCTATTCCCTTTAGGGAGTATCGGCTACAGGCTAGTCCAGGTAGCCCCTAAGCTTAGGATATCTTTCTATTCCCTTTAGGGAGTATCCTGTAGGGGTGTTTTACGTTAGCCTCTCTTACTACCTGTCTTTCTATTCCCTTTAGGGAGTATCATACAGCTAAACTTTTGGACATAAGCTATACTACCCTAGCTCTTTCTATTCCCTTTAGGGAGTATCATATGAGGTGATATGGGACGCCCATAATATCACGCCCAAGCATCTTTCTATTCCCTTTAGGGAGTATCGACATCATACTTATTTCTCAGCATATCTCTTAAATATAGATCTTTCTATTCCCTTTAGGGAGTATCGAGGAGACTAGTCAGCTTATTGAAAGGGAGCGGAAGATGCTAGCTTTCTATTCCCTTTAGGGAGTATCCCCCCATGTGGACTAACCTCCTAGTCGAGCCCGCAACTACTAGCCTTTCTATTCCCTTTAGGGAGTATCACCCGGCCTGCTATAGCGTTTAACCAGAAACTCGACAAGATACCTTTCTATTCCCTTTAGGGAGTATCAGTTGTTTCCCGTGTGCTGGCCTGCGGGTCCTACCTGTTTCCTCTTTCTATTCCCTTTAGGGAGTATCCAGCAGTCAGCCTGTTCACTTTAAAATCGTATAAACTGTAACTTTCTATTCCCTTTAGGGAGTATCACTGTTGAACGTGAGAAGAAAAGCTTCGTTGTAGTTTTGACTCTTTCTATTCCCTTTAGGGAGTATCGCTTTACCTATACGCAATTCATGTTTTCACTTATGGGAAGCTTTCTATTCCCTTTAGGGAGTATCAGTCTCACATCCAAGCCTCGGAGCTACAGCCAAAGAGATTTCTTTCTATTCCCTTTAGGGAGTATCGGAGGAGGGTTAGAGCTCTACTGCCCCCCGTGTCGCTCTTCGGCTTTCTATTCCCTTTAGGGAGTATCATATACCACAATTATGATGTGATGCGTGATGAGTGACCCCCCTTTCTATTCCCTTTAGGGAGTATCAAAATGAGCTTATGAGAAGGTTTGAGTTTGAAAAGGAGCTATCTTTCTATTCCCTTTAGGGAGTATCCAATACTCCCCAAAACTTTCGGTAGCATACTAGAGTTCAGTATTCTTTCTATTCCCTTTAGGGAGTATCTGCGACCCTAGCTTCAGAGCAGGGGGCTCTCGAAGTCCTAGTTACTTTCTATTCCCTTTAGGGAGTATCCTACTTAAACAGGTAAAGGAAACATGCTTGCTACAGCTACCTTTCTATTCCCTTTAGGGAGTATCCCGTGTCAGGAACAAACCCAAGCCTAAACGTCTATATCGACTTTCTATTCCCTTTAGGGAGTATCGGAGGACTACTACTAATAATAAGCCTACGGTAGTTCTTTATTTCCTTTCTATTCCCTTTAGGGAGTATCCTGCCAAACAGTTGAAGGCGCTGCCGAAGCCTCGGGGCTATAACTTTCTATTCCCTTTAGGGAGTATCCTTTCTAGCACTCTCCAGTAGCTTACCCAAGTTATTGCTTTCTATTCCCTTTAGGGAGTATCTACATAGCGAGTACCTCGGGCTTGTTGAATAACGTTTTTGCTATTCTTTCTATTCCCTTTAGGGAGTATCTGTTTCCTCCAAGCGCTCTCCATGGCTTTATCGAGCATTCTCTTTCTATTCCCTTTAGGGAATATCCGAGATAGTAATCTATCCAAACCAGCCATGTCTCGCCTGTCTTTCTATTCCCTTTAGGGAGTATCAAACCCTTTTTAGGAAGCTGGCTAACGTTTTAAGCGTCCACACGCGCCTTTCTATTCCCTTTAGGGAGTATCTACTCAGGTATCAAACACCCCGCCTACCCCCTAGGCTATCTTTCTATTCCCTTTAGGGAGTATCAAGCATGGGTGGATCCGCGTCGCTAACCTTGTCAACTATAGTCTTTCTATTCCCTTTAGGGAGTATCAAACCCTAGACCCTAAGCTGAGGGAGCTTATAATAGCTATCTTCTTTCTATTCCCTTTAGGGAGTATCGAGCACTATAGGCGAGCTTGTGGACGCGGCGTTCAACCCTGCCCTTTCTATTCCCTTTAGGGAGTATCACTCGGCTAGTGTGATGGTGGTGGAGCGTGAGCGAGGTTAACCTTTCTATTCCCTTTAGGGAGTATCAGGGGTCTTTTTACACGTGAAGAGGTCAGGCAAAAAATCTTTCTATTCCCTTTAGGGAGTATCCCTCAGCTATCCAGGCTGCGCGTGTTAACGGGCCTGTGAATAACTTTCTATTCCCTTTAGGGAGTATCTAAGGTTTTCCCGTTGTTCCTCGTTCTCTATGAGATTTCACCTTTCTATTCCCTTTAGGGAGTATCCTTGCCTCTCTGTAAGGGTGGAGGCGGGGGTGTGATATATCTTTCTATTCCCTTTAGGGAGTATCCACCCCCAGAGCGTAATAGCAGTACCTGGAAGCCGAGCCCTTTCTATTCCCTTTAGGGAGTATCGAATAACCCCCCTCGGTATTGTGACGTCAACCCTCAAAACTTTCTATTCCCTTTAGGGAGTATCTCATAGGCTTGACTAGCGATAAAGACCAGACAATAGTGATCTTTCTATTCCCTTTAGGGAGTATCAAAGTCACAAAAGGCTTTCCCTACAAAAACAGAGTTACACAGTACTTTCTATTCCCTTTAGGGAGTATCTCCCCATATGGTGTCTGAGCTTGAAATACCCAAAGGTGACTTTCTATTCCCTTTAGGGAGTATCCATAACTGGAACTGCAGCTGCCTTGACGTATGGCCAAGTCTTTCTATTCCCTTTAGGGAGTATCTGCACGTGCCGCACTTGTAGGGGACGTAAAGGTTTGTGCTTTCTATTCCCTTTAGGGAGTATCGGCCACGCAAGCTGCCCAGGACTATCCCCGGGAGCTATAACTTTCTATTCCCTTTAGGGAGTATCCCATGCCTGTAAACGTTAAACTAGCCAGGTTCATGGATATGGGCTTTCTATTCCCTTTAGGGAGTATCAGGGTTCTGGATAACATACCCGAAACTAGTTGTAGAGAAGCCGTGTCCCTTTCTATTCCCTTTAGGGAGTATCATTTCATGGTTGACGCTGCGGTAGCTGTGTGGCTTGTTGCTCTTTCTATTCCCTTTAGGGAGTATCTTAAAAATCTTAATGAAACTTAGGAATGGAAAGAAAAAGGATTACTTTCTATTCCCTTTAGGGAGTATCCTTTAAGACGAGCGAGATAGAAGAGTTCGAGCCTAACAGGCCTTTCTATTCCCTTTAGGGAGTATCAGGGTTTTATTCACGAGGCTAGCATGGCTGTTAAGGATAGCTTTCTATTCCCTTTAGGGAGTATCGACGACTTTGCTAAGGTGCTGGAGACGATAGACAACCTCATGACTTTCTATTCCCTTTAGGGAGTATCTCTCTTTACGTGTAACTTGCTCTTTGTTCTCAAGTTTCTCCAATGCCCTTTCTATTCCCTTTAGGGAGTATCCATATCTCTCACGCTGACCTCACCTTAGAGGTGTATTGGTCTTTCTATTCACTTTAGGGAGTATCTGAAACCTATAGCTATGCAGTGCGTCGAACTGATAAGTGTGGCTTTCTATTCCCTTTAGGGAGTATCCACTGTGAACTGGGTGGTTTGGGTGAGCCCTGATACGACGTCCTTTCTATTCCCTTTAGGGAGTATCGGTGTCTGAGCCTCAGGTTAGGGTTAAGAGGGAGGTCGCTTTCTATTCCCTTTAGGGAGTATCTTTCTATGGTTGGATGGAGGAGGCTAGGCGTAAGGTTGAATCTTTCTATTCCCTTTAGGGAGTATCCTCAAGGATTGGGTAGGCCGTGACATAGACGTCGGCGAACTCACTTTCTATTCCCTTTAGGGAGTATCTACCTACAGGTAGCTAAACGTTTAGCCTTGGATAAAACACTCTTTCTATTCCCTTTAGGGAGTATCAAAACCTCCCCGCTCTTCGCTATAGCTGTATAGTCTACTCTCTTTCTATTCCCTTTAGGGAGTATCTTCCTTATACTTGACAGGGTCTATTGGCCCAACAATCTCATCGCTTTCTATTCCCTTTAGGGAGTATCTACCAGTCGAGACAGCCATTAAGCTATATAATGATTTCAAGCTTTCTATTCCCTTTAGGGAGTATCTGTTTTATGTGTTAGGCTCTTTTTTGATGTTTTCTTTAGTCCCTTTAGGGAG
>JARJMZ020000034.1 GCA_029335875.2 Thermoprotei archaeon | reverse complement strand
GCTAGAGGGTGACATAGTTGCGGTTGATGAGGCTAGCGGCATACACGTGCCACTACTACATAAGATATGGAGGGAGCATGAGAGGCTAGTGTTCGCGGCCACAATACACGGCTATGAGGGGGCCGGCAGGGGCTTCAGCGTGAGGTTCCTCTCAGCGATAAAGAGAGATCCGAGCACCCTCCTAGAAACTATTAGCATGGAGGAGCCTATAAGATACGCTAGCGGAGACCCGGTGGAGAAATGGCTCTTCGACACCCTCCTCCTAGACGCTGAGCCCGCTGAGCTTGAGAGTGTAGATTACGAGGATGTTGAGGCGGGCAACCTTGAGTATGTGAAGCTAGACCCAAAATACCTTTTCAGCCCTGAGGGGGAGAAAGTTTTGAGGCAGCTCTTCGGCATATACGTCCTAGCACACTACCGTAATGAGCCTGACGACTTAGGACTCTTAGCAGACGCGCCCCACCATATCATAAGGGCTGTTAGGACCGCTAGGGGCGGTAAGATAGTTTCGGCAGTTCAGATAGCTGAAGAGGGGGGTTTAGATGATGAGACTGTAGAGAGGCTCCTCAGGGGGGAGAAGATGCCGGGCAACATAATTCCTGATAGGCTGCTCAAACACCATAGGATAAGGGAGATTGGTAGGATGAAGGGGTGGAGGATAGTTAGAATAGCGACACACCCCCTAGTTCAGGGTAGGGGGATAGGGTCTAAAGCCCTCTCATTCATAGTCGGGGAAGCCTCCGAGAAGGGGCTAGACTGGGTGGGCTCAGGCTTCGGGGTTAACGAGCAGCTCCTCAAATTCTGGGTTAAAAACGGTTTCAGGGCGGTCCACTTAAGCCCCGACAGGAACCCTGTGAGCGGAGAGTATACAACTCTAGTCATAAGGGGGGTTAGGGGGGAAGTCGACGAGATTGTTGACGTGATGTCGAGGGAGTTCAAGTTAAAACTCCTCAACAGCCTCTACGACACGTATAGAGACTTGGAAGTTGAGGTAGCACACATCATCTTAAGCCAGAAGCCTGAAAGCCTAGTAGAAGGCTATAAGCCCCACCTATCCCCAATCCAAGTAGATAGGCTGTGGACCTACGCTTACAGCTTCTCAACATATGAGGCGGTGAACGACATAGTGCACGAGCTAGCTAAAACATACTGGATCCAGCACTCCACGCAGAGGCCCGGGCTAAGCAGGTTCCAGGAGCTCCTCCTAATAGCTAAAGCACTCCAAGGAAACAGCTGGGAAGACCTAGAGGAGGCCCTAGGCGTGAGAGCGCACGAGCTAACCACAACCATGAGAGAGATAGCGAGGAAAATGGCGGAACACTATTATAACTTAAGAGAAGACTCTAAGGTGGGATTAAACTTCTCGGAATACGGGGAAGCCCTGAATAGAAACAGCGTAGGAAATACCTGACACTATGCTAGCAACCTTCTAGGGAAAATTAGAGCCCCAAACCGCTCAATAGAACCCTGTAAGTCATTAGGGCAGCGATAATACTTACAGCGTGCATCACAAGACAATATAGGCATACTGCCCCCGCCACTCTCACCATTAAATATATCATGTAGGGGGCGATTATAGCACACTCCCAGGCAAGGAATGCTAGCAGTTTAAGTGAGGGGCCGTGGTTGAAGGCTAGGGCTAGGATGCCTAGAATGAATAGTATTATATAGTATGCCGGGGCTAGCTGGCTTAAGTGGAACCCCATAACCCAAGCTTGGGGCAGGCTGTAGACCCTGAGGCAGTCGTATTTAGATCCAGGTTTACATAGGGGGGAGCCCGCAGCCCTCCTAAACTCTATGTTAGTCATTATTGAGGCTACGACGCCTACAAAGAGTAATAAGAGTAATAAGACTCCACCTAGAAAGCCCCCTATAACACCTTCCATTTAGATCCCTAAAGTTATAATATGTTTTTAATATTTAAATTTTTAATGCTACAAATATTAATACAGCTAAGCTTAGGACCACTAAAGAGTGCGGCAATAGCTCGGAGCCGAGGCTACCTAAAGGTTTACCGTGCAGGGTTAGTGCTCTGAAAGCTACGTGGGCTACGCCATAGGCTGACGTTAAAAGTAGCCCTATAAGAGCTGAGGCTAGTATTGGGCTAGCCGTGGGGTCTACGAGGGTTAGCGATATGGCTGAGAACACTACTAGGAACAGTTCTACTATGGCTACAGCTATTAATGGTGTGGGTAAGTCTGGCGGGCTATACTCTTCCCTTCTAGGCTCGCTTTCCCCGCCGAATGAGGCGAAAGCTACAAGGCCCAGGTATACGAGTGAGAACACTACCCCTAAGAGCCCTGTTATAGCATCTCCCATGCCTGTATCCGTCTCGTAGCCTCTAGTAGCTATTAGGGTGGCGAAGGGGAGGGCTATAGCTAGGAGTGATAGGGCTAGGAACCTTATTGCAGGCTTATTAATATTCTCCCCCTCCTTGGCTGCTTTCAGCATCTGGAGGCCCGGGACTAGCGTTAGTGCCGGTGCGATGAAAACCACGGCAGCTGTTAAGGTGCTGTGGAAGCCTAGCGTCATGGCGCCCCATAAGGTCAGCTGGGCCAGGTATACTAGGAGTAATCCTAGAGTGGCCGTTGCAGCCATATTGTCTAGGGGGTGTGTGCTCCCGCCCCTAGCCATGAAAGGTATTATTGCAAGTACAAGTATGGGGAGCACGAAAGAAGCTATGAATACTGGGAGGGCGCTGAACCCGTAGAGCTCCAAACCCATTACTGGAATCCTTATAGGCTCGGGGAGGTAGAGGAAAGTCAGCTGGAACAGTTTAAAAGCATATACGAGGAACCATGGTGGCATAGGCCTGGCCAATTCACTTTCAGGGGTCCCCTCAAATATGGGGAGCTGGTAGAGGAGCTGGTGAACCCAGCCTAAGCCTTGTAGGAAAGCGCTTAAAGTAAATATGATGCCCCAGACGCCTAGGGTCACAACTATTATGTAGGTGAAGTTTACTGGGAACCATGGGGCTATATCTTTCCTGGTCTCGTCAATCCTCGAAGGCTCATCCCTCCACCCAGTCTCTCTAGGGCTAGGGTGTATTCCATGGGCTTCGAAGAGAGTGAAATGTAGTAGGAAGGCTGCTCCTAGTAGAAGTGCGAAGGCCACGTGTATGGCTATGACCCTAAGGTATCTCGTGGACTCTGTCACGTCGAAGGCTAAAGCTGCGAGGACCTTGCCGAAGTACTCTCCGAAACTGTTTGAGACAAAACCACTCCCAATGTTAATAGCCTCTATAGCAATCTTATCCCCTATAGATGCGTATCCGAAGAATGCCGTCTGCAAAGCTAGGAATCCAGTTATCACACCCACTATCCAAACAGCCTCCCTAGGCTTCTTATAAGCCCCTACAAGGAAATTCCTGGCAAAGTGAGCTACAGCCCCCAATATCATAAGGTTCGCGGCCATTAAATGGGAGGTTAGAAGGGGCCTGAAGAAAGGCTTTGACTCGAGAAGCCCCCTATTAGCTTCAGCCGGGTTAGTATAGTCGTAGTAAAGAAGGAGGAGCACACCCGATATAGCTAGCCACATGAAAGAAGCGGCTACAATAGCTCCAAGCCAAAACTCTATACTCACATAACTATAGGGGACGCTCCTGAGAGGAAGTCTGTCCAGCCTGAGCCTTTCAACAACGAGGTCATAAAGCCTCCTAAGAAGCGAGCTCAACCGTAACACCCCCGTGAATCTAAGCTTCCCTAACAACAGTCTCCGAGCCTACGAGCTCCCCCTCTTCCGTGGCGCAGGTATTGCAGAATTTACCGAATATAGTAGCCCCTAAAACCTCAACAGCCCACAGCCCGCCATTCCTCTCCTCGAGCTTAACGAAGGGGAGGGGTCTCCGGGGGGGATTTAGCAATACTGCAGTGCCCCTGTAAGGGTCGTAGGCTCCCCCATGGCACGCGCAGTATATAACCCCCCCCTCTAGCTACTATCTCAGACCTTGCTAGGGGGACTGTTTGGCCTGGAGGGTAGAATTTCAGGGCCGGGTAGGGGCAGCCGAAATGCTGGCATATAGCACTGTACGCTACAATACTCTTGTGGGGTCCAACGCCTTCCACAATATACTCTCTCCCGTAGCCTGGAACAGTAGCTTCTACAGACCTAGACTGGCTTAACTCGAAAATTATAGGCTCCTCGTTCAACGGCGGCATATTAGTGTAAATTTTAACCCTCACACCTACAGGCTCCCCCTCTCGTTCCCGAGGTTTATGAGAAAGTTTAGCGTAGAGTGTAGCGGGTAATTAAACAAATACACTTTGTTAACCTCGAGATCCGAAGCTTTAACAGGGCTCCCGTCGCCCCACACGAGCCTAGTTTGGGGATAAGGGTGGGCTCTAGGTATTTCAGGCATTATATACTTAACTATGGGGATGGCGAGACCCCCCGCCAGCCCCAACTACGCCAAAAGCCCCTAGTATCTTCATGAAGTCCCTCCTATTGAACTTAGGCCCGCTGCTCATATCATACCATCCTCTTCTACCGCAATCTAGGTAAACGCTTAAATATTTTCCACCAGATATTTTAAGGATAACTATTGTTAATCTAAAGAGAGAACTCAGTCACCCCCTACCTAGCATAAAGCTTAAGCTCACACTAATCATAGGGGCGTGGACTATTTTCTAAAAATAAAATTTTATGGTTTTTGGTTAACATGGCTGTTTAGGAGCGTTTAAGGACATAATGACGTGAACTATGAAGACTTAGAGTATAATTTAAGGGTCCTCGCTATACTAGCCCACCCCTATGACTGGTTATCAGAGGCGGGCG
>JARJMZ020000016.1 GCA_029335875.2 Thermoprotei archaeon | reverse complement strand
ATGCCTTAAGCTATGCGAGCTAGTATACTGGAGTCAGCCATTTCATGTATTTCTCGTTTTTCGCCATAACTATGTCCCTGTATTCTTCTTGGAGTCTCCTCGTCACAGGCCCGGGGCTGCCTCCACCTACCGTTTTTCCGTCTACTTCAACTATTGGAGTTATCTCTGCCGCCGTCCCGGTCATGAAGGCTTCGCTGGCAGAGTAGAGTTCGTCTCTTGTTATGTCACGTTCTTCTACATTGTACCCTAGGTCTCTAGCTATCTTTATCACAGCATCTCTAGTTATCCCTTCCAGTATTGAGGCTGTTACTGGCGGTGTCGCTATTACGCCATTCCTCACTATGAAAACGTTCTCCCCCGAGCCCTCAGATATGTAACCCCTCCAGTCTAGTAGTAGGGCCTCATCGTATCCTTCTCTCTTAGCTTCAGCCAGGCTTATCACCGAGTTTAAGTATATTCCCGTGGCTTTGGCCGATATTGGGAGGGAGAAGCTTGGGATCCTCCTCCAGCTCACTACTTTGACTCTGACACCTTCAGGTTTAAGGTAGTGGCCGAAGGGGAACGCCGCTATAGCTACCCTCACCGGGAGGCTGGTTATATCCAGTGATATTGTGCCTTCCCCCGCGAAAGCTATAGGCCTAATGTACACGTTCTCCTTGAACTCGTTTGCCCTAATAACCTCTAGGGTAGCGTCTACCAGCTGCTCGACATTATAGCCTAGTTTAAAGCCTATCATTTTAGCTGAGACTAGCATCCTTTCCATGTGCTCCCTAAGCCTGAAAACATAAAGGTTCTCCCCATTCCAGTAGCCCCTTATGCCCTCGAAAACGCCAGTACCATAGTGTAGGGCGTGTGTGAGAACGTGGACTTGAGCTTTTTCACACTCAACCAGGCTCCCATCAATCCAGGTGAACCTAAACTTTTTACACCATATGCTCACGGAGAAACACCTTTTAAAGTCTAATGATAAACTAATCTAGGTGGATATATTTAAATCTTTCTACATATTTTTATAAACGAACCTGGAAAGCTATGAGGGACTTCCCACACCCAGGGTAGGCTATGAGAACATCCCCCCTAACCAGGTATTCTTTCAAGCTCTCCGCCTGAGCAGGGGATAGAATTCTAGCTATAGTTTCAGCTTGCGCCGGGTCTGAGAGCGAGGCTATTATGAAGGCTGAGGATCTAGCCGGGCCTAGGGGGGCGAGCCGGGGCTCAGTCCAGGGTATTTCTGAGAGCGCCACTATGAGTCTCCCGACTTTCTTTGAAGTCTCGAATGATACTTTAGCCACATCTTCCTGGCGTAGTGGGAGACCTTGAAGATCCAATAATATCGTACCCACACCCCTACCGGCTAGAGAGTGTGCTAAGCTAGGAGCTAACACTATCCTAGCCTCGGGGGGCTCCACGCCCCCTAAAGGTATCTCGGTGGTTTTCCTTTCGCGCAAGCTTCTGAGAGCCTCGTCTAGCTTAGACTCTAAAGCTTCTATTGGAGGCCCTATGGAGCCAAGCCTTATAACAGCTCCTCCCCCAAGCATCTCCATTATGCTCCCCCCTATTAGCGATGCGTTCCTCCCATAAACCCATATTATCCAAGGCTCCTCAAGCTCGAGAATAGCGTGGCCGCCTCGAGAGCACGCTAACAACTCTCCCCCCGCCCTATAGCCTTTAGCTGGGACGAGCGCGCGGGCTTCAGATACTTTGGAGGTGAAGCCTACAAGGCTCCCCACGCGAACCCCCACGCACTCGGGAGGGTTTAATGGCCTCATAGAAGAGTAGGCTGCTGTAGCTAGGAGGCCTAGGGGTCCGAGCCCTGAGAGCAGCCCTAGAGTTAGAGATTCGGGGAGTGTGGTTGAAGAGCTTGAAGCTATGAGGGCGGCCGCTATCGTTGACGCGTAGTATAGGGTTTTAAACTCGCAGCCTAGCTCTAGCCTTGAGAGTAGGAGCTGGTCTGAGAGGTATAATGTTAAAGCCGCTGAGGCTAACGCTGTGGGGGACCATGTTCTCGGGGCTCTAGCAACGTCTAGGAGGGGCTCCCTGAATCCACCCTTAAACTGGGATAATACTATTAGAGATGCGAGCGCTAACACTGTAGCCCAGAGGCTTAAGAGGAGCATTTGGAAGAAGGGGCTCATAGAAGCTATTATAATATAGGTTACGGGGATGCTTAAAGAAGCTGTGAAACTTCTAGTAGAATAGAACACTACTATGGAAGCGGCCGCCGGTATTAAGGGTACAGCTAAGAGTAAAACCATGATGTCGAGGAGGGGCACAAAACCCGGGCGGCCTGGGGAAAGCCTTTCAACAGCAATGTAAACCCCGTAAACCGACATAGCATAAGCTACTAGAGCTACTAGCAGCCTGGCAGCCCACAGCCTACAAGCTATAAACTCCACCCCAACAGTAATACTATAAGGGCTCTAAATTTAAGCTGGGAAAGAGTGGTTTCAATGCAAGAAGCTATGAAAGCTCTCCACGCAAGGCTTAGAGAGGCTCTGGAGAAGCTGGGCTACGAGAAACTCCTGCCAGTTCAGGAGAAGGCTATACCCGCGATATTATCAGGGTCGCACACGCTCATAGTAGCCCCCACAGGCAGCGGTAAGACGGAGGCAGCCCTCATACCTATACTGTCAATGATGCTCGGCGAAGCAGAGTCTAACAAGCTGGGGCCGGGCGTAAAACTCGTGTACGTGAGCCCCCTAAGAGCCCTAAATAGGGATATAGCATCTAGAATAACTAGGCTCTCGGAGGCTGTTGGTTTCACAGTCCAAGTTAGGCATGGCGACTCCGGGGTAAGGGATAGGAGGAAGTTTCTTGAAAACCCTCCCGACATAGTGATCACAACCCCTGAAACTTTAAACCTCGTATTAACGCTTAAAGAACATAGAGGCATATGGTCTAACGTTGGCTGGGTCATAGTTGACGAAGTCCACGACCTCCTCGAGAGCGAGAGAGGCTCAGAACTCAGTCTTGTCCTCGAAAGGCTTCAGGACGTTTCAAAAAGGAGGATCCAGAGGGTGGGTCTCTCAGCCACACTTTCAGATAAGAGTGTGAGGCCCGCGTGCTCCCTCATAGCTGGGTCTAGGCCCGTCACTATAGTAGTCGACCCCCACCCTAAAGTCTACAATGTAACCGTTGAGGTTGTTGAGGCTTCAAAGTTCTGGGAGCCGGCGGTAGCTAAGGTTGCTGAGATAATAAGCTCGAACAACTCTTCAACCCTAGTGTTTGCCAACACAAGGCACACAGCGGAACTCCTAGCTTCAAACCTGTCTAACATCATAGGATCAGATATTGTGGCAGCACACCATGGAAGCCTTTCACGCCATGTGAGGGAGGATGCTGAAAGAGGGTTCAAGGAGGGTAGGTATAAGGCTCTTGTGGCGACTTCTAGCATGGAGCTGGGCGTCGACATTGGAAAGGTCGGGCTAGTAGTCCAGTTTCTATCTCCAAGGCAGGTCGCAACTATGATGCAGAGGGCTGGCAGGGCGGGCCATAGGTTCCTCGAGGTTAGTAGGGGCATCATAGTGACTGTGGATAACGTGTTTGAAATGCTGGAGTCGGGGGTTATAGCTTTAAGGGTGGAGAAGGGGCACATAGAGGATGTTGAGGTCCACAGGAACCCTCTAGACGCCCTGGCACACCAGCTTGTAGCCCTACTGTTGGAGGAGGGGCCTAAGAGCTTGGAGGAGCTACATTCTATGGTGGTAAGGGCGCACACCTTTGAAAACGTTAGCCTGAAGGATCTCCGAGACGTTTTAGAGCACCTTGAGGGGGTTAGAATAGTGAGGCTTACAGGGTCTGGGGAGGTGAGGCTTTCCAGGAGAGCTATGACATACTTCTATAACACTTCAATGATACCGGACGAGAGGGAGCTCAGCGTTATAGACATGATAACTGGGAGGAAGGTTGGAGAGGTCAGCGAGAGGTTCATAGAATCCCTCATGGTCCAGGCTGGGGACGAGAAGGGGAGATTTAAGTTTGTACTAGCTGGGAGAGTATGGGAAGCTCTGGAAGTAGACCTCGACGAAGGTAGGATAATAGCTAAACCCGTAGCCTTAGTTGAAGGCTATATACCCTCATGGGAGGGCGAGCTGATACCAGTAAGCTATAAAGTAGCTAGGGAAGTGTGCTCTATCATGACCGTTGCGATGGAAGAGCCGGAGGCTGGTTTAAAACTCTTAGAAGCTAGGAAACTCGGGGCCTCCGCAGGTAAGATCACTAGGATCCTCTCAGAGACTAGAAAGCTCTGGGGTATAACGCCTTCATTCTCAAGCCCCATCATAGAAGAGGTGGGCGGCCAATCGATACTACACGTGTGCCTAGGCTCTAAGGGTAACTTCACGTTAGCCCTCCTACTCTCAAAGATAATGGAGAAGTTTAAGCCTGTAGAGTTCAGCCACATACCCTACGCTATAGTATTCAAGAGCCCCACAGGAGTTAAGGGGGAGCTTGTAGCGGCGGCTCTCAGAGAAGCTAAGAGCCTAGACAAGGTTGAGAGGCTCGCTTTCATACACGACTCCCTGAGGAGGTCTAAGGCCTTCACATCAAGGTTCTACCATGTGGCTAAAAGGATGGGAGTTATAGATGCCAGCGCTAAAGTTGGGGCT
This sequence comes from Thermoprotei archaeon, assembly GCA_029335875.2. GTDB lineage: Archaea > Thermoproteota > Thermoprotei_A > Sulfolobales > Acidilobaceae > DSZV01. The sequence goes on along the minus strand of JARJMZ020000016.1, from coordinate 15,908 downwards.
GGGCTCCTCGGAAAAATGGTTGAAGCCTATAGGGGTAGCGTTGTCGAGAGGGAGACGCTGAGAGAGCTCGTAGTGGATAAGCTCGACATTGAAGCGTTAAACCAGTTCCTTGAGGCCCTAGAGGAGCCCCACGTAATAGCCCTTAGAGAGCCTAGCCCCCTCACATTGCACGTCCTCGGAAACCCGTATATCAGGAGCGACGTCTCAGTAAACATAAAACTAATAGCCCTAGACCAGATAATCGAGGCTAAGAAGAAACACTTAAACTCTAAAACAGTAACCCTGCTATGCGCAATGTGCGCAGACACCCTAACAATTAAAGTATCAGATGTTAAGAAAGATAGGATGAAATGCGCCAAATGCAGCAACTCGCTACTAGCCCCGCTCCCAGACAGTGAATGGGGACGCCAAGCCATAGACATTTACACGAGGTACTTAAAGGAAAAGAAGCTAAACAGGGAGGAGAAGAAGGTTGTAGAGGAGGTTAAAGACAGGGCAGGGCTCTACTTAAACTATTCAGCTCAAGGGCTGGGAGACTATGTTGTTAAAGCGTTGATGACCCGTGGAGTGGGGCCTAGAAGAGCTAAGAGAGTCCTCGAAGAGCTTCTAAGAAGGGGGGAGAAAGGGTTTTACGAGGAGCTTTTAAAAGCTGAAGAAGAATACATAGAAACTAGAAAATACTGGGATAGGAGAGACTCTAGGAGCGGGAAGGGGGGCGGCTGAAAAGGTTAGCCCCCAACTTCCCCAGTACTTATAGGGGTCTCTGGTTCTCCAGGGCTTTGACTCTCGGGCTTCTCGGGTTTGGCTATTGCTTCTGGATATTCGATTTCTATTATCACAGTGAGCTTCTTAGGTTCTAGGGCGTTGTAGATGTCTTGGGCTATGGCTTGGAGTCTCGCCTCTAAGTCTGATACGCCCAGCGCGCTCGCCTGCAGTTTGAGCACGGCTGTCTTATCCTCCGAGTACGAGGCTTCTATGGCTGACGGGTCTAAGCCTAACATTCTAGATGCTAGGAGTCTAACTTTCTCCCCAGGGTCCTCCACTATTTTAACGAGCTCCAGGGATATTTTGAGGGTTTTACCTGCAAGTTTCGGGTTTAAATCTATGTAGGCGAACCTTTCGGTAACCTTAGTGATAACCCCGACCCTGCCGCCGACGCTAACCTCCTCCCCAACCCTAGCCCTGACCCCAAGCCTTTGAAGGTGTTTCAGGGGGGCCCTCACTATAAGATCCTCCCTGCGGGGGCCGTAGGCCTTCTCTGGAGGAGCCACTATCTCCCTCTTCTCTCCCACGCCCATCTCAGCTAGAGCCTCCTCAACGGCTTTTAACAGCCCACTTTTACCATAAATAACTATGGCCTCCCCATACCTCTTCCTAGGATCGTATATGCCGGCGCTCTTAGCCAAGTTCTCATCAGTACTATCTACGACCACCTCGCTACCGTCCTCCTCAACAACCTTCACAGTATAGTTTATTAGAACAATGTCACCCTCCTTCAAAACTAGCCACCAACCCGTGCAATGTTAAAGCTAAACCTTAAAAATAAAACAACGCTCCCCCAAGTTTAAAACCCTCAGATATTAAAGTGCCCCTTACGGATACCTCTTACAGCCGTCTCCCCACCGCTATTGGGCCCTTAAGATTCCTTCTGGGGGGCGCGGCTTCCCCAGCACCTCTAATATATCTTCCCCGCAGTAGCTGCCTGCAGCCTTAAAACCTAGGTGCGGCTTTCGGGCTTAAACGCTCTCTTTTGGAGCTTCATCCACGTATATGCCTATGATCCTCTTGGGGACTCCCCCCTCGCACTCTCCAGTTATTAGCCCTACGTAGTCTCCTTCCTTGAAGGGTCTCCTCTCCACTTTATCCCCACAGGATTCTAGGGTGTAGGGTTGGAGTTTTTTCTGGCTAGCTCCTGCCCTGGAGAGTATGAGGGCTTGTCTTAGGAGGATTAGGATTAGTAGTCCTGTTATTAACATGAATATTATGGGCTGGAGCAGCTCCAGGGGGTTTAAACTGTTGTTCGCCACGTCCATTCACCCCTACTGGCCTACTCCGCTGGTGTTGCCTATTCCAGCTACTATGACTATGTCGCCGGGCTTAGTCTCCGAGACTATTATCTCCTTGGCTCTCGCCACAGCCTTCTCCACGCCCTCGTAAATGGTCTTTGTCATGGCCTGTATAGCCTCCTCCATAGACATTTTAATTATAAGAGCCCTTAAAGGTATGCCGTTTTCAGCTGTTATCCTCTCGAACCTTATCTTCTCGGGGCCCGGGTCCCCTATTGCCGCGCCCGCCCCCTCAGCTATAACCCCGCTCTCCTCCCCCTCAAGTTTTAGGGCTGCATCCACTGTTAGTAGGAGGCTGGGCTTAACCCCCCTACTTATTAAATCCTTGACTACCTTCTCTACGCCTGTCCCAGGCTTGCCCACTGTGGCCGCCGGGCCTTTAGCCTTCACTATAATAAGCTTCCTATCCTCAAACTCCACCTCAGAGAATATGGTGTCAAGCTCTATCTCCTCCCATTTACTAGTATAGTTTGAAAGCTTGAGAGCTACGAGGGGGCCTGCAGAGTCGCCTATAGGGTATCCTTGGAGGAAGTCGTTGTGAGCCTTCCTAAGAGTGTCGGCTATTCTAAGAATTTGCGGCATTAGGAGCTGGAGCTGCATTATGAGGATCCAGTTTCTCGTCTTCTCGCCCAGTATCAGGTAGTGTCTCACGAACTTATGGAGGAATATTAGGGCTGAGGTTATCTCAGCCAGGACTTCAGCCCTAGTTCTTATTACGTGGTCGCTTTCGGGCATGGCTGCCTCGAACTCGCTCTTAAACCTTTGAATCCTAATGTTTAACACGTGGTCCAGCCTCCTTATTATATCAATGGGCTCTATGGACACGGGCTCTATAATGAAGAATTCAGTCACCCTATTCAGGAGCGTTTCAGGGTTCCTAGCCTTGTTCCTGACTAGGAAGTCTAGAGTCCTCCTCCTAGAATCTTCAGCTATACTCTCGAGGATCAAAAGCTTACCCCTTATATCCCTAGTCCATATGAAAACTTGGAGCCTCTGGTTCAGCCCCAGGAAGAGGGCTATAATGAACACTATGAAGAGAAGCTGGCCTAAAGCCTGGATCCATGTGGCTAGGTCCCCGTTAACCAATAAACGTCCCTCCAACACCGCCGTAAATAAAAGTCTCGGGCACACCTTAAAAGTTATTGAAGCCTATCAAAAAAGTCTGAAGCTATTGGAGAATCTAACTAGTACATGCCGGCTTTAAAGTCGAACTCGTAGGATTCCCCGGGCTTCAACACTACAACCTTTGAAGGCAAACACCTCTCCTCCACGAGCTTCTTGAACTCCCCAGGGTCCCCGTAGAGGATGGGGAAGGTAGCGTAGTGCATGGGTATAACAACTTTAGGCCTTAAGAGCTCCACAGCCTTAGCGGCCTCCACAGGATCCATAGTAAAGTGTCCCCCTATAGGTAGGAGAGCTATATCAGGCCTATAGATCTCCCCTATAAGCCTCATATCCATGATTACGCCAGTGTCGCCCGAGTGATATATCCTGGCCTCATCACTTATTATGACAACCCCAGTAGGGCTACCTAGGGGGCTACTATGGGCCGCCGGGGTTAACGCTATCTTCAAGCCTTCCGCCACATTCATCGGGCCACCAATGTTACCCCCTATAAACCTGTCCTCCCCAAGCTTCCTCCCAAAGTCTGTAGCGAGCTCGAATACCCCCACTATCTTAGCTTTAGGGTTGTTCCTGGCTATAACTTCAGCGTCCCCAATATGGTCGAAATGACCGTGAGTCAAAACTATGAAGTCAACATCGCCCACATGCTCCGGCCTAACGGGAGACTTAGGGTTGGAAAGCCAGGGGTCAATGAGGATCTTATACCCGGAAACTTGAACCTCGAAAGCAGCGTGACCATAATACTTGAGTCTTCCCATGCTACCAGCCACCAGTGTTTCAGGAGGTCCTCGGGCTCTTAAATATCTGCGCGTAAAAATCCCGGCGGCGAGCGGTTGGAGCTTCAGAGCGTGATGCTAGCATAGCGATGGGGCAAACTCTTCTAAAACGTTGTTTCAGTTTTTATAGACCCTATCTAGATAAGCTTTAGGATCAAGGTAAGTGTATGGGTGTGCTTCTGTTGAGCGAGGTTCTAGATGTTGATAAGTTGAAGGCTGCTGGGAGGATAGCCGTGGCTTCTAGAGAATATGCTGTGGGCCTGGTCAAGCCGGGCGCCCTTGTCTTGGATGTTTGCGAGTCTATCGAAAGGTTTATAGTGGAGAGTGGGGGGCTCCCCGCGTTTCCCTGTAACCTTTCCATTAACGAGGTGGCTGCCCACTATACTCCCGGGCTGGGCGACTCTAGTGTTATACCTGAGGGTGCTGTCGTCAAGGTTGACATAGGGGTTCACGTGGACGGCTTCATAGTAGATACTGCTGCTACAGTAGACCTCTCGGGAGAGTATGGGAAGCTCCTGGAGACAACTGTGAGAGCCCTTGAGGAGGCTGTGTCTGTGGTTAAGCCTTATGTAAGCCTCTACGATATAGGTAGGGTTATTGAGAGGGCTGTGAGGGATGGGGGGTTCAAGCCTATAAGGAACCTTTCAGGCCATAACATAGGAAGGTATATCGTGCACGCAGGCCTGAGCATACCTAACGTCGCTGACAGAAGCCTCTACCGCCTGAGAATACAGCCCGGCACTCTAATAGCCCTGGAGCCTTTCGCCACTAACGGGAAGGGGCTCGTAGTGGACGGGCCCACTATCAACATCTACTCTTACACGGGGAGGGGGCCTAAGATGGGTTTAACAAGCTTAGAGGCGGAACTCTTGGATTACGTCTCTAGAGAGTATAGGACCCTACCTTTCGCGGCGAGATGGCTTAGGAACTGGAAGGGCGGGGATGTTGAGGGCCTGCTAAAACTCCTCCACAGTAAAGGGGTGCTCCACGGCTACCCCGTCCTCATAGAGGCTGGTAGGGGTGTTGTCGCCCAGTTCGAGCACACTGTTCTAGTTACGGAGTCGGATGTCATTGTTCTAGCTTGATAGCTCCCGATATTAAGCCTTAGAGACTCCCTTGTATAGTGGGGGTTTAGTTGAAGTTTAGGCTTGCCGTAATAGACTATGGCGTGTGTAAGCCTAAGAAGTGTAGCTACGAGTGTATAAACGTGTGCCCTGTTAACAGGGGCGGTAAGGCTTTAGCTATAGATGCTGACAGGGCTGCGAGAGGGCAGCCTGTAATATACGAGGATACATGCATAGGGTGTGGCCTGTGCGTTAAAGCCTGCCCGTTCGAGGCGATATTCATAGTTAACATGCCTTCAGAGCTTGAAGAGGAGGCTGTCCACAGATACGGGGTTAACATGTTCAAACTCTACAGGCTGCCAGTACCCAAGGAGGGTCACGTGGTGGGGGTTATAGGTAGGAACGGCACCGGTAAATCGACAGCCCTGAAGATACTGGCGGGGGAGCTGAAGCCTAACTTGGGGCGCCTGGACTCAGCCCCAGACTGGGATGAGATCATAAGAATGTTTAGGGGGAGCGAGCTTCAGGCATATTTCAAGATGATCGCCGACGGCAAGATAAGAGTCGCCCATAAGATCCAGCATGTAGACATGGTGCCCAGGAGGGTTAAGGGGGTTGTGAGGGAGCTCCTCAAGAGGGCTGACGAGAGGGGGGTCTCGGGGGAGCTGGCTTCAGAGCTGGGGCTCAGCAAGGTAATGGATAGGAGGGTGGAGCATCTGAGCGGGGGGGAGCTCCAGAAACTCCTAGTGGCTGCTGTTTTAAGTAAGGAGGCTAACGTGTATGTTTTCGACGAGCCCTCAGCCTATTTAGATGTTAGGGAGAGGATCAGGGTGGCGAGGCTCATAAGGAGGGAGGCGAAGCCCGGGAAGTTCGTAATGGTTGTGGAGCACGACCTGGCCGTACTAGACTATGTGAGCGACCTAGTCCACGTGATCTACGGGGAGCCGGGAGCCTACGGCATAGTCTCGCTACCCTACGCTAGTAGAGCCGGGGTTAACAATTTCCTAGACGGCTATCTCCCCGCCGAGAATGTAAGGTTGTGGAAGGAGCCCATAAAGTTTAGAGTACACGGGGAGGGGGGAGGCGACGGGTCCTATAAGCCTTTCAAGGTTGCGGAGTGGGGCAGCCTTGAAGTTGACCTCGACGGGTTCAGGTTGAGGGTGGAGCCTGGGGAGGTGTGGAGCAGGCAGGTAATAGGGATAGTGGGCCCCAACGGTATAGGTAAGACTACTTTCATAAGGGTTTTAGCCGGGGAGGTTAAGCCTAGGGAGGGCCTAGTATACACTTATATAGCTGGGGAGCCTAGGGTCAGCTATAAGCCCCAATATGTTAACCCCGAAATGTTCCCCCAAGCCACTGTATACGAGATACTCAAGGCTGTAAACCCTGAGGCTGTAACCCCAGGTTCATGGCTCTACCTGGAGCTGGTGAGGAAGCTTAAACTAGATAAGCTCCTAGACAGGGAGGCGAGGAACCTGAGCGGGGGGGAGCTCCAGAAGCTAGCCTTAAGCATAGCCCTGGCTAGGGAGGCTGACATATACCTCCTAGACGAGCCTTCAGCATACCTGGACGTGGAGGAGAGGCTGAACATAGCTAGAATAGTGAGGAGAATGGTGGAGACTAGGGAGGTCGTGGCTTTCATAGTAGAGCATGACATCATGCTAGCAGACCTACTATCAGATAGGATAATAGTGTTCAGGGGGGAGCCCGGGGTTGAAGGGCTTGCAGGGCGGCCTGAAAACGTTAAACAGGGCATGAACAGGCTCCTCGAAAGCCTAAACATAACGATGAGGAGGGACCCTGAAACTAAGAGGCCGAGGGTGAATAAGGAGGGCAGCTACCTGGACAGGCTTCAGAAGATAAAGGGGGAGTACTATGAGTGAGGGGTTAGCCTGAGTGGAAGCCGGCATTTAATAATTCAAGTATTTTAAGGCTCAACCCCTCCTTCTCCCTGTGAGGTGTAGGGGATATGGCTGGGAAGACCACCACCCTAAGCGTTATTAAGGCTGACATAGGTAGTTTGGCGGGCCACCATAGGGTCCACCCTGACACTATACTCGCGGCTAGCAGGGCTTTAGCTGAGGCTAGGAGGAACGGTGTTATAAAGAGCTTCTATGTCACTAACGCCGGGGACGACCTACAACTTATAATGACACACTTTAAGGGGGTTGACAGCCCTGAGATACACGAGCTTGCCTGGAACGCCTTCAGGGAAGCCACTAAAGTAGCTAGGGAGCTTGGCCTCTACGCTGCAGGCCAAGATCTTCTGAGTGACGCTTTCAGCGGCAACATTAGGGGCATGGGCCCCGGGGTTGCTGAGATGGAGTTTGTTGAGAGGCCTTCGGAGCCCGTAGTAGTCTTCATGGCTGATAAGACTGAGCCGGGAGCCTTCAACCTCCCCCTCTTCAAGATATTCGCAGACCCCTTCAACACGGCCGGCCTAATCATAGACCCCAGGCTTCACAGCGGGTTCACATTTGAAGTAATAGACGTCTATGAGGGTAAGGCTGTAGAGCTGAACTCTCCAGAGGAGATGTATGACATACTAGCTCTCATAGGGACCCCTGGGAGGTACGTGATTAAGAGGGTTTACAGGAGGCCCGACAGGGAAATAGGGGCTGTGGTGAGCAGCGAGAGGCTAAGCCTAATAGCTGGAAGGTACGTGGGTAAAGACGACCCAGTAATGATCGTCAGAGCCCAGAGCGGGTTCCCAGCAGTAGGGGAGATACTTGAAGCCTTCAGCTTCCCCCACCTAGTAGCTGGTTGGATGAGGGGGAGCCACCACGGTCCCCTAATGCCAGTAGGGCTAAGAGACTCTAAAGTAACAAGGTTCGACGGGCCCCCAAGAGTAGTAGCCCTAGGATTCCAGGTTAAAAACGGGGAGCTCATAGGGCCGGCAGACCTATTCGAAGACCCGGCATTCGACGAGACAAGGAGAACAGCACAGATAATAGCAGAATACATGAGAAGACACGGGCCATTCATGCCCCACAGGCTAGGACCAGAAGAAATGGAGTACACAACACTACCAGAAGTACTCAAAAAACTATCAACAAGGTTCAAACCAGTAGAACTAGGATACAAGCCAATAGTAAAAAGAAGCGAAGAACTAACAGGAGCAGAACACGACTAGAAATAGGGGGACTAAGTTAAAACTTTAAAACCCTCTAGCTATAGTCTAAAACTTTAAATAATATTTGCCCGTCCATACTAAAATTAAATAAGGGGCCCGTAGCTCAGCCAGGACTAGAGCGTCGGGCTTCGGACCCGGAGGTCCCGGGTTCAAATCCCGGCGGGCCCGCCATGCTATGAGGGGGTTTTATGGTGTGTGTTTTGGCTGGCTAGTGTTAGTGAGGTTGTTGATGTTAGGAGTCCCGTTATTGTTGCTCCGTCGTCTCCTAGTAGGGCTACTAGCCATAGGGGTATTGTTCCTGTGAGGCCTCCTGTTAGGGCTATGGCTTTTATTATTAGTGTGGTTGCTAGCGCTATTTTTAGTGTTTTAATGTATGTTTTTGCTGTTGTGAGTAGTAGGGGTAGTTGTTTGACTCCGTTGAGTAGTACGCTGTCTGCTGCTGAGATTACTGAGTCTATGTTGCTTACGGCTACTCCCACGTCTGCCTCTGCCATGGCTGCTATGTCGTTGACCCCGTCCCCGACTACTATGATTTTTGAGCCTTTTGTTTTGAGGTTTCTTACTAGGGCTATTTTATCTTCTGGGCTTAGGTTTGAGTGGTAGTTTTCTATTTGGAGGGCTTTAGCCACTGTTTTAACCCTATGCTCTCTGTCTCCGCTGGCTATGAATAGCTTGTAGCCTCTAATCTTGAGGGCTTCTCTAGTGGCGGGGTCTACGCTCTCCCTGAGGCATAAGTGTCCTGTTGCGCCGTTTACAGCGATGTAAACTGTTATCTCGTCTTCGCCGCATTCTCCAACAGCTTTGAGCCCGTGGTCTAGAATCATCTCCCTATTGCCCATAACTACCTCCACCCCATCTATAACCCCTTTAACCCCTCTCCCCGGCACTTCTACAACGTTCTCGACGCTAACCCTGCCCCTCGAGATTTGAGCTAAAGCCTTAGATATGGGGTGCGCGCTGGCGGCCGCTAGGGATGCTGTTATCACTTTAAACTCCTCCTCGCCCAGCCCTGCTGGGGGCTCCACTTTTGAAACCTCTAGGAGGCCTACCACGGTTATAGTCCCCGTCTTATCTAGGACTATCGTGTCAGCCTCAGCAGCCTTTTCGAGAACACTGCCCCCCCTAACCACTACACCTTTACCGGCTAGAGCCGCTATCGAATATGCTGTAGTGAAAGCTGAGGTTATCACGAAGGCTGAGGGGCAAGCCACTATTAATATGGATACAGCCTTGAGGGGGCCTAGGATCAGGTGGGCTAAGGCGAAAGAGGATAGAGCGACGGCAACCCAGGGCTTCATAAGCCTCTCGACAACCCTCTCAACGCGGGTCTTCTCCTCTAAAGCCTCAGCAGCCAGCCTGATAACTCTCTGGAGAGTGGACTCGCTCGGGGGCCTCAGAACTCTAACTTTAAAGGGGGCCAGGCCAACGTTTATGTAACCACTGGCGACGAAGTCCCCGGGGTTTACTGTTACCGGGTAAGGCTCCCCAGTAACTAGAGAGGTGTTCACCAGGCCCGGGCTGACTGTAACGCCATCCGCCGGGACCCCCTCGCCAACCCTCACAACAACCACGTCGCCAGGCTTCAGCCTAGCAGTCTCAACAGCCTCTATTAAGCCACCCCTCTCCACGGAAGCCGTGGAGGGCACAAGCCTGTAGAGGGCGTCGAGCCTGCCCCTAGCATACCACTCGGCAGCCCCCTCAATAAGCTCGGCTAGAGAGTAGAGGAGCATAACTATGAGGCCCTCAAAATAGAAGCCGTAAGCTAGGGTTACGAGCCCCACAAAACCCATGAGGACATACTCTCCACTAAAATACCTCTCCCTCAACAGGTTTACAGCGAGCAGATAACACAAGTACAAGGTTGGCGTCATAAGGAGGAGCGCCTGAAGAACTGGGGGGAACGCCGGCCCCAAGACTATAGATAGGGTCACGCCAGCTAGGGAGGGCGTTGTAGTTAAAGCTATCCACGGCACCCTAGACTCTTCAGTCAACTTTAACCCCGCTTTTAACATGAGAGGCTAAGTTAATAACCTCAAATGCTAAAATCTCGAGAAATTATTATTACACACTTATTAACTCGTGTTAGTGAAAGTTAACAAGGTGCTGGGTCTTGGTCATAGTGAGCATCTCGATCCCAGACCACCTGCTCGAGAGGGTCGACGAGGCTGTTAGCATGCTCGGCTTCACGGGGAGGTCGGAGCTTGTTAGGGAGGCTGTTAGGAGGATGCTCGAGGCTTATGATGCCTCCCTGAAAGCTAGGAGGGGTATTTTCGTTATAGTTGTTTTGAGCGACCACAAAGAGTATAAGGCTTCTGACAGGAGGATACTGGAGGTTATACATGAGAACCAGCAGGATATTAAAGCTTTCTATCATCAAATCCTTGAGGGGACCCTCTGCCTTAACATAGCTGTGGTTGAGGGCTACTGGGAGACTATAGGGGTTCTTTTGAGGGATCTTAGGGGTATCCGGGGGGTTATTGGCGTTAACTTTCTAAACATAACGCTTGAAAGTTTAAAAGGGGAGGGCTCAAGCTAGAGTTGCGGTGTTATGGTTTGGGAGGGCTGGAGTCTAGGGTTAGCTTAGCCCTCTACGCTGCCTCCCTGGCGCTCCTAGTAACCCTACCTTTATTCTATTTTCTCCACGTTAGAGAGTATTGGGTTCTCCTCTCGTTTTTAGGGTCTACAGAGTTCTACGTCTTCATACTGCCAATAGTCTACCATAGCCTCCCGAGGGGTGAGGCTGCGGGCTTAGCCTTCTCCCTCCTGGCTGCTGCTGGTTTCGCCGGCTTCGCTAAGGATGTGGTTAAGCTCCCCAGGCCCCCTCAAGAGCTGTGGCTTGTGGGAGCTGAGGGCTATGGGTTTCCGAGCGGGCACGCCACCGGGTCTTCATCATTCTGGGGCTACATGGCCCTCTCTAGGCCAGCCCCAGCCCTTATAGGGTTCTCTGTTATGGTTATTGTGGGGGTCTCGCTTAGCAGGATAGTGTTGGGGGTTCACTATCCCCGGGATGTTGTTGGAGGCATAGTTATAGGGTTTGCTGTGGCAGCCCTCTCCCTCTATCTAGCCTCGAGAGTTGGGTGGAGGCTCGCCCTAGCCGGCATCCCGGTATCCCTGGCTTTCCTGGCCCTCAGCCTCCTAGGCTATGGGGTTTTCTCCGCCCCCTCAACCCTCCTAGGCTTCAGCCTGGCGGAGCTCTTGCTGGAGAGGGTTAAGCTTAGGGATAGCCCGGGAGCCCTCTACGGAGCCCTTGGGAGCATGGCTGCAGCCCCCTTCGCTATAGTGGCCTCGAAGTCTGGCATTTTAATTGTTGAAGTTTCCTTCTTCGCCCTAGCCGGCTTCCTGGCAGTGGCCGTGCCTAGGTATGTTAAACTTTCTATCCCCTTTAGGGGTAAGCTGGGGTAGCTGTGTGCCCGCGGGTTTAATATTTAACTGTGACGTGAAACTCGTGTATCGAATGGTGTCCCCTGTTGAAGCTCGTGCTCGCGGTTAACTTTAAAGTTTATGAGAGCGCTTTCGGCATCCAGGCGGTAGACCTGGCTAGGGAGGCGAGGCTTCTAGCTTCCAGGTTTAACATTGTGAGGATAATACTCGCAGTCCCAGCCCTCTCGGCCTTGAGGGTGCTCCAGGACTATGACGACGTGTACCTGCAGCATGTAGACCCCATAGGCTTCGGGGCGCACACAGGCTTCACCCCCCTCGAGGCTCTCAAAATAGAGGGGGTTAAAGGCTCCATAGTCAACCATAGCGAGCACAAGATAACCTTCAGAGACCTGGAGACAATAGCGAGAAAAGCGGGGGAACTAGGGCTGGAGATCTTAGCGTGCGCCGACACCCCCCAGGAGGCCGCTGCAATAGCACACCTAAAGCCGACAATGATAGCGGTAGAGCCCCCAGAACTAATAGGAACAGGGACCCCGGTCTCGAGGGCGAAACCCGAAGTTATAACATTGGGGGTAGAAGCTGTAAAGAGAACAGCAGACATACCCGTGCTAGCGGGAGCCGGGATAACTGAAGCCCAGGACGCCGTAAGAGCAGTAGAGCTGGGAGCGCGGGGAGTCCTAGTAGCGAGCGCAATAATGAAAGCCAAAAAACCCCAGGAAAAACTAAGAGAGTTCGCAGAAGCGCTAGCAACACTATAACCCCCGCTACTCTGGGCTCCCAAAAGCTCCAAAACTATCTTGAAAGAAACACTTCACGATATAAGGAAGAAGCGTGGGAGCGCCGCCCCTATAGAGTACACTAGCACTATACCCAGCCCGCTAAAGCGCCTCGGAAGGCAGCCAGCTCCTATGGGGAAGCCCAACAGCCTCGGGCGATTGGGAGCGGCGGGCTGAACCTCTCGAGGGGAACCCTCTCGAGGCTTACACCCCCGCCCCATCAACCCCGTCTTCTACGGGAGCCCTCGCCACCCTCCAGGGGGAGACCCTGGAAGGTGGGTGGCCGCCTCTTTTCGGGGAGGGGTTCCCGCTTAGATGCTTTCAGCGGTTACCCCCTACGGCGTGGCTGCCCGGCGCTGCCGCCAGGACAACCGGTACACTAGAGGCCGCCGCGCCCCGTTCCTCTCGTACTAGGGGCACGTTCCCCTCAGGCGGCCGGCACCTCCCGCGGGTAGAGACCGACCTGTCTCACGACGGTCTGAACCCAGCTCACGTTCCCCTTTAATGGGCGGGCAGCCCCACCCTTGGGAGCTGCTGCACCCCCAGGATGGGAAGAGCCGACATCGATGTCGCAAACCGCGGGGTCGATGGGAGCTCTCGCCCGCGACGACGCTGTTATCCCCGGGGTAACTTTTCTGTCGTGCCCGGCCCCCACCTAGGGGGACACGAGCGTGCGCTAGGCCACGGTTTCCCGGCCGGACCCCTTGCGTTCAAGGGTCCGGTCAGGCCGGCTTTTGCCCTTACACTCTACGGCGGAGTTCTGACCCGCCTGAGCCGACCTTTGGGCGCCCGTGTTACCTTTTCGCGGGCGTGCCGCCCCAGCCGAACTGCCCACCCGACGCTGTCCCCCTCCTCGGGGGAGGGGTTAGGCTCCCAGGCGGAGGTGGGCGGTGTTTCACTTTCGCCTCCCCGCCCCCCGGAGGGGGCGGCTCAAGGGCTCCCGCCTACTCTACGCGCCCCCGCCCAGGAGCCAACGCCGGGCTGCAGTAAAGCTCCACGGGGTCTTCTCTCCCTGCGGGAGGTTGCGGGACTGTGCACCCGCTCAGGGGGTTCGCGGGGCCCCGGGCCGGGACAGTGGGGACCTCGTTAACCCGTTCATGCGCGCCGGAACTTACCCGGCAAGGCATTTGGCTACCTTAAACTCGAGAGTCAGAGTTACTCCCGGCCTTCAGCGGCGCTTCGCCGGGTTGTACCCCGGTTTCACGGACCGCCAGTGGCCAGGGCTCACCCCCCGTACACACCCTTTCGGGCTTGCGGGGAGCTATGTTTTTGTTAAACAGTCAGGTCCCCCTAGTCACTGCGACCTGCGGCCCCAGGGGTGGCCCCAGAACCGCAGGCACCCCTTCTTGCGAACGTACGGGGCCAATTTGCCGAGTTCCCTGGCCCGGGTTAACCCCCAGACGCCTTGGGCTTCTCACCCAGGAGCACCTGTGTCGGTTCTCGGTACGGGCGCGGGGGATCCTTCCCAGCCCCCTTTTCAAGGGCCCCAGGGGTCGGCGGAACCCGCATACGCGGGCCATTCCCCCCTCCAGCCCCTTCTCGCCATTACGGCACTCCAGGGCTTTCGGGTAGTTAGCCGGGTCGCCCCCGTACAGGGGCCCCCGGTCCGCCTACCCCGAGGCGTCGGAGGCTGGGCTTAGCGTTGCCGCGAAACGTACCCCCGCGGCACAGGAATATTAACCTGTTCCCCTTTCCCGGGGTCCGAGTTACGGCCCCGGTTAGGACCGGCTAACCCCCGGCCGACGACCGTTGCCGGGGAACCCTGGTCCTTTCTGGCGGCGGGGATTCTCACCCCGCTTCGCTGCTACTACCGCCGGGATCCACGCTCGGAGCGGCTCCACCGGACCTCACGGCCCGGCTTCTGCGCCACCCCGACGCCCGCCTACCGCACCCAGCCTCAAAGAGGCTGGGGCCCGGGGTCTCGGCGGCCGGCTTAAGCCCCGACCAATCTTCGGGGCCCCCCGCCTCGGCGGGTGAGCTGTTACGCACTCCTTAGAGGATGGCTGCTGTTAGGCCCACCTCCCCGCTGTCTTAGGCGGGGGACGCCCTTTAAGCTTGGCACTTAGCCGGCACTTTGGGGCCTTAACCCCGGTCTGGGTTGTTCCCCCCTCGGCCCCCAGGCTTACCCCGGGGAGCCCCACTCCCGCCTTCTACGGCGGCCGCAGGTTCGGAGTTTGACTGAGCGTCGGGGGCTTCCGCCCCCTGCACGCCCAATCAGTAGCTCTACCCCGCAGCCAGCCTCCAGCGGGGCTGGCCTGAGAGCCACTTCGGCGGGAACCAGCTATCACCGGGCTAGATTGGCCTTTCACCCCTAGGCGGAGGTCATGGGAACGATTTGCACGTCAGAACCCTTTCGGGCCTCCACCGGGGTTTCCCCCGGCTTCGCCCTGCCCCCGCCTAGATCGCCCGGTTTCTGGTCGCACGGCCGTGACTCCGGGCCCTGTTAGGACCCCGCCCCTCGCCGCCTGGAAGGCGGCTGCGGGCTAGTCGGTTTCCCTACGCCTTCGGGGTTGAACCCCTTAAGCTCGCCACGACCGTGCACTCCCCGGCCCGTGTTTCAAGACGGAAGGTGCGACCCTGGATCCAGCCCCTCGTACTCCCCGGTCGCCCGGGTTTCCTTCGGGGCCTTCGCCCCTTAAGGGCCGCACCCTGTGTAACCGCCCGGTTTCAGGCTCTTTTCACCCCCCGACCTGGGGTTCTTTTCACCTTTCCCTCACGGTACTCAGTTCGCTATCGGTCTCGGGACGTATTTAGCCTTGGAGGTAGGTTCCCCCCAAATTCCCACGGCAAAACCAAGCCGTAGTACTCTGCTCCACGACACGGGCCTCCCACGGTTTCACCTACGGGGCTTTCACCCTCTACGGCGGGGCATCCCAGCCCACTTCGGCTACCGCGGGTAGGCCCGTTGGGGGTCGAACCCCCAGTCGTGGAGCCTGTAACCCCTCATCTCCCCACGGTTATCCCGCGAGGAATTGGTTTAGGCTACCCCCCTTTCGGTCGCCCCTACTCAGGGGATCCCAGTTGGTTTCTTCTCCTCCCCCTACTAAGATGCTTCCGTTCGGGGGGTTCCCGCCCCTCGCCGGGGCGCCACGGGTTATCCCCGTGGCAGGAAGTCCCATTCGGGTATCCCGGGTTCGACGGCTGCATGCGCCTACCCCGGGCTTATCGCAGCTTGCCACGCCCTTCCTCGGCGCCCGAGCCGAGGCATCCCCCGGGCGGCGTGGGCGCCGTCGGGCCCCCTCGAGGGAGCCTGGCTGGACGCCGAGGCGCCCTAGCAGGCTTCTAGGCGTGCAGTGCACTCTATAGAGGCGGCGCTCATCTAGGGCTTCAAGCCCCATAGCGCCCTTCACCTGGGAGCCTAAACTCCCAGGCTGCATCAAAACCCCTAGAAGCTTGGAGGAGCCTTGAACACGGCAGCCCCCAAGGAGAGGACAGCCCACTCTGGCGGGAGGTGATCCAGCCGCAGGTTCCCCTACGGCTACCTTGTTACGACTTCTCCCCCCTCAGGAGGCTTAGGTTCGTCCCCAGCCCTGCGGCAGAGGCCTCACCCAAGCCTCCCTCGGGTGGAGCGACGGGCAGTGTGTGCA
>JARJMZ020000013.1 GCA_029335875.2 Thermoprotei archaeon | reverse complement strand
ATATTAGATGAGCCCACTACAGGCCTCGACGTCACCCACGCTGTGGAAATGAGGAGGACCATAGTAGACTATGTTAAAACCACCGGGAGCTCGGCCATAGTGTCAAGCCACAACATGCTCGAGGTTTCATACGTGTGCGATAGGGTAGCCCTCATTAACAGGGGCGTCATACTGGACTCGGGAACCCCCGAAGAGCTTTTGAAAAAATATGGGGCGCCAAACCTGGAGGAGGCTTTTATTAAAGCTGTGAGTGGCCGACCTTGAGGAGAGCCCTGGCTATGGCCGTTAAAGAGGTTAAGAACCTGGTTAGGGATAGGTATGTGCTTTTTAGCATCATCATAATGCCGTTCCTCTCCATGATAATAATAGGGTCCATGTACTCCATAGGGCTCAGGCAGGCTGTGGAGGAGGCTAGAGGAGTCGGGACACGCCTACCAGAGGATGCTGTCCTAGTCTTAGAGGATCCTGGAGACGCGCTGGCTAAGGGTGTGGCCTCCCTCTTAAACGCTAACACTGCCGCCAGCGTTGAGGAGGCGTTGGAGCGTTATAGGATAATCATAGTGTTCCATAGGGGCTTCTCAGAGTCTATAGAGGGGGGTAAACGAGCCAATGTTACTCTAATAGTTAAAGCGAGTAAGCCCTGGAGTATCTCCGATATGGTGGCAGCGTCAGCCCTAGCATCGACCCTAGAACATGTGGTTAAACTATACGTGTCACAGCGTTTTAACGTGAGCCTCGAGCTGCTAGTAAGCCCGCTTAACGTGGAAACTAAGCCTTATGTTGAGGGGAGAGAGCTCAGCCCCGCCGAGTCCGGGTTCCTAGTGTTTACCATAATGGCTACGGCTTTCGCGATCCTAATATTAAGCATGGTGACTTTACAGGTTGGAGCGATAAGCGTGGGGATGGAGAGAGAGGCTAGAACAGCAGAGCTTCTACTAGCCCTGCCAGCTAATAGGGCTGAAATAGTTATGGGGAAGGCTGCTGGGGCCGTGACCGTGAGCTTCGCCGCCTTCATAAGCTTCGTAGCTGGAGGCATCGTGTTCATATATTTCCTCCTGCCCGTAATTATAATCGAGCAACATGTGGAGAGCGCGCGGGCAGCAGCCGCACTTCAAATCCTCGAATTCCTCAACGTGCAAACAGTTTCAATAATAGCCTTAGCCCTGGCCTTACACATAGTTAACGCCACCCTCCTCGGAATACTCGTAGGGATACTTTTCGCCGGAGACTTTAGAGGCGCCCTAATGGCTAGCAGCTATATAGGCTTAGCTCTCATAGCACCATTAATCCCCGAAGTAGCAGGCTTCACCATACCTTCAACCCTCGAGGCACTATTCACGCTAACACCCTACTACCCCCCATATAAGCTTGTAGAATCCCTAATACTAGGAAACTATATGAAGGCCCCCCTCTATCTCGCCATAATACTCGCATACTTCATAGTCTTAGCCCTCGCATCCTCGAAGCTCATGAGCGGAGAACGCCTAGTCTACGGTATAGCTTTCAGGCGCCCAAAACCACAGATATAATATAGGTATTAAAACTTTAAACCCAGCTACATCTACACCAACTTTCCAGCCCCAGCGGGCAAGGGGGAAAAACTTATACGCCTTAGGTTATAGGGATAAGTACATGGTGTGTAATGGTGAACTCGATTTGCCTATGAGGTTAGGCTCGTCCCTTTATCATCTCTGAAGAGCCACGAGATGGTTGTATGGGAGGGGGTTTACGGGCTTCTCCACTCTATAAGCTTTGATGGGTTATTAAAATATCCCATACTCGTAGATTCTAAAACTATGATAGTTTTAGACGGTCATCATAGAGTGGAGGCTTTAAAGCTGCTTGGATGCTCTCTAATACCCGCTATCCTGGTAGACTATGACGACAGTTGCGTGTCAGTATCTTCTTGGAGGCCTGGAGTGGTTGTGACTAAGGGGATGGTTAGAGCTAGCGGGCTCTCGGGGCTGCCCATGCCCCCTAAGACTAGTAAACATAGGGTTTGCTTTGAAATACCTAGAGTTGACATGTCACTCGATAGGTTGGGGTGCCGGGGGTTTGGAGGGAGAGGTTAGGGCTGTAATAAAGACAGGGTCTGGGGGTGCCTCGCTCAGGGAGGAGCTTGTAGATGTGGGTTTCGCCAGGTTGAATGTTGGCGATGTTAAAGTTGATAGTGTCCTCTCAGTGTTAGCAGCATGCTTCGCTAGGAGTATAGCTGAGTCTTCAGGCCTTAAAGAGGTTGAGGTTAGCGTTGAGCTGTATACAGATCTAGACACTCTTCTGGACGGGCTTGCAGAGGAGGCTGACTACCTTATTGTTAAAGTTAGAACGCCTATTACGGTAGAGGCTGCTTTGAAGGGTTTGAGTAACTGCGTATTCTATAACATGCTCAAACATAGGATTAAGAGTGTTGAGGTGGTGCATTCTTGAAGCTCGCGGCTTTGACAAGCCTGAAGCCGCCCTTAGAAATGTCTTTGATGGAAGTCCTCGACGTTATAGGCTCTATCCTTGAGAAAGGCTATGTTGGCGAGTGTATAGAGGTGGACTCTAAGCTAAACATAGTTAGAGGCCTGGAGCTCTACTGGGCCCTGGAGAAGCTTGGGGTTAAATACGCGCCTGTAGGCTACGGAGTGTGCAGGGCTAGCCTAGAGGATCTAGGCTTCTACGATAACGTAATCGGGCCCCAGCATAGAGTGTATTATAGTTCCCTGGAGCTAGCCGTTAAGGGGCTGCCAACACCAATGGTTAAACTCAGGAGCTTCTCGGCTGGCGACTTGAGAGTCTGGGCTAAACTAGAATGGTTCAACCCGTTCAGCTTGAGCATAAAAGATAGGCCGGCAGTCCACATAGTGTCCAGTATAGCGCGGAAGGCAGACATTGAAGGCAAAATACTGGCAGACGCCTCTTCAGCTAACTTCGGCATAGCCTTGGCCGCGACAGCACTCCATTACGGGGCTAAGGCTAGGGTCTACTTACCGAAGAGGGCCGGAGAGCATGGTAGGCTAGTAGCGGAGCTAATGGGGGCTGAAACTGTGAAGACAGAGGCGGAGCTAACAGTAGAGCTCCTCTCAAGGATATACAGTGATACTAAAAGGGAGGGGCTAATACACGTCAACCAGTTCATGAACGACCTTAACTTCGAAGCCCACCTAAGAACTACATCTAAAGAAATAGACTATCAGGCTAGAGCCGCGGGACTCAAACTTGTGGGAGCCGCGGGGCCCATAGGAACTTCAGGCCACATGTCAGCAATAAACTTCTATTTCAGAAAACGCCTCAAGGGACCATTTAAAACCATAATGGCCCAGCCGGCTCCCGGAGAACACATACCTGGAACTAGGAGGAGCGAGACAGGCATGATATGGCTAGCTATGATAGCGGAGGATTTCAAAATAGTTGATGTAACCCTAGGTGAAGCCGTGGAGGCTGTAAGGAGAGTAGCGAAAGATGACGGCATACTCATAGGACCCTCGGGAGGAGCAGCTTTAGTAGCCCTATCTAAATCCATAGACTTTATAGGGGAGGGTGGAGACGTTGTAGTTATAGTGCCTGATACCGGCTTCAAATACCTGGATCTCATAGGGAAAAAGAGTTGAAAAAGTGTGACCGCAGAACCCAATTCCATGATATTGGGCCCGGCTTCCCCATCAGCCCAACGAGGCTCCATTGGCGGGCACTACAGAAGCCGCCTTGCCCCCGCCTCTGGTGGCCTGTTATAGAAGCGGGCCTCAACGAGAGTATAACGGGGGGAGCCTTAAGTTTAACTCTAATCTTCCATATTATGCTCTTAAATGCCTCTAAGTAGCCATGTTAACAAAAAACAGGAATTTTACTCTAGAAAACAGTCCAGCTCACTTTAGTTCTTCCTCTGTCTTCCTCCTTTTAACTGCCCTGTCGAATACTACCCAGTTTCTATACCATTCCTCGTTTTCTTTTCTTAGGAGCTCTAAAACCATCCTAGTTAAGTCTCTAGCAGTTACCTCCCCAGCCCCGCTTTCTAGTATTTTAGCCTCTACGATTTTAGCTATTTTCCTGGCAATATCTAGGGGGGCTCCGGATTTGAGGCAGCTTACGACGATCTTCTCGTAGGCGAATTCTTCTTTGCTTCCATCTCTCTTTATTACATAGATTGTTGCCACTGCTTTCACCTCAAATAATATAATGTAAACTAGAATATATAAATAAGGTGTTTAAATAAGCCGACTCTAACTGAGCTATCCTCGGTGGCTTAAACATGGAACGGTGTAAGGGGCTCGTGACTGGTGCGAGTATGGGTGTTGGCTTCGCCGCCTCTAAGGCTATAGCATCTATGGGGTGTGATCTGGCTGTAAACGCTAGGGGGGCTGAGAGGCTCTCGGAGGCTGCGAGGCTTTTAGCTGGGGAGTACGGCGTTAACGTCACCCCCATACCCGGGGATTTGAGGGTTAAACGTGACGTGTTAAACGTTGTATCCGAAGCTTTAAGGCGCCTGGGCCATATAGACTATGCTGTTCTAAGCTATGGGAACCCGAGTAGGGAGCCCGTAAGGCTTCACGAGTCTGAGTGGGAGGATTGGGTGGAGGCTGCATCCCTATACATAGCATCTACAGCTACAATATTCAAGGTTTTAATAGAAAGGAATAGCTCCAAAGCCACAGTCATAGTCGTGTCGAGTTTCACGGTTGCAGAGCCCATGCCACCGCTAATAATAGCTGACACGTTGAGAGCCGGGCTTTCAAGGCTAGTCAGGATAGCGGCTAGAGAGTATCCGGAGAAGCTGAGACCAATACTCCTACTACTGGGGAGTTTCGACACGCCGGGAGCAAGGAGGACTATAGAGAGAATGGCTAAACAGAGGGGGGAAGACCCGGGGGAGCTGTGGAGAAGAGAGGTTGAAGGGATAAGCCCCCTGAAAAGGGCTGGCACAATGGAAGAACTAGCAAATATAATCAAACTACTACTTAAATCTCCAGAATACCTAACAGGGGCCACGATATTATTCGACGGAGCTACATCGAGAATAGCTTGGCCGTAAGGCTATATCTCCCAGTAGGGGGCTTGAGCTTCTAAAGACGAGGGGCTAGAGGGCTCTCTTAAGAGGTTGGGAGCGCGTAAAAATTCATAGCTAGCTTTAAGCCCTTATCCTCCTTAACGTTTCACTCTTTCCTCGAAGGGGGTTTTCTTAAAGACTATTTCTATCGAGGACACTCTCCTCCTATTACCCTTCTTATCTGATACCTCCTCGCTGTAAATGTTTACTGTTTTGATTTTCACATTAGCCATAGACCTCTTAACTCTCTCCGCAGCCTCCACAGCCCTATAAATGTTTGCTCCCCTAGCTTTAATTACAACCTCATCAAGCCCCTCATGAGATAACATTCTCAGAGCTGCGAGCACATAGTTCATTATAGGCTTCTTACCCACTAACACAGCATTAGTCGGGTGAGGCCTAGCCATCCCTTATTCCTCCATACTTTCTAGTTCTCCTAGAAATATTTAAGCTAAATGTTCCGTAGCAGCCCTCCTCCCGCGCTAGGTAAACGCTATTAACTATTCAACTCCCAACATCAGCTAAAGATATTGGTTAAAGGAGTCTCCATTATGCGAACAGCATTCGAACCCCATAGTAGTTAATACTTTGAGATTCTCAGGCTCGCAAGGCCCCTCCCCCGGGGCTCCTTGAGAGTTTACTGTAGCCTTCCTTCCCCATTAATCCTTCCTGAGGAGCTTCATCTACGCTCCTCTAAGGAAACCTCCGCCACCACCTTTAGGAGGTACTCGGCCTCTAAGGAAACTAGCACTTCCCCCTTCAACATTGCACCCGGTTCTTGTAAATTTCACATGAAAACTTCCTTACAACCTCACGCGGGGAGGTTGTGAGGAGCTTTTCATATTGTGGCGGGCCCGCCGGGATTTGAACCCGGGACCTCCGGCTTACCCCGCGCAGCCTTTCCAGCGCTTAGAAGGCCGGCGCTCTAGTCCTGGCTGAGCTACGGGCCCGTAGTAGGAGCTGTTAGCGTATGGTTATAAACGTTATTTATCAGGGTCTCCCGTGTGGGGTTGCTGCTTAATTATATTTAGTAGACTCCTTCATGTTAAGTGCCGCGTTCTTGTAGAGGTGGGGGCTTTTGCCGGGTTATTTAATGGGGTTTTATATTCCATGTTGATTGTTAGGCTTGTTCTCGGGCTTAAACCGTTATATGGAGCGCTTATGATAGTTTATGTTGTTTGAAAGAGTGTTTTTGTTTTAAATCTCTTTATAGATTTAAGGTTTATGGAATGGTTTATAGATTTAGGTGGCATAATTGGATTTATGGGTGTGGTTTAACCAGGTTTTAGGGGCTGCTGTTTACTATGCTCTCGTGTTATTGATAGTTGTCCCGTTGACTTTAAGGTGGAGATCCCCCTATGTGGCTGCATCGCTCTATATAGCAAGTTATGTTATAGCCCAGTATACGAGCCCCCGCCTGACTACTTTCATGTGGTGGGTGGTCCCCGGCGGGAATATCCCCTTTGTGGCTACAGTGGCTTTAATGGATATTATAGTAGTCTACTGGGGCCTCACAATAGCTAGACAAGTTATAATAGCTGGCTTCCTAGCCCAGATCCTCCTCTACGCAGCGAACATAATAACAGTACACACGCCCCCAGGTATTCCAGGCGTTGAAAGCCTAGACCCAGTATATAGCGTGGCGGGCAGAGTAGCCGTAGCGAGCCCAATAGCATACCTTATAGCTGAGATGGTTAACGCCCAGCTAACATGGGTATACAGGAGGATCTGGTGGGCTAGAACAGTCTACAGCGACCCAATAGCCCTAACAGTAGACACCCTAATATTCATACCAATAGCCTTCTACGGGGAAGTCCCGACAGACACCCTCACAGACATGATACTAGGGCTAACAGCGCTAAAAATAACGCTAATACCGCTAAACCTCCTAGCAATATACGCGTCGAGGAAAACACTAGAAGAACAGCTAACTAAGAGCAGGTAGAGAAAGATCGTATCTTTCAAAAACGAAAATACCAAAATACTAAAAATATAAACCTCCAAGAATACAAGCCTAAAATCGAACGGTGAACAGACCTATGACTTTTCCAGAAGCTAGAAGAGCCTACTACATTGTCGCAGCTATGATCATAGCACTGGTCCTCGGCAGCCTAATAGGATATGTTGGCGGCAAACAGGTACAAGACTTGAGAATTCTTGGAGACATTTTCCTAAGAATACTAAGAACTATAATACCACTCCTCATATTCTTCACCGTAGGCTATGCTACGGCTAGTTTCGCCGACTTGAGAAGGTTGGGCCGCCTGTTAATCTTGGTTCTTATAATATTTATAGTTACGAGCGCGCTGGCAGCCAGCTGGGGGGTTTTAGCTGGGCTTATCTTCAGGCCAGGTGAAGGCGTCGGCCTCAAGCCCCCAGCAGAATATACTCCCCCCAAGCCTGCTACATGGAGGGACCTGGTTTTGTCTTTCTTCTCCCTGGATTTCGCCGAGTTGTTATCTGTTGGGGGAGCTCTTAAACTCATAGTGTTCACTTTGATCTTCGGCTTAGCCGTAGCTCTTCTCGGCGATGCCGGGGCCCCTATAAGGTCTTTCCTTGAGGCTGGTAGTAAAGTTTTCATTAAAATAGTTTCGCTCATAATGTACTATGCTCCTATAGCTGTATTCGGGTATTCAGCCTGGCTCATAGGAGTTTATGGTCCTGAAATAGTTAAGGGCTATGTTAAGCTGGTGGCCGCCTCATACACGTTTACACTATTCCATTTCATAGTAATATATGGTTTAATAGTCTGGCTTGGAGGGCTTAACCCCCTAAGGTATTATAGGGAGCAGCTCGAACCCTTCCTAGTAGCCTTCACCACTAGGAGCTCCGCAGCCACACTCCCGGTGAACATGAGGGCCGCCGAGCGCATGGGGATACCTAGAGATGTTTACAACATGACCCTCCCCATAGGGGCCACCGTCAACATGGATGGAACAGCGTTATACCAGGCTTTATCGGCAGTCTTCGTAGCCCAACTCTTCGGCATAGCTCTAGGGTTAGACAAGCTTCTACTACTAGTTCTAGCGGCGATCCTAGGCTCCATAGCCACGGCAGCCATACCGGGAGGGGGGCTCATAATGCTCGCCTTCGTCCTATCAACAGTAGGCCTACCTCTTGAAGGCATCGCTATAATACTAGCTGTAGACCCTATATTGGACGCTATAAGGACAGCGATTAACGTTAGCGGGGATAACGCTTCAAGCACTCTCGTAACTAGAATAATCTATGGAAGACTTAGTTCACCATCCTAGAGCTTCACCAACCTCCACTTCCTTTTTTAGAAGCCTGGTTTTCCCCGGCTGATAGAGCCGCGGCCGGGATTTGAACCCGGGACCTCCGCCTTACCAGGGCGGCGCTCTAGCCAGGCTGAGCTACCGCGGCTCCTATTTCTAACACTAAACTGGAACTTTAAATTCTTACCGTTCTTTGTGTAGCTGCCTTCGCCTCTAAAAGTTCCCGGGACGTGTTTACCATAAGTAGAAAGCCTTAAAAACCTCTCCTTAAAACAGTGTCTTGGTCTATCCGGCTAACGTTATGGGGGTTGCTGGCTTGCTTAATTTACATTGGCTTGGCTTCGCTGCTTTGGCTGCCATAGTCTTTCTCGTCTTCAGCTTTTACTATTCGCTTTTAAAGCCCAGTAGGCTCTTCTACGTTTTTCCTCACGTTCTCGTGATCCTGGTCTACGTGGTTTTCGTTTTCCTGTTTCTGTTTAACGATTATAGCCTCCATGTTGTCTACTCGAATTCTCACGAGGGCCTTCCATGGTATTTCAGGGTCGCCGCTAGTTGGAGTAATGGGAGTGGTAGTCTTCTCCTTTTCTCCGCTACCGTCTCCCTTCTCGGCCTAGCTGTCGGGTTAAGGTTTTATAGTAAGACTGTGCACCTGGGATTCACCACCGTATCCCTCTCGGGCTTATTGTTGTCTTTCGTGAACGAAGCGTTCACCAGTAATGATCTTGTTGTGTCTGGCTTAGGTCTCAACCCCCTCCTCGTTAACGCCTGGGTATACCCTCATCCGTTAACCACTTTCCTATCATATGCTTTAGTAGCCTCCTCAGCTATTCTAGCCCTTTCAGGCTTCTATGGGGCTTCAAGGGCTCTCTCAGGGGTCGCATGGGCTTTAATGACTTTAGCCATAACTTTTGGGGGGCTTTGGAGTTATGAGACCCTGGGCTGGGGCGGTTACTGGGCTTGGGACCCTGTTGAGGTAGCCCAGCTGACCCCCTGGCTTCTCCTTACAGCTGCAATCCACGCTACACCCCTCTCCCC
Organism: Thermoprotei archaeon; assembly: GCA_029335875.2. Lineage (GTDB taxonomy): Archaea > Thermoproteota > Thermoprotei_A > Sulfolobales > Acidilobaceae > DSZV01. The sequence goes on along the minus strand of JARJMZ020000013.1, from coordinate 69,681 downwards.
GAGGGTTTACGAGGTCCTCCTCCTAGCGTCCACTGGATCCATATATTACGGGTTCCTAGTAGTTAGGGCTGGCTTAACCCCCCTCCACGGGTTCGCTAACCCCCAAGCTTACACGGCTTACATAACTGTATCAGCTATAGTAGTCCTAGCTTTAATAGTTGTGGCGAAAATAAGGGATGTAAACGTTAAACTCCAAACATTCTACCATTACACCCTAGCCGCCTCCACACTGATACTAGTATACTCAGCCTTAACACTCATAGGGGCCCTCCTGCCAGCGCTCTCAGGGAACCTCATAGGATTGGGGCCGGCGAGCGCCCCAGCCTTCGACTCTGGAGTTAGAGTCTACACTATACTATTAGCCCCAGCTCTCACAGCATCCCTAGCTATAACGCCGGCGGGGCTACTCCACGGTCTAGCCCCGCCGAGAGCCCTCACAGCCATAGCCCTTGGAGGGCTGCTGGTAGCGTTAGCTGCTGCAACGTTATCCTGGCTTATAGGCTTCAAATACTCCCCCCTGAGTAGCCCCCACATCAACATCCTGGGGGTCGCTATAGCCTCCCACTCTACGTATGTCATGTTAGTGCTTCTAGCTGGGGGCTTAATATGGCTCCATAGGGGGAGCACGTTTAGAAGCCTTCAGGCTATTCAACACGCTCTCTTAGCGCTTGCAGTATTAGGGGTGGTGGTGAGCGGCCCCTACGCTTACAACCAAGGCTACTTTGAGACTTTAAACCTTAAGCTTGGAGAAGGTTCCTCTATGTTTAAACTTGAAAGAGCATCCTACACTATCCTCGGAGATACTGTCAACTTGAAACCTATAGTTGAAAACGATAAGATCTTAACAGGGGGCTTCTCAAAGATCATGAACTACCTCGCGCTCTTCACAGTTAAAGCCCGAGCTGAAGTTGAAGAAGCCAGGCTAATGCTGGGTAGCCTGGGAATACTAGACCTTCTGGAGGAGGGCGTGCACGTGGGCGACGTGAGCTTGAAAGTCGAAGACCATGGTTTAATAAACGTGAAAAACGCTAGGGTCAAGATACTTTACGCGCCCCTAGGAAAAGGCGAGGGGATCCTAGCGTTAACACTTAAGGGGGAGGTGAGCTCTAGCCTCGGGGAGCCTAGGAGCCTAGAAGAGCCTTTAACCATGAACATTAAAGGTTTAAACGTAACCATAGAGAGGGTCATAGCGGCTAACGCCTCAACACTAGTAGCTGGGGGTCTCATAAACGGGGAGCTAAGGCTTCCAACAATCGTAACCTCGGAGGCTCTAAACACTTACAGCTTATACCTTGAGAGCCAGCTCTTCAGAGAAATCATAGACAATGTTTCAAAGCTTAACACGGAAGAAACCCCAACCCTTAAAGCATGCCTGGAAAACGCTGCAAACTGCAAGAATCTAATCCCGGAGAAAGCCTATAAGACCATAGAGATGAGAGTGAAGCTAGACATTGGAGAGGCTGCGATAAGATATGATATTGGAGGCGAGCTGGCCGGGATAAAAGGGCTTGTGCCGAGGAGTGTCATAGCGAGGAACGGGGTTTCAGACTATTATGTAGGGCTTTACCCTAAGATATACAACCTGACAAGAGACCTGGCAGTTACTGAAGCTGAAATAGCCTACCTCAACTATAACTATGAAGGGCTGGGGGAATGGCAGAAAATAGCTTTAACAGCCCTACTAATAGCGTCAAGGCTTAAATCTGAAGTGGGAGACCCCGGGCCCCTCATAGACATCAACGCCCCGGAATATGTGCTAGCCACATTAAAACTCTACAGTGCAGCCGTCAACTACCAGCCGTCGGACGAAGTAATAGTTAGGGTTAAAGTGGTTCATGGAGTGTGGCTTTTATGGACTGGAATATTCGCAGCTACATTAATACAGGTGATCCTTATAATTCTACGTGTTACACGAAAGCAATGAATACTCAAATATTTTAAATAAAGCGGAACCCCATCTTTTAACTTCGCAGCCTCCCTGTTAATCGAAGAGTTAACCGCTATAGCTGAGCTTGGCACTATTTAAGAGTTGTCTGGGAATATGAGAGCGGTGCGGTCTCTTGGAAGAACGCTCGTAGATTACTTGAGGAGGCTTAAGGGCGCGGCCGAGATAACGGCTGGACTGTCGGCTATGTACTTTATCTACTCCATACAGATAATCGTGTTCTCCCTTTTATACCCGCTGATAGAGGGTAGGAAAGAGATCCTAGCACTCCTGCCCGTAATGAACGATTTGAGGGGCGATATTTTCGGGTCTACGGGGGCGAGGATGAACACTTCCCTTAACATAGGTGAAGTTAGAGCTAGCTCTTCCAGCCTTGTGAGGCTTGAAGCTAAGCCTGTAAGCGCTTTAACACTACTCATGTCTACAACTATAATCATAGTAACGTTCAGCTACTCTCTGACCCTGGGGGAAAGGTTTAACTTCGGGGTCATGATGCTTATAGGGCTCATAGCAACGCTGATAGCTACAGTGATCCTACTTCCATACACAGCGTTCATAGTCTCAGAGTTTTTCAGGAGGGGCTGGGATCCGGGTAACGTAATGCCTTCCCTGGTGACTGGAGCGGGCGACCTCATAACGCTGCCGACTCTAGTTTTAGCCTTCTTCATAGTCGCACACGGGATCCCCAGCCCAGCCTACCCCATTTTAGCCCTCCTCCTCGTTTCCCTCTCCATATCGATCTTTATAGCTTCAATATTGTCTGGGGGCTCGAGGACTAAGAGGATCTTGAAAGAGAGGACGCTAGTGCTTGCTGCTATAATCGTTTTACAGCCCATCGCCGGGATTTCTATGGCCACCTTTGAGGAGGAGCTGGCTGGCAGAGGCTTAATACATCTTGTAGTAGCTTTTATAGGGGTCAATGGGGCGCTGGCCTCAGTCGCTGGCGTGAGGCTCAGCGTCTTCCTACACCTCTATGGGTATAGGGGTGTTAGGGGGGCTTTAACCAGCATATCCTTCGACGTCCTCGCCTCGGCTATACCAGCGTCTCTGCTAGTAGCTCTTGTAGGGTACGCCTTCCTACCCCCGGGAGCCTCCTTTGAGGTGGGCTTGCCCGGCTTCCTGGTTACAGTTATGCTGGCGACTATGGCTGCCGTAGTGCTCGGCTTGACTATATCGTTCTCCATAGCCCTTGGAGCCTTTAAGCTTAACCTTGACCCGGATAATGTCGCCATCCCCCTCATAACCACTGTTATGGATGTTTTAGGTATCCTCGTGTTATACGTGGCCTCCTCTATAATAGCCGCTATTTAAAGCCCGGCATCAGCCCGTTTATATGGAGGCCTGCTAACTCCATGGACAACCATAGAGTTCTCCCCCCCGACTTTAAGGTTAAGGCTGTGTTGATAGCATTAGTCTACTTAAGCCTAGCGTTAATAGCGTCAACCCTAGCCTACAGCCCCCCAGACTATGCTGCCATAGCTGCCGGCAGGGGGGACCTTAAGATAATATATTATTCTAGGGCCCCCCAAGCCATAGTGGCAGTCGGGCATAATGAAACAATAATAGCCTACGATGGAAAACCATACTCTATTAGCGGAGTCTACAACGGCTGCTTCAATGGCCCCATAGCTTTCATGGCTTCCAGGGAGGGGGATAAAACTGTCATCCTAGATTTTAGGAGGGGCATCTTTAGAGAGTTGACGTTTAAAAGCTCGAATATGACCTCAGTAGCCTGTGGAAGCATACTGGCTGCTGTCGACGCGAATTCAGGGAACATTTTAACTATAACGGGTGAGAGCGGAGAAATCAAGGTTATGGAAATACGTGAAATAGAGTTTACACCTCGAAGTTACAGGTTGACCATAGCTGACGATAGAATTATAGCCTACGCGGGGAGCATCATCATAGTTGTTGAGGATGGCAGAGGTTTAATGTTTAAGCTATCCGACGGCATGGAGGTGGAAGGGGTAGAGGTTAGCGGGGGGGAGCTTATAGCTTACGGTAGCTGGGAGGGGAAGGGTTTCATCTACAGGCTTAACCAGGGGGAGGTGATCACGTTAACAGTACCTGGGAGGAGTTCCTCTGTAGACTCTCTAGCCTGCAGGGATCTGAGGTGCCTCCTCACCCTCATACCTCAAGGCTATTTCCCGGTGGTGATCGAGATGGTTAACTGGAGGTACGTGTCGGACGCTCAGGTTGTATACTTGAAAGGCTTCATATATCACGGTGCGGGGTCAGCAAGGCTCCCCTGGATATCGGGGGAGATGGCGGGAATAGGCCCAACAGCTTTATCTATAGGCTCCACTAGGCCGGCCATAATAGGGTTTAATGAGACTCTCGCCGCTTTCGAGGTTAAGAGGGTCTTCGAGCTTAAACCCCGCCTCAACAAGATAAGGCTTTGGCCTGATAAGGTAGAGTTGAGAGTCGAATCAAGCTATGCTAGCGCTGAGGAGGCCCCGGTTAACATAGCGGGTTCTAATGTGGAATTCAGGGAGCTGAGACCTCTTCATAGCAGGATTACTATTACCCTAACGCTAGCTCTCGCCGGATCCCCCCTACTAGTTTACATAGTTCGGAATCTCCTAGCAGCTTCTAATAGGATTGAGGCTACTAATAGTGAAAGGGAAGCAGCTAAAGACTCGTAGACTGTAAGCCTCCTATAGCCTTCAACATCATATTTAACATTAAACGATACTATTCCAGAGGATTCCGGCGTAGCCACAATAGCCACTATATTCCCAGCTTTCAGCTTCACACCCACTAGACCTTTAGAGTCGCCGGCACTCTCGACCGGAAGCACGCTACCCAGGAGAGGTAGAACGTTCAGTATTTGAGGCCCAGCCCCTATAGAGGCTGAAGTATATGCAACCCCGGCTCTCAAATCTATCCTAGCCCTAACCGCTGTAACGTTCAAGTTAAGAGCTCTAAACTGCCGGATCAACACTGTGGGGTCTCCGCCCTCCATGACTACATAGTAGGCTGTTGAAGCCCCCTCAACGCTTACCGCAACCCTCCCAGAGCTTGTCACGGCGGCAATGGCCATGAAAGCAGCAGCTCCAGGACCTTGCACTGACAGCGTGCTCTTGAAACTGCTCTCCATCTTAGCCCCGTAAAACTCGGCCACTAGGCTTGAAACGATTAAGGCGACAGCCACTATTATCATGAGCCTCGTCGCTAAGCTCACACGCCTTAAAACCCTGCTCATAGCGTTTCAAACCTCCTAACCATGTAGTATATGACGGCTATTACCGCTAAAGTAGCGAGAAGAGGAACTAGGAGGAGCTGTTTAAAATCGTAATCCGAGCCCACGTAAACAGCGTAGATGACGTTTGGAAGGTGCATTGCGTCCCCCAGCATCTTCAGGGAGTCGCTGCCTATAGACCTCCCTATAGACCCAAGTATCGTGGACATGGCCGTGTATGTGAAGTATATGGCTACGCTCAGGAGGCCGCTTGTGGCCTGGCTCTTAACTCTCAAAGCAACTAGGAGGAATAGTGAACCGTAAAGAGCCGCCTGGTATATATACGATAAGTATGTTACAGCAACCCTCTCAACCCCACCTATAAGGGTGGGACCTAGAAGTATTAAGACTACTACTAAGGGTACGCCCAGGATTAGACTGCTGGGTATAATGACCCTGCTGACTATTAAGACTAAGGCTATTAAGGCCCTAGACATGGGGTAGGAAAGGTAAACATGCATAATCCCGCTTTGAACGAGCCATGTAACCCCGGCGGCCCCCCTCAAAGCTAGGAATATAGCTAGAGCTACTAGAGTGGGCTCTAGGGCCAGCATGGAGGCTAGCACGGGGTCTGTGACAGGCTGTATAGAGACTAGAATAGCGCCTAAAGCAGCTACTAGAACTAGTAGAATGTCTATGCCCGGAGGCCTCAGCACATCGCTCAAATCTATATACATTACATGCTGGATCCTCGTCACGCCGCTTCACCTCTAAGAAGCTCTTCTAAGCCGGCCCCGATTATGTCAACACCGAGCACTGTCACGCCAGCTCTAGAAGCTCTCGAGAGGGTCTCGAGGAGGGCGGCATTATCGCTATAGCTCTTAAGCCTAATCATAACATTGAGGCCTTCAACTGCAACATCATAGCCCTCCCCTCTAAGAATGGAAGCTAAACCCTCAGGGTTCTGAGACCTTACTCGAGCTATAGGGGCTTTCATCACGAGGTCTTGGGGACTGCCTCTAGCTATAACCCTCCCCCTGTTGAGGACCACTAGCGTGCTAGAGATCCTTGAAACCTCATGTATAATATGGCTAGACACGAGGAACGTTATGCCATGATCCCTGTTAAGCTCCTCTATGAGCCTTAAAAGCTTAAGCCTCTCCACAGGGTCCAGGTTACTTGTAGGCTCGTCGGCCATGATAAACTCGGGGTTTGAGAGGAGCGCGTGAGCTATAGCAGCCCTCTGCTTCAGCCCGGCGCTAAGCTCCCCGAAAGTCTTCCAGGCATGGCTTTCGAGGCCCAACTGTTTGAGGACGCCCCTCACATCACTATCGCTAGAACCGTAAATCCTAGCGGCACGCCTTAAAAAATCCTCAATAGTTAGAGACTCAGGCAGCATAGGCCTCTCGAAAATGACCCCCACACCCTTCCTGGCGTCCGGGTCGGAGAAGGGGTCTAACCCTCTCAACAGCACTATCCCAGAGTCTCTGCGCATTAAGCCCAGCGATATCTTTATCAGGGTGGACTTTCCAGCCCCGTTTGGGCCGAGGAGGCCCATGATATCGCCTCTAGCTACATGGAGAGTTACATCGTCTAAAGCTTTAAAACCCCCGAATCTCTTTGAGACCCCCTTAATCTCAAGTATTAAAGCCAAATGTTATACGCCCCCGACTGCCTAAGGGGAAATATAACAGTTATAAAGGTTAGTTAGGAGGGTTGCTAGCTCACCTAAGGGGGCCTAGTAGTCCTTTGTCTCTTAACACTTTAACCCTCCACGTGGGCGTCACCGTTTTGGGGTGGTTGGCTTTAACATAGTCTATGCGGCCCACGCTAGTGTTGAGGGGCCATTTTTTAGGCTCTCCAGGGTCTTTCAAGGCTATCTCCTCGATGGCCTTCAACCTGTTCACGTAGGCATCAATGCTCTCTTTAGTCTCGCTCTCCGTAAACTCCACCATTAAAGCCTCTTTAACTATGAGGGGGAAGTATATTGTTGGAGCGTAGAAGCCCGAGTCTAGGAGGCCTTTAGCCACATCTTCAGCTGTAACCCCCGTCTCGTCTCTCAGTTTCTCAGCGCTTACCACAGCCTCATGCTTCCTAAACCTGTCTCCGCCATAGGGGACTGTATACATTGTGGTTTCCCTCTTAACCTTAGCCAGGAAATAGTTTGTGTTAAGGACCGATATTTCGCCGGACTCTCTTAAACCTTTAGCACCCATAACCGCTATATACACGTAAGCCCACACTAGCTGGCTAACATTGCCTATCCACGCTCTTAGAAGCCCCACACTATGCTGCCCGGGACCTTCAAGCCTATATTTCCCCGTAGACTCCTCATACACTATCCTGAACCCCGGCACCAGGTCTCTGAGTCTAACAGAGCCCGTGACAACCCTATCTTTAACGCATACAGGGCCAGCCCCCGGCCCTCCCCCGCCATGGGGGGCTGAGAATGTCTTGTGCAGGTTTAAGTGGAGTATATCCACCCCGGCGTCCCCGGGCCTCGCGCGCCCCATAATCCCGTTGAGGTTAGCCCCATCATAGTATACGAGGCCGTCAACACCGTGTATGATCTCAACCACGTCCAGTATTCTCTCCTCGAATAAGCCTAGAGTGCTTGGATTCGTGATCATAAACCCGGCTGTCTCCTCGCCTACAGCAGCCTTCAAAGCTTCTATGTCAATGTTCCCGTCCTCCCCTGTGGGCACCTCGACCACTTTGAATCCGGCCATACTCCCTGTAGCGGGGTTCGTCCCATGGGCGGAGTCTGGCACTATTATCTCCCTCTTCACCCCCAAATTCCCCCTGAGCTCATGGTACTTCCTTATGATGAGAGCCCCGGCTAGCTCCCCCTGAGCTCCGGCTGCCGGGTGCACGCTACAGTAGTCCATCCCCGTTATGGCTTTAAGCCACTGTTCAAGCCTGTAGAGGAGTTCTAGTAGGCCCTGAACTGTATCCTGGTCTTGAAGGGGGTGGAGGCTTGATAGTCTATCGTCGAAAGCGTATTTCAAAGCTATCTTAGGATTATACTTCATAGTACAACTTCCCAGAGGCACGGGGCCCAAATCAACACCATAAGACATCTGCGACAGCCTGGTGAAGTGCCTTACAACCTCGACTTCGCTGAGGGAGGGGAGTCCTGGGGGCTCCCTTCTAGAAACACTCTCCGGCAGTTTGAACTCGCCTACAGAGTCAACTATTTCCCTTTCAAGTTCTGGAATCTTAAAGCCCCCCCTCCCCTCCAGCCCGAGCTCGAGTATGACGGGTTCTCTCCACACAGCCTGCCTATAGCCCTCCACGGCTCACACCCCCCTAACAGCTTCTCCAGTAACTTCTACAAGCCTGTCTATGTCGTTCCTAGAGTGAACCTCAGTCACTGTGAGCAGTAAATCTCTTGAAGTGAACCAAGCCAGCCCCCCCAAGGGGATCCCAGCCATTATCTTCCTCGACTTCAGGAAGCTTCTAAACCTCTCAGCCTCAAGCGGGAGCCTTAGAGTGAAGTCCATGATAAACTCTCCCTCCAGTAGCGGCGCCTCTATACCCTCAATGCTTGAAAGCCTCTTAGCAGCATAGTGAGACTTATACCAAATGTGTTTCGCCAGCTCCACCAGGCCGTTGCGGCCTAAGAGACTTAAATATACGGCTGCAGCCGCGGCCATAAGGGCTTCGTTTGTCGTAATATTGCTTGTCGCCTTAGCCCTCCTTATATGCTGCTCCCTAGTCTGGAGTATCATTGCGAAAGCCCTCTCCACACCATCAACCGTTGATGTTAGACCTATAATCCTCCCAGGCATCTGCTTGACAAGCTCCCCATCCCATTTAACCGCTAGTATTCCGAGGCATGGGCCCCCATAGTTTAAGCCCAACCCTAAAGGCTGCCCCTCCCCCACAGCTATGTCCGCCCCAAGACTCCCCGGGGGTTTCAGGATGGCCATACTTATAGGCTCCACCCCCATAATGTAGATTGCCCCCTTCCTATGGGCTATATCACCTATTAGGGCCGCATTCTCCTCTATAACCCCAGTGTACGCAGGGTACTCTATGTAAACCGCTGCGGTTTCGCCGTCAACCTTAGATTCAAGGTCGTTTAAATCTAAAAGTCCAGTCCTCCTATCCACTTTAACGCTCACAAGCCTACCATCATGGGGCCAAGTGTAAGTCTCCGCCACCCTCCTATGCCTCGGGTTCATAGTTTCAGGAACCAGGAACTTCCTCCTACCATTAACTCTAATAGCCATTAATAGAGCCTCTCCTAGAGCACTACTCCAATCGTACATAGAGCCGTTAACAACCTCCATCTCAAGGAGCTCCGCGACCAAACTCTGATACTCGAAGAGGGCCTGCATAAGCCCTTGACTTATCTCAGCCTGATATGGGGTGTAAGCTGTCAAAAACTCCCCCCTAGAGACCACGTACTTAACAGCCTCCGGGACATGGTGAGGCCACACACCGCCGCCCATGAAGGGAGCCGGGCTCCTATAACTCTCTATTTTCGAAAACAACTCCTCCATGTGCCTCGCTATCTCAGGTTCGCTTAAAATCCTCCCGAAACCTATAGGTAGCTTATCCCACTCTTCAGGCTTGAGCCTCAGACTTTCAGGTATGTCTGAGTAGAGATCGTCAACACTGCCAACCCCTATAACCTCCAGCATCTCCCTCCTGACGCTCTCAACACTATTAGGAATCCAGGGATGTCCCATTGCGAGCACCAAGAACTTTATTTAAAAGAGGAAAATAAAGCTTTAACACCCACTCCAACCTAACTTTACGCTGGGCGGCCCCCATAGCGCTATAGGGGGCTTCAACATTATCAGAGATATTAATAGCTATTAAAGCAACCCTGGTATGGTAAGCTCTAAGCCGGGCGGAAACGATTCTGCGCCTCCAGAGCTTCTCAAATATATTATTACCCTCCAGCTACAGAGCCTTGGGGTGTGCGGTTTTGATATGGAGACCTAATATTAGAGAGTTGAGCAAGGCTCTGGCAGACATAGTGGGGGAAGTCTCGAAGAGCGTAGTAACAATATATACGGTGAAACCGGCGTTGGACGCCTTCTTCGGTCTTAGAGCTATAGCGGGAGCAGGGTCCGGGTTCGTTGTGGGCGAGGGTCTGATCATCACTAACTACCATGTTGTTAGGGGGGCTAGCAAAGTAGACCTCGTATATGCTGACGGCGTTAAAAGCGAGGGCCGCATATTAGCATCAGACCCCCACAAGGATCTAGCTCTCCTCGAGTCGCGCCGCGCCGGCGTGAAGCCCCTCAAGCTGGGGGACTCTGATATTATGAAGCCTGGGGAGATGGTCCTAGTTGTAGGCTCCCCCCTAGGTATTACTGGCCCCTCAATATCCCTTGGGGTGGTCAGCGCTGTGGGGAGGACTCTTGTGGATGAGGAGAGAGGCATTATACTTGAAGACCTCATACAGACTGATGCCGCTATCAACCCTGGTAACAGTGGGGGCCCCATAGTTAACATGGATGGGGAGGCTGTCGGTGTAACCACAGCTATAATAGCTACAGCTCAGGGCATAGGTTTCGCTATACCCATAAACACTGTTAAAAGGTTCATGTTCATTGTTGAAAAGTATGGGAGACCTATAAGGGCTTGGATAGGCGTTTATGTGGCCCCCTTAACCGCCGATATAGCTACAACGATTGGAGCCTCTGTGAGTGAAGGCTTAGTAGTAGTTAGGGTCATGCCTGGAACGCCCGCCCATAGATACGGGCTTAGAGAGGGGGACATAATAGTTAAGGCTAGGGGGGTTAAGGTGAAGAGTGTTAGAGAGCTTAGGGAAGCTATAGAGGATAGTGTTGAGGAAGGCTGCGTAGACCTGGAAATATATAGGGGCGGAAGAAAATACGTTGACTGTATACCTGTGGTTGTAGAAGAAATATAGTGAGAATTGGAGAGTTTAAGCTTTAAGGCCGGCTTTCCTAAGTTCCTCCTCTCTAAGCTCCCTCCTCAACACTTTGCCTACAATAGTCTTGGGGAGCTCTTCTCTAAACTCCACCTCCCTCGGGACTTTGAATGGCGCCAGGTTACTCCTAGCATATTCTATTATGTCTTCAGCTTTAACCTTACCCTTACACTCCTCCTTTAACGCTACGAAAGCCTTGGGTATTTCTCCAGCTTCGGGGTCCGGCTTGCCTACTACTGCAGCCTCCTTAATGCACTCGTGTTTGTAGAGTACTTCCTCGATCTCCCTTGGGAACACGCTGTACCCCTTATATTTTATGAGGTCTTTCTTCCTATCAACTATGTAGAAGTAGCCTTCCTCATCAACATAGCCCATATCCCCAGTCCTAAACCATCTTAAACCGTAAGCCTCGAAGAAAGCTTGAAGGTTCTCTTCAGGCCTCTTATAGTATGCTTTCATAACCTGGGGGCCGCTGATGACAACCTCTCCCACCTGGCCTGGGGGTAGTAGTACGGGTTTCTCCGGGTCAGCTATGGCAGCTATAGTGTTGGGGACTGGAAGCCCTATACTGCCGGGCTTATACCTACCCTCTATAGGGTTAACGTGTGTTACGGGGCTCGTCTCCGTGAGGCCGTAGCCTTCCCTTAGTTTCGCCCCCGTCAGTTTCTCGAAAGATTCTAAGACGGCCACGGGTAGGGGTGCGGCCCCGCTAATGCATGCTTGTAGGCTTCTCAGGTTGAACTCTTTGGCTCTTGGGTGGTTTATTATAGCTATGTATGCTGTTGGCACCGCGTGGAAAATGTCGGCTTTATATTTCGCTATGTCCTTCATCACAGCTTCAATGTCGGGCCTCGGGTATACGATTATTGTAGAGGCTGAGAATACCGCTGAGTGGAGGACGGCTGTCTGCCCGTATATGTGGAACCATGGTAGGAGCCCTATGTATTTAAACCCTTTACGCCCCCTAGCCCACCAGGCATCTATCTGGTACATGTTAGCCATTATGTTGTAGTGTGTTAGCATCACCCCCTTAGGAATCCCTGTAGTACCCCCAGTATACATTAGGACGGCAACATCCTCCTTAGGGTCAACTTTAGCCTTATCCTCGTCCTTTAAAGGCGCGCTCTCCTTAACGACTTTAGCAAACTTAGAGTGTATACCTCCCTCGGGCGGGCTTGGAGGCTTAAACTTGAGCCTATAACCTATAGCCTTGAGGAAGGGCAGGTAATCCTGGATCCCAGTCCAGACAACCTCCCTGACAGTCTCGGGTAAAGCAGCTAAAACCCTATCCTTGAACATGTCGAGAGTCACTAATAACTTAGCCTCGCTATCCTCGAGCTGAAACCTAATCTCTCTAGGTGTGTAGAGAGGGTTGATAGGAGTTACAATAGCCCCGGCGAAAAGAGCCCCATACAAGGCTATGGCGAACTGAGGGGTATTAGGCAAGTGAATAGCGACAATATCCCCCTTACCAATACCTTTACTTTTAAGGTAGCCCGCAAACCTCAACGCCGACTCGTAAAACTCCCTATATGTGACTGTCCTACCCAGGAAAAGGAAAGCAGCCCTGTCAGGATACCCTCTAGCGGTATCCTCGAGCAGCTTGTATAGGGGTATATCCGGGATTTCAACATCAGGGGGGACGCCGGGATCATAGTTTTTAACCCAAGGCCTAGAAGAATAAAATCCCCAAACATCCTCATGGCCGCTCACTATTCCTACACCATAGATTTAACAAAGTTTAGATCTTAAAAACTTACAGCCTCAGCCGCGGACTCGCACATCACTGTTCAGACAGGCATTAAACATCACAGGCCCGTGTTACCCGTGGACTCCGATACTTTTAAATCTTCGCTCCTAATGAATAATTAGAGTTCACGTGACCTATGTAATATAACTTTAAGCTATTCTCTCGGCAATAGCTTTCTCAGCCTTAATAGGGCTTTAAGCTTCTCCCTATCCCCCAGCTTGGCTCTATCCAGGGCTTCCTCCAGTGTTAGTATGGTTTTCTCAGCTGTCCTCCTATCGTAGGGGTATGGCCTCCCATCTTTCCCCCCTACCGCGTAGGCGTATAGGTACGGGTTTAGGGGGTGTGTTACTGGGTCTCTATCGCTTGTAGGCGCATTATATATCAAGTCCGCTATTAGTGCTAGGGCTCTCACAGTCTTAGGGCCTAGGCCCGGGGCTAAGGCCAGCTCTATGTCACTTGTGGGCTGGTATTTTGAGAGCTCCTCTACAGCTTTCAAAAGTTGGGGCGCCGGCTCTATAGGGTAATAGTATGGTTTAGCCCCTAGGAGCCTCCTACACCCCCCCACATTTCCCCCCGTAGAGTCTAGGGTTGCGGTACCCTTGACTATCCTGTTCGCCTCAGCCAGCATCCTCAACATTCTCCTGGGACCCTCTGCCACTATGTCAAGGTAAGCTTTTCTAGCAACCCTGCTCTCCGAGGCTGTAGCGTTTAAGGCTTCCCCGGGCTCCCCAGCCACCCCGCTATGAGGCTCCTCAACCACAAACTTATCCACATGATATCTCCTGGCTAGCCCAACGTTAACATTCATACCCTGCTGGACTACAACGGCGAGCCCCGACCTTGAAACCACGAGGGAGTGATGGTATAGAGTGTAGCCATCCTGGAGGAGGGAGGAGTCCAGCCTCGCAGCAAGCCTGCTAAACCTAGCCAAATACCCCCCATCAACCCCTAGGAGCCTTGAAGCCTCGCGAGCCTCATCAGGGACCTGGAGCATCCTCGAACCCTTACCCCCCAAGACGAGAACTCCGAGATCGGGGCTGCTCCAAGTGACACTCTTCAAAACACCTAGTAAAACCGTTGTGCTACCACTACTATCCCAGTCCATGCCTATGATATTGTTGAAAGCCTGAAACCAGAAGGGGTCGGAGAGGCCTAAGACAATAGAGTCCTGGCCTTTAAGGTCTACGAGAGCCTCTAATATAGACTTTGACATGCGCTCCATAAGCCTGAGCATCCACGAAGGCACACTCCCCGAGTGGAGGGGGAGCTCTGCGACGCCGGGCATACCCTATCTTACTCCTGTTGCCTCCACCGTAAAGTAATATGTATTAAGCCTAAAGAGCGTTAGACACTTCAGGATGAGCTGAAACATTAATATGAGAAACTACACGGTATTAACCCCCAACTTAGAGTTTAACGTGAAGTCGGAGAGGATAACATTATGATCCTTAAACTTGAGGGTATCAGGCTTTAGCGTTTAATCTATCAGCTCCGCTATTATCGAGGCTATTATCGCATACGAGACCCCTGAGAGTATTATGAGGATGCTGTTCTGAGCCGTGGCGGTCGTCACTAGTATTGGCGTTGAGAGCACTGTCGTCATAGCTATTAACAGTGGTGTCTCGCTCTTCAAATGTACCGCTATCATTGAGGCTAGGGATGCTGCTGCCGCCAAGTATATTAGCGGGGGGGCGGCTGTTGAAACCACCCCCACCACGATCCCGGGCTCGCTTTTAAGCGTGGCTAAGGCTAGAGCATATGCTGCTATAGCTAGAGCCATTAGTGTTGCCGTGTATGCTAGCTTAACGGCGTATGTTGCGGCCGGCGGTATTGGGTATATATGGTATACTTCTACGACGCCCCTCCATTTATCCCTTAAGTACGACTGTGTGGATGTGAAGAGCGTTATGAAAAGTAAGACTAGGATTGTCGCCACCCTCTCCTCCACCCTAGATAAAGCCGTGGGGATCGAGGCTGTGGAGGCTAATATGAGGAGAGCTAAAACCTCCCAGGGGCTCCTCTCCGTCGAGATGAACTCTCTATGTAGGAGGGCTGCGACAGCTTCTAGCCGCACTTTAAAATACCCCCCTCAATGTAGCATTTGAAGCTAGCCGTACTAGCTATATCCTCCAACCCTGAGAGGCTGGGGGCTGTGGCGACCACTGTGGAGCCTCTTTTAACAGCGCCTTCCAGGAGTTCCCCTAGAAACTTGAGGCTCTCAACGTCGAACCCCGTGTTAACCTCGTCAAACAATATGAGTTTAGGGTTTGACAGGAAAGCCCTAACAACGTCGACCCTACGCCTCCACCCGTGGCTAAGGTCTCCCACCCTATGTTTAAGGAATTTCCGGACGCCGAGCCCCTCGTAAGCTTCCAGCGCGAAGCCCTCCCCCAAATTATAGCCTGTCACCTTAGAGAACAACCTTAGATTCTCCTCTACAGTGAGCTCCTCGAACAACAGGGGCTTCTCTAGGATTGTGGCTGTGATCCTCCTAGCCTCAAGACTCCCGGGCTTGAGCCCGTAAACACTCACATAACCGGAACTTGGAATGTCTAAGCCCGCAAACAGCCTCAACAAAGTAGTCTTCCCAGCCCCGTTAGGCCCGTAGATCAAAGTTAAACCATAGACTTCCAGGTTAACCCCTTTCAGGACAGCGTTGGAGCCGTAGGTTTTCCATAAATCCCTGGCAACAACCGCCGAGCCCACCTTGACGGCCCCCACGTTAAGCGCGTAGCCCCAACCTTAATTACCTTATACCAGTTTATATACTGGTATTTAGGTGTCCATGAGTTTCTATAGTGTCAAGGGGATTATAACTGTGGCTGGCCTCTTAGCGCTCGCCCTAGCAGGCTTGCTCATCATAGATAGCGCCACCATAATATACTCTCTAATCTGGGGCCCGTTCCCGAGCATTGTGGAGAGGGGGGCTCCCACCGCATATAGAAACCTCTACGTCCACGTGCCAGTGTCAATAGCATCCTATGTAGTGTTGACGGCTTCAGCTCTAGCCGCCCTAGCCTACCTAGCTTCCAGGAGGAAACTCTTCTACCGCACGGCTGATTCGACGATTAAAGCTGGAGTCCCCCTAGCTCTAGCCGCTTTCCTAACTGGGAGCGTGTGGGCTTCGGAGTCTTGGGGTTCCTTCTGGACACATGGGATCCTAGGCAGGTCAGCATCTTCTTCCTAGTCTTAGCTTATAGTCTATACTTCGCCGTTAAGAACAGTGTCCGCGACCCCGACAGGGGGCCTGTGATATCTATGGCTTACGCTTTCGCAGCCTACGCTACTGTGCCTTTAAGTTTCATACTGCCTAGGATAGCGGAGAGCCTCCACCCTACCCCAGTCGAGACTAGAGAGTTCGTGGCCGGGGGTCCGTGGCTTTTCCTCTCAAGGCTGGCTATAGTGTTTCTCATAGCTTTAACGCTGATAGCGGCCGCCTACATGTACTCTAAGGCCCCCGGGGCTCCGAGGGTTTTAAAGTTAGCGCCCCTAGTAATGGTCCTAGTGCCGTTAACGCTGTTCTCGCTCTACGGGCTCTCAGAGTCTCTAGGGCTAGTCGGGGAGGCGGGGAGGGTTGTGGCGTCTAAGGCTGAGAATGGGGTCCTCCTGGTTAAAGTGGAGGCTGGGGGGCGAGTACTAGAGGGATACTATAGGGGGGCTCCCCCCATAGAGCCTTTAATAGTGGAGTTTGAAGGCTCCGCTAGGGTTACACTTGAAGGCAACATTGTAGTTTTCAAATACGACGCTTTAACCGGGGAGTTTACACACCTCAAGGTAGTAAACCACCCTGTAACCTATGTAAACACGATAGTATACGCAGCCCTCTTAACAACAGCAATAGCAGCCCTAACCCTGGGTGGGAAGATTGAGGCTTAGAGTAGTAGCCCTAGCAATACTACTCTTCACAGTAGTCTTTATAGCAGCGTACATGGCCTCAACATCAGCAGGCTACCTAGACGTATCAGAACTGAAAAAGGCCAGAGAAGGAACAGTGAACGTGATCGGAACCATAAAAAGCTATGAAATCAAAGAAGAAACCATAGAAATAACCCTAGAAGGCAAAGACGGCTCAAAAGTAACCCTCAAAATAGACATAACACTATTCACAGCAGCACACGGCAAACCCCAGGCCAATGGATAACAGGAAAAACCATAGGAATAAGAGGATACTACAAGCCAAGCCACACAAACGAAAACCTAAGCGTCATAGAAGTAAACGAAATACTAAGCCCATGCAAAGAATCATACAAATCGCCACACGCGAAAACAACATAAAACCAACACTCATAACTAAACAGTATAAAACTAAACGTGAGAAAAGCCTGAAAAACATTCTTGCTGAGTAAGCCTTCTCAACTAAAACTACTTAACGATGGTATGCTGGTTAATTTAGGAACTTGTGGGGCATGTTTTCGCCGTGTCGTATGCGCGATCTTAAAGTGCGAGCTCGGTAATCTATGGATGGCGTTAAGGTGGCTATGAGAGCATGTTCTCCCGCCCGAGCTCTGGAGGTTTTGGGTTTACATTCTTTCTAGGGGTGTGACTCCTAGTAGTGTTAGCCCCGATGATAGGGTGTCTTTTACTAGTTTTACTAGGGTTGCTTTGGCTTCCCTGGCTCCGGGGTCTTTTTCGTGTATTACGCTGTCTTTCTGGTACCATTTGTTGAATATGTCTGCGAGTTTTAGTAGGTATGCTGCTAGGTCTTCTGGTCTCAGCTCGTCTGCTGCTTTAGCCGAGATCATTGGGTATGCGAGCGCCGTTATTAGAATGTTTCTTCTTAGGGGTTCGCTGTATGTTTTGGGGTTTGCGAGCTCATATTTTATGGGCCCGTGTTTCTCCAGTATGTTTGATGCTCTAGCGTGGGTGTATTGGAGGTATGGGCCAGTGTTTTCCTCGAAGTTTAGGACTTTAGCTGTGTCGAAGGTTAGTGGTTTGAGGGCCCCGGGCTGTACTAGGCTGAATCTTATGGCGCCCGCCGCTACTTTCCTGGCTATGTTTCTAGCTGTTTCCTCTTCCAGGTCTGGGTTTCTGGCTTTAACCTCGTAGAAGGCTCTGGCTTCAGCCTCTTCCAGTAGCTCGTCTAGGGTTACGTATTCGCCTCTCCTCCCGCTCATAGCCCTCCCGGGGAGGTTTACCATTTCATACTCGTAGTGTATCATGTTAGCAGCCTCCCTAACTCTGCCTATTGCCGCTAGCGCTAGCCTTATCTGGAGTTGTGGGAGTTTCTGCTCCACGGCCACAACGTTTATGACCCTATCGGCTTTAGAGTGTTGAAACTTGTATATGCTATACGCTATGTCTCTAGTCCAGTAGAGTGTAGTCCCATCACTCCTATAGAGAACCATTGGGGGCACCTCAAACCCCCTGGGGAGCTTTATACTCTCCCTTAGAACACTATCCCCCTCAACTACATCCCTTATTACGGCCGCAGTGTCTAGGGCTACAGTGCCTTTATGAACTTTAGTGAACCCGCTCCTGGAAAGCTCGTTGAGGACCCCCGCTAGGAGGCCGCTCCACACTATGTCACTCTCCCAATCCCAATAGTCGAACTCGACCCCAAGCTTTTCAAGAGTCTCTCTAAAGCCTTCCAGGGCAGCCTCAGCTATGGATCTAACGAGGCTCTTCTCCGGCTCAAGACCCATCTCGTATCTCAACATGATCTTGGATACTTCCGCCTCCGGGTCTTCGAGGCTTAAGACGGCCCCTATTATCTTGTCAGCCAGCTCCGGGCTCCCCCTCTCCCTCAGCCTCGCCAGGGTTGAAGCTAGGAGGTTCAAGTCCTCCTCTATCATGTTCTTTCTGGCTAGAGCAAAGTCTACAGCTGTATGGGTTAAAGCGTAAACCCAGCCTATAGCGTGGTCCACCTTAGTCTTCAACGTGGCAGCCACATCTCTGGGGGTAGTGTTTAGCATTTTAAACCCGTATACTACAACGGCCATCTGCCTCCCCACATCGTTAACATAGTATCTCCTCACAACCCTGTGGCCTCTAGCCTCGAGCATCCTAGCTAGAGTATCCCCCAGGCTAGCGTTCCTAGCATGGCCTATATGTAGGGGGTGCACGGGGTTGGCGCTCGTATGCTCTACAACTATGTTTTTAGCTTCAGCCCCCCCAACCTTAATAACGTCAACCCTCCAGCCTTTCTCGTAAAGGCTTATAGCCTCCCCGCCTATTATGTCCTCGTTAAACTTAAGGTTAAGGAACCCCCTGTGAATGGAGAGGGAGACGCCATTAACTCCGAGGGCTTCAACACAATCCTTAACCTTCGAGAGCACCCCCTCCAGGTCCCTGCCCCCAGCGAACCTCATGAGGGGGAAGCCGTAGTCCCCATATTCCTCCCTAGGAGTCTTATCAACGAGCCTCAAGAATACCTCCCTAGAGGCGACGCCTTCACTCTCAAGGCACGAGCCTACAGCTTCCAGCCTCCTGGCGAGAGGCCCCCCATAACCCTCCATCCTAACCTCCAAAGGTTCATGTTTAAAGTTGAGCTTAAAACCCTCAAGCTCCCATTATAGAAGAGGGTGTTTAGTAGATGAGCCTTCCAATAAGAAGGATAAACGAGTACACGTGGATAATACCTAAGGAGGCTAAAGCATGCATGAAAGTGCCCGCGATAATATATGCTGACGACTTTCTAATAAACAAGATGAGGGAGGACCTGACACTAGTGCAGGCTGTCAACGTAGCCTGCCTCAGGGGGATACAAAAGTATAGCCTAGTTATGCCAGACGGGCATCAAGGCTACGGGTTCCCAGTGGGGGGAGTGGCCGCTATGGCCATAGATGAGGATGGAGTAATAAGCCCTGGAGGAATAGGCTATGACATAAACTGTGGCGTGAGGGTCATCAGGACGGATTTGACCGTGAAAGATGTGAGGCCGAGGATTAAGGAGCTTGTAGATGAATTATATAGGAACGTGCCGAGCGGTGTCGGGAGCACTGGCAAGATTAAACTGAGCACTCAAGAGCTTAACAGGGTCCTCGACGAGGGGGTCCAGTGGGCCCTAAGCAAGGGCTATGGATGGGCTGACGACCTTGAACACTTAGAGGAGAAGGGTAGCTGGAACCTTGCAGATTCAAGCGCTGTTAGCAGCACTGCAAAACAGAGGGGACACGAGCAGCTGGGCACTCTAGGGAGTGGGAACCACTTCCTCGAGGTTCAAGTTGTCGACAGGGTGTTCGACGAGAGTATTGCTAAGGTTTACGGTTTGTTTGAGGGCCAGATAGTTGTAATGATACACACAGGTAGCAGGGGACTAGGCCACCAGGTTGCCAGCGACTACATCGTGGTTATGGAGAGAGCTATGAGACAGTATGGCACCATACCCCCGGACAGGGAGCTCGCCAGCGTGCCCTGGAGTAGTAGGGAGGCCCAGAACTACTTTAAAGCTATGGCTGCCTCAGCCAACTTCGCGTGGACTAACAGGCAGATGATAGCCCACTGGACTAGGGAGAGCTTCAAGAGAGTCTTCCACACAGATCCAGACAAGCTGGGGATGAGAATAGTCTACGATGTGGCCCACAACATAGCTAAGATAGAAGAGTATGAAGTCGACGGGAAGACGAAGAAGCTCATAATACACAGGAAGGGAGCCACGAGAGCCTTCCCGCCAGGCCACACGGAAATACCCCCAGAGTATAGGAGCGTGGGCCAGCCAGTACTAATACCGGGCAGTATGGGGACTGCAAGCTACATACTAGCAGGGATCCCTGAGGGGGTTAAGAGCTGGTACACCGCGCCCCACGGGGCTGGGAGGTGGATGAGTAGGGCGGGGGCTAAGAGGAGGAAGTCTTATAGGGAGGTTGTGTCCGAGCTTGAGATGAAAGGCATATACATTAGGGCGAGCAACATAGAGACTGTGGTGGAGGAGGCCCCGGAAGCCTACAAGGATGTAGATAAGGTGGCTGAGGTTGCGCACGCGGCGGGCATAGGGAGGCTAGTAGCTAGAATGAGGCCTATCGGAGTTACGAAGGGCTAGGAGGAGTTCCACGTAAGTTTTATCAACATAATCTTCCCAAGAGAGCCCCAGTTCACGTGCAACCTCAGTTATAGCCTCACCCTTCCCAGACTCTATTTCAATAAAACAGCCTAGACCGTTAACAATGTCGATGGCAACCGTAACATCACCTCTCCCATAGTAAGCTCTACGTTTAACTACTTTAAGAGCGGGGGTGAAGCCTAGAGCCTCAAGGACACTTTTAATTTCAGAGCTCACAGTAACGTTAACCTCAACCCTCTCCTTAAACACACTCCCAACCCTAGGCCCCTTATAGGTTAAAACATGGGAGCCCCGTGAAACCCTCACCCTCAAAGCCTCATCACTAGCCGTGAAATCCCTACATGGATGGTTAAAGTAGAGATCTTCTTCCGCGCTCTCCTCTACGAACTTAAAGCCTGAAGCTTCCAACTTTTCACTAATTCTATCTAAAAGGCTACAGTCTATTTTAAACTTAGCTTCAAGCTCTTTCAAAACCCTCATCCCCCCATAAGGGTGAAGATAGCGACTTAAAAGCAAGAACGCGAGCACCCCCTTGCCCGAGCAGTGCCGCCGGAACCCAATACCGTAAGATCATGGTTTTTGGCTCCGGCCCTCCCCCAGCCAGATCACCGCTCACTAGGGGCTCCATCAGCATTGAAAATTAAACTCTAAATTCTCATAGCTCTTAAGCATTATTATGTCTCTGAATATCTCTGAGCAGCCATGTTACAAATCCGGGGATTTCACTCTAGAGAACAACCTGTAGTTTCGCGTTTAGAGCGTTTCACGTTATGAGGCTAAGCTCCCTATATACCCTCGCGTATCTCTCTTCAGCTTCCCCGGTTAGGCTTGGCTTTATTTTTTCTAGGGCTTTTAGGAAGTGTCTCATCTCTACGGGGCCTAGCTCGAATTTCTCTCTTAGTTTTAGCATTACGGCTTCCCTTACTACAGCTTCTATGTCTGCCCCTGTGTAGCCTTCTGTTAGCTCTGCTAGCCTATCTATGTCTACGTCGCCCGCTAAATGTGCTTTCCTCAGGTGTACCTTGAATATTTCCTTTCTAGCTTTTAAGTCTGGCGGGGGCACGTATATTATTCTGTCAAACCTCCCAGGTCTTAGAAGTGCTGGGTCTACGAGTTCTGCCCTGTTTGTTGCCGCTATGACTACAACTTTGTTGAGGGGTACTATTCCATCCATCTCTGTGAGCATCTGGTTGACTATTCTATCCGTGACTCCCGAGCTGTCGAACCTGTAGCCTCTGGCTGGGGCTATAGAGTCTATCTCGTCGAAGAATATTATCGCCGGCGCGACCTGCCTAGCTCTCTCAAATATTTTCCTTATAGCTTTCTCGCTCTCCCCAACCCACTTGCTGAGTATCTCGGGACCCCTAACGGCTATGAAGTTAGCCCCGCTCTCCGTAGCTACAGCCTTGGCTAGTAGAGTTTTACCAGTGCCTGGAGGGCCATATAGGAGGATCCCTTTAGGAGGCCTCACGCCCATATTCTCGAAAACCTCGGGATACTTTAAAGGCCACTCTACGGCCTCCCGAAGCTCTTGTTTAACATTCTCGAGACCCCCGATGTCATCCCAGTGGACCTCGGGGACTTCAACGTAAACCTCCCTCATGAGCGTGGGCCTTATAAACTTCATAGCCTCTATGAAGTCGTTCATCGTAACCTTAAGGTTTTTAAGTATCTCAACGGGGATTTCCTCGTACCCGGAAAGGTTAACAGTACCCGACTTTATGAACCTCCTCAAAGCGGCCATGGCAGCCTCCTTGGCTAGAGCAGCCAGGTCAGCCCCAGTATACCCGTGGGCCATATCAGCTATCTTCTCAATGTTAACATCTTCAGCTAAAGGCATATACCTCGTGTGAACCCTCAATATTTCAGCCCTAGCCCTAACGTCCGGCGGTCTAATCTCAATCTCCCTATCAAACCTTCCAGGCCTCCTGAGGGCTGGGTCTATAGCGTCAGGCCTGTTAGTCGCCCCTATAACTATGACTTTACCCCTCTCCTTAAGCCCGTCCATAAGCGTTAGAAGCTGAGCTACGACCCTCTTCTCAACCTCCCCGACAACCTCCTCCCTCTTCGGGGCTATAGCGTCTATCTCATCAATAAATATTATGGCTGGAGAGTTCTCTTCAGCCTCCCTGAAAACCTGCCTTAACCTCTCCTCGCTCTCCCCGTAGAACTTGCTCATTATCTCGGGGCCGTTTATCGTTATGAAATAAGCTCCTATCTCGTTAGCTAAAGCTTTAGCCAGCAAAGTCTTGCCTGTACCCGGGGGGCCATATAGCAGTATGCCCTTTGGAGGCTCTATGCCTAAATGCTTAAAGAGCTCCGGGTGTTTCATGGGGAGCTCAACTATCTCCCTTATCCTCTCTTTAGCCTCCTCGAGATCCCCTATATCCTCCCAGGTAACCCTGGGAACCCCCCTAGGTATGACCCTCTCAGGGGGGACCGGGGACTCGCCGATGACAATCTCCGTGTCCCTAGACACGTAGACATGCTGTGAGGGTTGAGTGGACACTACAATCATCGTAATATAGCCTGAGAGGGTGGGAATTACCACGAGCTCCCCTCTACTTATAGGCTTATTGAGGAGTTCTTCTTTAACATACTCAACAAAGTCTCTACTAACTTTCAAACGACCCTCTACAGGCGCTAGAGTAACCCTAATAGCGATGTCGATTTTATCGACCTTACTTAACCTAACACTATCCCCGATTTTAACGCCTAAGGCCTCCCTTAAATACCCATCAACCCTTACCACGTTCCTGTCAACATCGTCGCCCCTTAAAGGCCACACTCTCGCAACTACGATCCTACCGTTAGCCTCAACCTTAACGAAGTCACCGCTGTTAACCCCAATCTTGCTCATGTTGGAGGGGCTTATCCTCACTATCTTCCTTCCAACATCGCTACTATAAGCCTCAACAACCCTCAGCTCGAGGCTCAACCTTAAACCCCCACATTACTATAGTAGTTTCGTTTTAGTCTAAAAAGTTTAATTGCGCCTCTAAAAGTTCAGGGTTACCCTGTAATTCGCGTCGCCCCCGAGGTCCTAGATTGCTTAACCCATTCATGCTTTCATCGATCGAAGGAACCTTAAAACTATAGTTTTTAAGGGTTAGAGTTTCATTATGTAGGGGGTCTCGGGGTTTGAATGAGAGTGTTAGGCTGGCTATCGTCGTGTCCGAGTTTAATTTCGATGTTACTAAAGTAATGTTAGATAAGGCTTTAAGTCACGCTAGGTTCCTTGGAGCCGAAGTAACCGTAGTCTATAAAGTTCCAGGTGTTTATGACTCCCCCTATGGTGTTATGGAGGTTATAAAACTCGATTACGTCGACGCTATAGTAGTTTTGGGGGCTGTTATTCAAGGCGAGACCGGGCATGACGAGGTTGTAGCCCACCAGGCTGCTAGGAAGCTTCTAGACCTTGGAGTCCAGTATGGTAAGCCTGTAACCTTCGGGGTCATAGGGCCTGGAGCCTCTAGAATACAGGCCCTTGAAAGGGCCGAGGAATACTCCGGGAGGGCTGTGGAGGCGGCGGTTAAACTCGTCAAGAGAAAGAAGACACTGGAAGCATCTAGATATGAGGGAAAAACACTTACAATAGAGTAAAGGTGGATCTTTTGGAGGCCACCTACACTACCAGGATAACAGTCCTGGAGCAAATAGGTTATAGGGAGTGGACTGAGAGTTTAGGGTTCGATAGGGAGTGGACTATACAGGAGAGTCAGGCGCGGCTTTACGAGGAGCTTCAAAGCGTATCAGCGAAGGCTGGCGGCTTCGCCCTTCCCCTTAGATACGACTATATGATACTGTTAACCTCGAATATAGCCCCTGAAGTGCATGCAGAACTCCTGGAGGTAGCCCGTAAACATTCGAGGATTAGCGTGAGGCTTGCAAGCTCCTGCGGAGTGTCACCTTTAGAGGCTGAAGTTAGGGCGTTGAAGCTTTTGAGTAGCACGGAGCCAGGAGGGTTTACATACGAGTCTTGTAGGGGCGTGGAGATTGTTGTTATGGCTCACCTAGACGTTAACAACATAACCGGGATGACTAGAGAAGTGGGGGTTATCAGGACATACCATTCAACTATAAACATGGTCAGCAGGCTCTCCACAGTAATAGAGAAGAGCGGCGGGATAATTCAATATCTGGGGGGCGACAACATGCTGGTCGTCCTACCGACTGTAAACTATGTACCCCTACTGGAGAGCCTAGTGAACAAGGAGAACCTTAAGGCCGGGGTGGGGGCAGCTAAGAGCGCCCGAGAGGCTCTAAAGCTGGCAGCTAGAGCCCTTCACGATATAAGGTCTAATAGGGATACGAGAGTAGTATTCTACATAGACGTTTAAACACTACACACTCCACCCACACTTTGCCTAAAAGGCTTCCGAAGCGGCGACCCTCATTCACAACTACCTAGGGTTTTTGGTTAATATGGTTACTTAGAGGCATTTAAAGACATAATAATGCAAATGGAAGCTTAGAGTTATTTTAAGGGTCCCATGCTATGCGAGCCCGCCCCTATGATTGGCGGTCAGAGGCTGACACGAGGCGGCCCCGCGGCATCCGCCTATGGAGCCCCCAAGGGGCTGATGGGGAAGCCGGGCCCAATATCATGAGAAGATCTGTGGTATTGGGTTCCGGCGACCACGAATCCTAATAAACTCGGGATTTCATATTTATTAGCTTGGTGTAATAGTGTGGGCTCTGAAGATAAAGTAGTGGTTAAAATAGAGCTTTCTAAGGAAGACTACGAGGTGCTTAAGGCTATCAGCAAGAAGGAGGGTTATAGCCTAGTCCCTGAATATCTTAAATTCATAGTCAAAAACATCATAGAGGAGGGGGGCCTAGCTAGGGGGGAGGGTCTTCAAGTCAGAGAGCTTAGCGAGTCTATAGGAAAGAGGGTTGAAAGGATCGTAACAGACCTCTTAAACCCCTACACTGGTAAGATAGACGAGCTCTCAAGGAAAATATCGGAGCTTAGAGAAATAGTGGAAAGCTTGGAGGCTGAGAGGGCTAAACCCAAACCTCCAACCCCCACACCGCCGAGAGAGCCTAGAAAACCAGTCTCAGCCATAGATAGGCTGAAGGATCAAGGTGTAGTCTTCCAGGACGATGTCCGTTGGATGAAATCCCCCGACAAGTTCTTCGACAAGCTGAAAAAGGAGGGGGCGGTAGTTTTAGAGGTGGGAGGGGAGAAGATCGCTGTAGATAGCGACCTCTGGCTATCGTTCAAGGAGGAGTTGGGTAAGGTGAGTGTCTCCGACTTAGAGGAGGCGGCCTCGATAATAGAGCTTTCTCTGGGGGATGCTGCTGGGAGGCTTTTCAGGAAGCTGGCTAGAGCCGGGCTCATAGTTTATGACGAGGATTCAGGTATTTGGCTATCTCAGGTTTCACAGTGATTTAAGGTATGGGGCCTACGTCCGGGTAGCCCTGCCTGACGCCCATGCCGGCCTTTGGCGTTAAAGCCTGGAGGCCCCCTTTAATAATGTCTACTAGGTTCTTGGCGTGAGCCTTAGCTCTATGTATTGCTATTTTCTTAAGCTCCTCCGGCGTTTCAGCTTCATCTTCGTGGACTGTCACGTCTAATACGAGCTTCCCGGTTAGAACCCCTAGCATTATTAAGCCCACGCTCGAGGCTATGTAGCTATACTTGTCTACAGGCTTAGCCCCCACCCAGCCGAAAGTTATTACAGCATCGCACCCCATATCTAGGAGTCTCTTAGCAGCCCCTGGGAGGTCTTTTATCCCCGGAACCGTGTGCCTTAAAACTCTATAGCCCGGCAGCTCCCTCTCTATAACCTCTAGGGCGTGCCTAGCCATGTCTACTCTGGCGAAAGTCGTGTCAGCTATCCCAACACACTTCAACCTTAGAACACCACTCTAGAATATCCCTTCCTATAACCAACGGCACCTTCCTACCAGCAGCTATGCTCCTAGCCTCCTCCAAGGTTGCAGACCTACCCTTAGAAAGCATCTCCGCGAAAACAGCGCTAGGCCTCAAGCCTGCAGCCTTTAACAGGGCTATTGTAAGCTCAGTGTGCCCCCTCCTCTCCCTCAAACTCCTCGCAGCCAATATGGGGACGTGGCCTGGAGCTTGAAACTCGCCATAGAACTTCTCGAGGGCCCTTTCAGGCTTACCTTCATAGTAGAGTCTCACGACCTCGTCTAGGCTTCTGAGAGTTAAACTCCTATCCTCATCGCTGATCCCAGTCTTCACGTTAACATGGTTGACCCAAATAGTGAAGGCAGGCTTATCCCCGTATTTAAGCCTCTTAGAGGCGAGGAGGCCCAGCCTCCCATAACCAGCTAGAAGCTCGTCACCCCAAGGTAGCCCTAGGAACTCTGTAACCTTACGGTCAGTAGCGTAGCATATTAACCCGCCAGCTGATACCCTAAGGTCATATATGACCTCAGCATTTACAGCCCAGGCAGGATACACTAGGTCTACCTCCCCCTCCCTACTGTCATCATCGTAGAGCATTATTGGAGACCCTGAGGCTAAAGC
This sequence comes from Thermoprotei archaeon, assembly GCA_029335875.2. Lineage (GTDB taxonomy): Archaea > Thermoproteota > Thermoprotei_A > Sulfolobales > Acidilobaceae > DSZV01. The sequence continues at coordinate 42,393 of JARJMZ020000013.1, read as the reverse complement.
CTCAAGGGCCCACTTTAAGCCTCCGTAAACCATACTCTGACACCGCAGCCACAACTAATATTAGAAGTAAACCTATTATTTTAAAGTAATTAAAATCCCCTGAAACAAGCCCACCTTGAGAGGGAAGCTTAGAACCATCTATAAGAGTGGGGCTTACAGGTATCCCGGGAACGCTGGGAGGCTTAGAATCCGCGCCGCCCCCAGCCTGAGGGCTTTCAACAACCCCATAAACAAGGGCGAGCTCGAAGCCGGGGCCTGTCAGAGTAATTGAGACCCAGGAGTTTAACGTTACCAGAAAATAAGGGGGCAGTGTTCTAGTAGTGTCAACGCTAACAATGCACGAGCCATCGGCCGAGTACTCTTTCTCCACAATGCGTTCTAAAATATAATTGAGCAGGGGGTCCACAGAGTTTTCATGAGGCCAGTGTTTTAAGGTTATATTACAGCTTGGGGTGCGCACTTTAAGTTTTAAAGCGTAATAACCCTCCCTATATGGGACTCTCAGCTCGAAACTGTGGTCTTCAACCTTATACTCTCCAGTGGAAAGTAGGACGGTAACCCCCATGTAGTCGTTGGGCAGCTCTTCCTCGAAAATCTTAACCTCATACTCGCCCCTTGAAAGCCATAAAGCAGCTATAGTAGAGCCTGAGAGCCTAACACTATAGTAGCCGGGCTCCCCCACATAGATCCTGGAGCCTTCCTCGAGCTCGTAGCTAGTGGAGCCTACTTGTATTACAAGGCTTAACAAGAGCAGCATAGTTAACGCCAACTTCAAATACGATCTTCACCCGAAAACTTCAAGAGCTAGGTCTAAAGCGGAGGCTAAAGCCAGAGTAATCGTGGACTCTACAAGTGCGGCTACAAGTATCATTGTAAACACTATCATGAAAATCCTAACAGCATCCTCCGGCAGCCTCCTCAGGCCTCTAGTGAAGATCACTATGAAGGAGGAAGCTGCGAGAGCTATAGCCGGAACCTCTATAATCCCATGGGGAGCTATGTATGCGAAAATAGTTGAATACTTATAACCCGAGTATGCGATGTAAGCGGAGAAAAAGCCGACAACAGCCCCGTTTATGGCTATCACGAGGATAGGTACAATAATGGTGAAAGAAAGCAGCAAGGTCACAATTATGACTATAGAGTTGTTCAAGACTATAAACAAGAATAGCACCAGCGGGTTTAGATCCACCGAAGGTATTTTCTCCCCAAACTCCCTCACCAGACCCTCCACTAAACCATTATATAATGGGTAGGCTGCTGAAGCTACTATTGAAACAAAGCCGAATAATACTGTTAAGGATATCCAGGCCTTGTACATATATGGGTCTAGGAGCACCCTGAAAACTGTCCCCGTCAAACCCGCATCCTCCAGGGCTCTACGGGGGCCCTCGAAGGTTTAATAGCGTTAGCATTAAGGCTCCACTATTAAGGTGCAATCGCCGGGCAGCGAGCCTATACTCTCAAGTTTTGAAGCCTTAACCTTCAAAACCCTATTCCCATAGCAAGCCTTGATACACGCCTCCACGTCCCGGCAGTTTTCCAAGTCAATTATTTCTATTGTATCAGCTAGGGGAGGCCAGCGGTCGCCGGCGCCTAACTCCTTTAACGTAGAGTCGAACGCCGACCCCTCCCTCGAAACCCGCTCGCGTGCCGGGGGCTCCACAGGCGGGCACCACCAAAGCCGTCTTATGAGTTTCATAGCGGGAAGGCTATATATAGTGTTCCACTCTCGCCCCTAATAATTGAGCTTCTATTAAGGCATTGCCTAAACTCGCCAATAGCTATTCTAGCCAATCCTTACCTCCTCACGCTTAAGCTTATCCCTTAAATTCGTGGGAAAGACTTTTCTATTTGTTTTATAATAACGAGAGTCAGCCGATAACCGTTAGGCGTCCTCCCTGTTATTATAAAAGTTTACAAGCCAAATGTTGGGGAAATCAGGTTCAAGCTTCTCTAGTCCTATGGAGCTTGGGAGATACTATATTTCTCAAATGGTTAAGAGAGTTTAACAAGGCGTTGTTTGTAATTCCACTCCTAAGCTCCTGGCCTGTCGTTAAAGCTTATTTCCATTTGTATACATGTTCTAACAGGGTCTAACGCGGAGAGTGTCGAGGGGAGTATACAGGGTCGCAATTATTGTGGGGTGGTTTGAAAGTCATGGTTAAAGGCAGGGTTGACGTTAAGAGGAGACTTAACGTCTTGATGGAGGCGTGGAACAAGGTTATAGAGGCTTGGGAAGATTCTGGAGGTAACATTGTCAGGGGGGATGTGGTTAAGATCCTTGAAAGTGTCTATGCTAAAGAGTCTATAAAACCTATTAAGGGAGCCTCAGACCCGGCGGATCTTTACGATAAAGAGCTGGCGAGCCTCTATGTTGTGGGGAAGCATGGTATGGGGCTTGAAGACCAGTTTCCAGAGCTTTTCGACACAGTGTTTCACGACGAGGTTAAGTATGAGAGCGTCATAAACGTAGTGCTATCAGAGCTCCCGGAGAGGGCTAGGGAGAAGGTGAAAGCAATCATAGGCAGCATAGACGACAATACTCTAGCTAGGATCCTGAGGCTCAAGCTTACAGAGGTGTTCTTCGGGTTTAGCAGCAGCGAGGATATGGCTAAGCTCTTGAAAACAATGTTAAACATATACCCCAATAAAGCTAAAACCATAAAGAACTATGCGAAATTCTACATAGCGTTTAAAGTAGCAGAGTCTATAAGCAAAGGCGAGATAAGAGATAGGATTAGCAAAGAAGCCTTAAAACACGCTCTAGCCCTGAATATAGGCCTCGACAAGAAGAAGCTACCGGACGATTCATATATAAGGAAGATAGCCGTGGAAGTATTTAACGTTCCAGACAAAGTGCTAACCAACATACTCTCAGTTACAAGAAAAGAGCGTAAATACGAGAAGGAAAAGAAGCGTTCTTAATTTTTTTAAACAATAAAAGAAATTAGTGAAAAATCAAGTAGGTCTTTCAATTAACGTATATTATATTTCCTCTAACTGTTTAAACTAATAGTTAGGAATTTAGGGTGACACACATGTATAGGCATATAAGAACTGTACATAGAGAGGTATTGGAAGCCCTAGTTAAGTTATACGAGCAGAATAGGAGGATGGTGAAGAGCAAGGAAGTAGCTAAAATCCTCAACAAGGATGAAGGCACAGTAAGAAACGTCATAATGTGGCTTAAAAGCATGGGCTACGTAGAGAGTAGAACAGGACCCGCCGGAGGCTACATCCCAACCCTTAAAGCCTACGAGGTCCTCAGAGGCGTGGCTCCCCAGATACTGGAGCCGGGCTATGGCGTCGTCATAGTGTTTAGGGACAGCGAAGACATTAGGATGTCCGCTGTCTCCATGGAGATAATGGGCTTATTCTCCAGCGAGCCCGCTAAGGCCCTAGTTAAAGTAGTGGGAGACCTCACTATGATCGAGGAGGGGCTAAGGGCTAGGATAGAGAGTCTGCCGAAGAAAAGGCTTGTAGTGGATGGTGTTATAAGGAAGAGGGATCTAAACGCTAACGAGCTCCTAATAGAAATTCAAAAAATGTCCGTGATCCCAGGTGAGTATGTTAGTAACGTTGGGTCAAAGAAGCTTATAACTATTAAAAGTAGTAGTAGCGTGAGGGAGGCTTCAAGAATACTCTACACTAACGGCATCAGGGGGGCTCCAATAGTCGACGAGGAGAATAACATTGTGGGCTTCATAACGACAACAGACATAGCTATGATCGTAGCCAACGGCGAGGACCTTGAAGCCCCAGTGTCTAAATACATGAGGAGAACAGTCTTCACTATAAGCGATAGGGAGAGCCTTGTGGAGGCTATGAAAATAATGGACTTCTACGGGGTTGGCAGGCTTATAATCCTTAACGGCGCCAGGAGACCTGTGGGGATAATAACCAGGACGGACATATTGAGGTATATTCTAGCTATTTAACCTTGACTATCGGGTTTTACCAGCTATAATTGACTGGATCTTTTCATAGAGCATTTTGAGTATTTTCCTTCTATCCTCCATTAACACTACATCGCTGAAGCTCTTAACGACTATGCTGTGAGCCATGGGTGAGGGGTATTCTAGGGGTCCTATTATTTTTACTTTAACCTTACCGCTCCTCACCCACTCGAGTACTTTAACCGCATTCTTTATGTCCATATAGTCTTCTAGGATCTCCCTGTAGGTTTCCCTTATAGGCGGTATGTTGGGATATTCTTCTAGGAGTATTCTTAGCAGGTGTTGAGCGTTAAGCTGGAGCCTTTCGGGGCTCTTCTCGTAGCCCCTGTACCTTTTGAGTATCATGAAGCTCCTCTCAGCCACGTGCCTGAACCTCCTCTTCATGAGCTCAGTGTTGCTTATAGTCTTCTCCAGGATGCTCCTGATGTTCTCGGGCCCCACGCCTTCTATTATGCGAGCTATGAGGTCTCCGCTGGGCGCTCTTGGAGAGTCGTATGATAGGGTAAACCCGTTATCTGTAACTGAAACCTTAACAGGCTCAATGACCTCGCCGGATAGTTTCGCCGCGTAAGCCCTTGATATGGCGTCGTTAACCCTCCTACCATAGAGGGTGTGGAAGACTATGTGCCACATGTCGTCGTAGAAGTATTCTACGAGTATAAGGTCGTCTCCCGGGACCTCGCCTGCATATAGCAACTGCTCCCTCACATAGTCTATTATGGCGTCGGCAGCCCTATCCTGGAGCCTGTAATCCTCTATAAGCATTCTACGCGCCCCCCCAATGTCCCCCCTCCTCACAGTGTCTGCTAGGAGCCTCCTAAACCTCCCAACTTTAAGGGCGCTGTCGAAGCTTAGCGGGAGCATCTCGCTAAACCAGCTGGGCACTGTGGGCCTAGCCCCGTCTGCAGGCTCCACGTAGACCCTTAAACCCTCGCTCCTCAGGAATTTGAAAGTCCTGCCCCCCAGGACGAATATGTCCCCATGCTCTAATATCTCTACGAACTCCTCCTCGAGGTTGCCCACGTACTTACCGTGTGTAGTGATTACGAGCATTTTAGACTCGTCGGGTATGACCCCGGAGTTCATCTGGTATATCATCCTCGCTTTCTTCTTCCTCCCGAACGTGCCTTCATCCTCGTCGAGCCATATCTTGGAGTAGACCCCCTCATATTCGAGCTCCTGTTTCCCGGCGAGGTATCTAAGGACGTTCATGAACTCTTCCATTGTAAGGTTTCTATAGTTGTACGCCCTCTTTACAAGCCTGTAAGCCTCTTCTATGCCCCACTTTTTCTCTATGGAAAGGCCTACTATATGCTGGGCGAGCACGTCTAGGGGTTTCTCGGGGATCCTAACAGAGTCTATGAACCTGTCCATAGCGTTCTTCGCTAGAACGGCACACTCTACAAGATCGTCTCTATCCACAACTATAACCCTGCCTTTACTAACCTGGCTTATATGATGTCCAGCCCTGCCAACCCTCTGCAGGAGTCTCGTAGTGCTTTTAGGGCTCCCGAGGAGGGCTACGAGGTCTATGTAGCCTATGTCTATGCCGAGCTCTAGGCTAGTGCTTGAAACAACAACTCTCAGATCGCCCATTTTAAGCCTTTCCTCAACGTTAAGCCTGAGATCCCTTGATATGCTAGAGTGGTGGGCCTCGATGGAGTCCATGCCAACCATAGCCCCCCTGGACATAGTCTTCTTCAGCTTGAAAACAACCCTCTCAGTGGCGCTCCTAGTGTTTGTGAAGACTAGCGTAGTCCTATGCTCCCTAACGAGCTCCGCCAGCTTCCTATATATAGCCTCGTTAACCTGGTCCGGGGGATCCCTGATAATGTCAACATCAGGCACTATAACCCTTATATCTATGGGCTTAGAGAACCTAGCATCAACAATTTCAACCCTCCTAGGCCTCCCCTCCCTATCATAACCCCCCAGGAACTCGGCCACAACCTCCAGGGGGGCTATAGTGGCTGAGAGGCCTATCCTCTGTATAGGGGGGTTTCCAAGAGACTCAACAAGGTGCTCTAGCCTCTCAATGCTCAACATGAGGTGAGCCCCCCTCTTGCTCGAAGCTAAATCGTGGATCTCATCAACTATAACCCACCTAACCCTCGAGAGCTTCTCTCTAAACCTTGGAGCTACAAGGCTTATGGCGAGGCTTTCAGGAGTGGTTATAAGGATGTGTGGGGGGTTTCGGAGCATCTTCTGCTTCTCATAACTGCTCGTGTCGCTAGTCCTCACGGCAACCCTAACATCTGGAATAGCATACCCTCCTCTAGAGGCTGCCTCCCTAATCTCTTTTAAAGGCTCCAGGAGGTTCCTCCTCATATCATTGTTTAGAGCTCTTAAAGGGCTCACATACACCGCGTAAACATTGTCCTGGAGGCCTCCAGACTCCCCCCCGATCTTGAAAAGCTCGTCCAGAATCCCCAGGAAGGCTGCGAGCGTCTTCCCGGTCCCCGTTGGGGAAGATATTAGGACGTTCCTCCCCGCCTTTACTAGGGGTATTGCCAGTTTTTGGGGCTCCGTGAACTCCCCGTATTTAGTTTTAAACCAGCTGGCTACATATGGTCTCAGTAGCCTGTAAACGTCCTCATCACTGGTTTGGGTGGACATAAACACCCCGACCTGACCCCGTTTTGTAAAAGCTTTCTTCGTAGAACCCTTAAAAGGCTAAAACCTGCTGGGAGGACCTTCACTTGACCTTGAATATTAGGTCTTTGCTTGACTCCCCTATAACTTTAAACTCCATGTTTAATAACATATCCTTATATGGGAGCCTTTTAAGAGTGCTCACTACAACCTCGCCCCTCGTCACTCTCAGCATCTCCTCGAGCCCTCTTAAAGGATCGTCTAAGAGGTCTATGACTGTGAACGCGTAGGTTACATCGAAAACCCCCTTTTTAAAGGGTAGGTTTTCCACGTCTCCGAGTATAGTAATGCAGTTACCTCCGCAAATGTTTCTAAGCTTCCACTCAGCTATCTCCAGCATGCAACCGCTATAATCCAGGCACACGTAGAGGTCTAAACCATCCAGGACCCCCCAAGCCTTCAGGAACTCTGCCAGGAGGGCTGTCCCGCAGCCCGCATCGAGCACTATACCCCTAGGCTTTACAGCCTTCAAAGCTATAAAATACTTCTCATACTGCTCGCCCCTATAAAGCTCGTCATAGCTTTCGCAAGTCCTCTCATACCTCTCCCTAATCGCTAGGCCCTTCACAGTTTAACGCTCCCCCGCCAGCGCTCTAGCCTCCCTTATAGCGGCAGGTATCTTATCGACAACATCGAGGGGGTTTATCGTTTCCCCTTTCTCCTCGACAGCAAGCTCCCCCGATCTCCCGCACACATATGCTGCCGCCGCTACAGTGTTTAGAGTATCCACAGTGTACCCTAGTGCCACCCTCCTGGCTATGAAAGAGGCTATTATCCCTGTTAGAGCGTCCCCGGTGCCTCCCACGGCCATAGCCGGGTGGCCTGTCTTGTTAAGCCTGCACGCGCCTCCAGGCTCGCATATAGCGTCTACGGGCGCTTTAACTATAACTGTCGAACCGTATCTCTCAGACACTCTCCTAGCTAGGCTTGTTGGGTCTGCTTTTAAGGGGTCGACAGTCTCGCCTAACAGCATCCCCGCCTCCCCCCGGTGTGGTGTTAAGACTACTTCCCTCCACAGTCTAACGTTTATGTCCCTGAGCACTTTGAGCCCGTCAGCATCTATCACTATGCTCTTTCCTTTAGCGTGCTCCAGAAGCATCTCGAGCAAGACCCTAGCCTCTTCTGTGACGCCTAAACCAGGCCCGAAAATAATAGCGTGGACTCTATTAGCGAAAGAAGCGAGCGCAGCTTCAAACTCCTCGGGGCCCCCCCTAACCACGGGTATTATGTAAGGGTTCTCTACAGAAGCTGGGAAGGCTATGTGGTGGGGTGAGGCGAGATACACGAGGTCAGCCCCGGAAGCTGAAGCCGCCTTTGCAGCTATTATGGGAGCCCCCACATAGTACTGGGAGCCGCCTATAACCATAACCCTCCCGCCCATGCCTTTATATGCTGGTGGCGGTCTTACAGGTATCCTCGAGCTTACATCGCCGGGGCCCGCGTACTCTTCAGCCTCCAGGGGAATTCCTATATCCGCGACTAGAACCCTCCCAGAGTGTAGGGGGCCTTGGTTGGCGAACAGCCCCCTCTTAGGCCTGTGCATTGTAACTGTAACGTCAGCCCTCGCAGCCCCCTCGGCAGGTATCCCGGTGTCCGGGTCTAGTCCTGTAGGTATGTCTATGGAGACTCTCAAGCCTCCCGAGTCGTTGAAAGCTTTCATGGCATCCTTTACGGGGCTCCTGAGGGGGCCTTTAACTCCAACGCCTAAAACAGCATCTATAACTATGTCGGCATCTGATATTTCAAGCCACCCCCGGGATCCCGGGGTTAAAGTTTTGATCCTCCTAGAATCCAGTATATACCTAAGGTTATCCCTAGTATCCGGGTGGGTGACCAGCTGGGGGTCGTAGAGGAGGTGTACTTCAACTATAGAGCCTCGGGACGCCAGGTGCCTCCCCGCGACTAAGCCGTCCCCCCCATTACCACCCCTACCAGCTAATACCGCTACTTTAAAGCCCCTGACGCCGCCTTTTATACACTCTATGGAGTCGGCTACGGCTCTACCAGCGTTCTCCATAAGCTTACCTAGGCTGACGCCCCACCACACGCTGTTAACCTCGAAAGCCCTCACATCCTCGACGCTCACAGCCTCCTCAGGCCTAGCGTCTCTAATGCCTGGGCATGCCACTGTAGGTGCCCCTAGAATTAGCTTATATACTAAAATATATTTAGGTTTCCTAGAACTATTTGAGAACAGGTGTTCTCCATGGAGGCTAAAGTTAGCGTCCCGGAGATAGAAATAGTGGAGAAAGTTACTCTACCAGCGAGAGAAACCTCAGTAATAGTTGTTGACATGCAGAACGACTTCGTTAAACCCGAAGGTAAACTCTATGTGCCCACAGCCCAGAAAACCGTGGAGCCCATTAGGGGGCTCTTAGAAAAGGCTAGAGCTAGGGGCGTCAGAGTCTTCTACACCCAAGACACGCACTACGAGGAGGACCCAGAGTATTCTATATGGGGCGAGCACGTTAAATACGGGACCTGGGGCTGGAGGATCATAGATGAGCTTAAGCCCGTAGAAGGCAGAGATATAGTTGTAATGAAAACCAGGTACGACGGGTTCTACGGAACCCCCCTCGAAGACCTCCTGAAAGTATACGGGGTCAGAAACGTTGTTATAACGGGGACTGTAGCCAACATATGCGTACTCCACACTGCGGGAAGCGCTGCCCTGAGATGGTATAAAGTCTACGTGCCAATGGACTCTATAAGCGCTCTAAACGACTTCGACTACTATGCAGCCCTAAGGCAGATAAGCTTCCTATATAGGGGGGTCATAGTTAGGGGCTCCGATGGCATCAACTTCGACTAAGACAGCCCCCGGGAACCTCGAAGACAACACTCTCATACCCGGGAACCCGGGTGCCTTTTTTAACCCTGATAACGGCAAAGTTACCGTTAATAGAAACACTCCCAGGGGAATCCACGCTTTTAAACACGCCACACTCGAGAACCCAATATACAGTATAGTCATAGTCAGCAACGGCCGGCCCATAAAAATTCTCGTAAACGTTAACACCAACCCTAGGCCTAAAAGGAATAACGATAAAGAAGACAGCAGAAGACCTTACAGGAACCCCCCTAACCTCGATAAAAGCGGATAAAACGCGAGCCCTAACATCAACACCATTAATAACAATCCTCTCCTCATCCATGAGCCTCTGCATCTCAAACCTCAAACGCTCAACCTCAGACTCCAACCTAACACCACCCTCCCTCAAAAGACCCCAATACTCCCTCTCAACATCACTATAGTCAAAAACAATAGTATACCAAATAACGCCGCTCAGGGAAACGTGAAAGAAACCCTCACCATAAACAGGAACAGCCACAACCCCACACCACTAAATACATAATAAACTAAACTAAAAACCAGAGATCACCATGAAATAAAACCTGGCAAGTACAAACAGGAGCCTGTGCAGCCCTCCTTTCATAATTTCGTAGTATCCGAGCCTACGCACTGAGGACTAAGGATCACGGCCCAGAATATAGTACGCTGAATAATCACGAGCACGCAGCCCCCATTAGATTGTACTTTCTAGAGCGACGCTGTTAGTAAGCACTTCCTTATAGTTTTGTTTTCCACCAGCTCCGGGCATCGGGGTATTGTGAACTCTGCTCTACCTTCAAGGTAGTCCTCCAGGGGCTCTGGCCACCACCTCGTAGTATTCTCTCGGAATATGCATGAGGGGCCGGCGTACTTGAAAAGTTGCGGATGTATTTTCATTAGCTCACGCCAAAGGCTCCAAGCAATGTAACGTATCTCCCACTGGGCTCGTGTGCACATTCTTAATGGTAGGAAGGATTGCATGAGCTCTCTAGCGTTCATAGTCACAACTATCCTAGTCCTTAGGCTGTGTGGGAGAATGTATCTTGCATCCTCACGTTTTACACCTCCAGCTAGCATCCCATAATATTCCCCTGTAAGCTTTAACATTTGCGTTGCCCAACGGTTTAAGTCTTCGGGTTTTAGCGGTGGAGGCACATAGCCTATGAGCGCTATTTCAAGCTTGTTTTCACTCTCTATAGTTTTTTCTAGTGCTTTAGCGTAGCATGCATACGCGCTTCTTTTATCTTCTTTTGGTTTTTCCGGGCATTTTATTTCTGCTATAGTTGACGCTTGGAGGACCATTTTCCTCAGATACCCTTCACTGTAGCGGTGTGATAGTTGCGTGTACGAGGCTATCCTATGTCTTACAAGCTGGTGTGATGCCACCCTGCTTAACCCATCTATTATGAAAGTGTATGAAGCGTGCTCCCATGGGGAGAAGTGTGATCTTCTGAATGTTTCCTTGATCCAGGTTTCAACCTCCTCCTCGCTTATCGATAGAATGTCTTCGACCTGCTTGCTCGACAAGCTAACTTTACTCGACGAGGCAATAATCCTCGGAGCATCTCTAGTATATTCAACAACTACTACAGTGATCCCTAAATTTTTTAACATTTGAGCCCTATTCTTTAACTTTTTCCATCTAATGATTTCATACTCTGTCATAGACAGTATTATTAAGGCTTGATTCCTCTATTTTTTCCCGTGTTTGGGGTGTTTTAGGGTTTGGTTGTTGTTGGAGCTAGGCTTATCGAGTCCCATGTTAAGTCTAGCATTTTGCTTAACAGGGCTTGGCATGTTTTAACTGGCGATGTTGAGGTTCAGGAGCTTTTAAGGATGAGTAATGTTAATGCTGTTATGAGGCTTCTTTACAATGATCATGGCCCCGTTCACGCAACTATAGTTTCAGGGGCTTCCCTTGAGATTATGAGTTTGTTGTTGGAGAGAGGTGTCGTTCCTTCTAGTGTTGCTCACGGCGTTGTTGGGAGTGAAGATTATGCCAGGCTTATTGTTTTGTTGGGGGCTTATTTGCATGATATTGGCAACTCTGTTCATAGACATATGCATGAGGCTGTTGGGGCTCAAATATCCTACTATATTCTATCCAGGTTGTTGCCCGAAATTTTACCTGGGGAGGATGAGAGGGTTATTTATAGGGTTAGGAGTGAGGTCATGAACGTCATACATAGCACGTCCATGGACGTACCCGCCTTAACTATTGAGGCGAGCATAGTTAAAGTAGCTGATGGAACCGATATGGCTGAGGGGAGGGCTAGAATACCTTATAGTAAGGGTAAGGTGGATATGCACGCCCTCTCAGCTATAAGCATTAGGAAGGTTGAAATAGAGCCTGGGAGCGTGAGACCTGTTAGGATCAAGGTTACGATGAACAGCTATGCGGGGTTCTTCCAGCTGGAGCAGGTTTTACTGCCTAAAGTGAAGCTTTCTAAAATAGGTGATTTCATAGAGATAGCCCCCCTAATAGCTTCTAGTGACGGGGAGGTTAAGGCTCTACAACCCATATACCCCTAGGTTTTTCGTGTAACTTCATATAAACAAATAAATATATATACATTCGTCACTAAAATATACGTGGGTAAAGTTTATGGCCCGCCGAGGTCTTTTCAGGTGGAAGATCGCCGTCTACGTGGCTCGAATCGCGAGCGGCATAGTAACTCCTGGAGACTTTGATAGTAAAGTTCTCTCGAGACCTATCGTGGAGGCTATAAGAAATGTGGGCCTGCAGCTCCAAGATGTGAGGGACGGGCTCCTAGTATGCCCTATATGCCTTAAAGGCCCCTTCACTAAGAGGGGCTACTTCCTTCACTTGACGCGGCTTCATTACTACCAGTTAATTCAGCTTGTGGAGGCTGAGGCTGACCGTATAGTTTTTGCGTCGAGAACCGTTGGACCCTAACATATCTCCGGCCATCCTCGGCGTCAACTATTACATATGCTATATTCTCTGGAGCCTCCAGGGGGGAGTCAAAAACGTAAACATCCTCGCCTTCAACATTAAACCATTCTATGTCAGATTCTTTAAGCCTGACAATACCAGACTCGACCCTAGAACTTAGAGCGTCAACCCTAACAATACCAACCCTCCTAAGCCTGGAAGGTTTAGGGAAGAGGAGGGAACCCCTAGACTCGCCTAAAACCTCCCCCATAATACTCTTACCTCTGCCGCTTTGAACTTCAACCACAACATAACCGGGGCCGGGCGCCTTAGACTCTTCCTCCAAGATCCCGAGAGCTGCATCTAGGGGGTCCCCGGAGACCTGCCTCTCCTCAACCTCTCTAAGCCTTAGAACGTGGAGCCTCAAACCCCCAAAGCTCAAGCTGTCACGCATAAACCTACGGATCTTTAAAACTATACCGGGCATTCTAAACACCCCCTAGTACTATCCTCCTGGAAACTATTAACACTATTGTGGGTAAATTTTCTGTAACAGTCTATTAAATAAGCTCGAACACAAACTAAGAACTTGGTGAAACTAGTTGGAGGAAACCCCCATTCTAGAATTTCAAAGAATGCTCTATGAAATTAAGGGGGAGACGGCCTTCACATACCTAGCCCTGGCCAGGAAGCTGGCAGCCCAGGGTAAGAGGATCATTAGCTTCGGCATAGGCCAGCCTGATTATGTGACTCCAGCCCACATAAGGGAGGAGGCTAAGAGAGCTCTCGACGGCGGTTTCACAGGCTACACTGAGACTGCGGGGATCCCGGAGCTTAGGGAGGCTATAGCCTGGTATTTAAACTCGAGGTATGGGGCTGGAGTATCGCCCGATGAGATCATAGCAACTACGGGGGCTAAGACAGCTATATTCGTGGCTGTAGCGTCCTATGTGAGGCCCGGGGATGAAGTTATAATCCCGGACCCAAGCTACTACGCTTACGCCCAGGTGGCTAAACTTTTCGGGGGCACCCCAGTATATGTCCCCATGATCTTCGAGAGGGGGTATGGGTTTAAACTTGACATTGAGGCTGTCGAGTCTGCGGTGACAGATAAGACTAGGATGATAGTTTTAAATAACCCTCACAACCCTACAGGCTCCGTGTTCGGGCCGGAGCAGCTTGAGCACCTCTACGATATTGTTGTTAGAAGGGGGCTGATCCTGGTTGTTGACGAGATTTACGATAATTTCCTCTACGGTAACGCCAAGTTTAAGAGCATATTAGAGTTCCCGGACTGGAAAGACTACGTAGTATATGTAAACGGGTTCTCTAAGACTTTCTCGATGACGGGATGGCGTCTAGGCTATTTAGTTGCTAGAAAGGAGGCTGTAGATAGAATGCTAGAACTAGCAGTAACAGTATACAGTTGTGCTCCAAGCTTCGTCCAGAAAGCTGGAGTTAAAGCTTTGAAAGGCGACTGGTCCCCTGTAGAGGAGATGGTTAAGGAGTTTGAGAGGAGGGCTAAAGTACTCTACGATATACTCTCAGGATCAGACTACGTTGAAGCATACATGCCTCAGGGGGCTTTCTACATGTTCCCTAGGGTTTCAAAGATACTTAAAGCTAAAGGTATTAGCGTTGAGGACCTAGTCAAATACCTACTCTACGAGCACGGCGTCCTAGTGCTCCCGGGGACAGCCTTCTCCGAGGGCGCCCCTGGTTTAAACCATATCAGGCTGAGTTTCGCCACTAAAATAGACTATGTAATCGAAGGTTCTAAGATCATAGTGGAGGCTCTGGAGAAGCTTTCTAGAAGCTAACATCGTGAGGCCTAGCCTCCCCCCTCCCAGCCTCACTAATTTTAGCTAAACGGGCTTTCCAAGCAGACTCCACGTTAACAGCCCCAGCATATCCTAGGCCCGCCTTAACCCCGGACACTATATCAGCTATGACGCTAACAACGCTCCCCACATATGGTACTAGGCCCTCAACACCCTCCTCTATGCTCTTCGAGGGGGCGGAATACCTGTCGGAAGCGTATCTCCTCTCCATAGCCCCCCTACTACCCATACCCCTATATTGTTTAAACAGTTTAGCCCCAATCCTCACTTTGAGGCCCGGGGACTCGCCAGTCCCCGCGAAGAGCCTCCCGCTCATAACCGTTGAAGCTCCAGCTATAAACGCTTTAACAACATCCCCCGGCCCCCTAATGCCCCCATCAGCTATTATAGGGATCTTACCGTGGAGCCCCAGCTCTTCCAGGGCCAGCCTAGCTTCCACGACCGCTGAGAGGGTGGGCATAAAAGCTCCAGTAACCTCTGCAGTTGAGCATATGCTCCCACTACCTATGCCTACCCTGAGGCCGGACACGCTCTCAACCTTAGACAAGACTTCTAGAACGGCTTCCCTCGTGCCTAGATTACCCACTATAAGATCCGCTGAAATCTCCTTTGAGAGGCTGGCAAGGCTCTCAATAACGTTAACGTTATGAGCATGGGCAACATCAACAACGAGAGCGTCAGCGCCAGCATCATCAAGGGCCTTGGCGTTTTCCGCCTCGAAGGGGCCTATAGCTGCTGCAACCCTAAGCCTCCCATCCCCGTCGACTATGGGGGCGAGCTTATACTCTCTAAGCAGCTTTAGAAACCCTACCGCTTTAGAATACCAGTAATCCTGGTCCACCCCCGGCTTCACTATTACCCCGACAGGCTGCCCTGAGGAGAATACGAGCGCCCCCCCAACGCCGAGCTCCTCCATGCGATAGTATACGCTGGCGAGAGGCTCCTTGTCTAGGGCCCTAACGATCTCAGCCCACGGAGATGGGGTGGAGCCCTTAACCATCCTAACCTGAGCAACCCTCTCTTCAATACTCATATTCCTATGTATAACCCCTATAGCCCCCAGCCTAGCTAGTATAGCCGCCATCCTCCAGTCGGTAACAGTATCCATAGGGCTTGAAACTAGGGGCACGAAAACCTCAATATTCCTAGAGAACTTGGACGTTAAATCCACCTCCGAAGGCTCGACGAGAGCCTTACCGGGCATTACGGCCACATCTTCAAACGTTAAAAGCTCCCTCAAACGGGCGCACCAGCCCTAGTTTCTTTCTAAGTTCATGTTTTAGCAGAGTAGAGTTTTAGAGGTTTTATCTCCATTTAAAGTATTATACCCTAACATTTTATTCGAGGCTTATAACCCCGTTTATGAGCGGGGGCTCTAGCAGGCTGCGTCAATGCGAGCCCCCCCTTTCGATGCTCTCTATTAAATCTATGATCTCTATGAGTCTATTTACATGGTATTTGGCTATGCCTTTTAGGGCTTCCGAGTGGGGGCCGTAGCTTATGGGATACCCTACTATGGCCATGGCTGGCGCGTCCCACTCAGAGTCTCCTATGAAGGCTGTCTCGCTAAGGCTTACTCCAACCTCGTTTGCTATGCGTTTCACTGCTTTATCTTTCCAGACCCCAACTAGGGGGATCCCCCCGGGTACGAGGTATCCTTTCTTGTCGAATGATAGTTTGTTGGCGAGCCATATGTCAGCCCCCAGGGTTTCAGCTATTCTAGAGACTAGGAGGTCTACGCCCCCGCTTACCATGGCTATTCTCACCCCCCTCTTTCTAAGCCATCTGAAGACTTGGGGGGCTTCTTTGTCCACTTCAATATTTGAGAGTATTTCTAGGAGGTCCCTCTTATGTAGTTTCCCCCCTCTAGCGTTGATCCATAGCCTTGTGTCTAGCTCCATCCATTTAACGTAATCTATGCGCCCGCTGGCGAACATGCCTTTAACCCTTTCAGCCTCCCCGGCAACACCGAGACGCTCATGTATATAGTGCCAGCTACTCTTCACGTGGACCAGGACACCGTCAACATCGAAGACTACGAGCTTGACCTTCAACGCCTCCACCTAGGGGATGTTGACTCTACTCTTAAACTCTGTAATCGCTATGCTGACAATCCTGCCCCCCGAGACTCCTATTATTAAGCCCTCGCTGGTCATAAGGGTCTCTTCAGCCTCCTCCTTGCTAAAGTTAATGTAGAGGGTGTCAGTAGCCTGATCATACTCCAACCACACCTCCTCCAGGCTAGCCAGAGGATACCCGGATATTCTCTCGAGAGCCTCCTCGAAACCCTCACCGCTCACTCAACAAACACCTCCTGGAGCCCTCCACTCTCATCGAGCCTCCAAGCTCTTATCTCGCCCGGGCAGGCTATAACCCATATGATGGGCCATAACTTCATACCCTTAACGTCTAGAGAGCTTGGAAGCGGGGGGCATGAGGTGTGCGTGTGGAAGAGGGCTACAACCTGGATACCGTAGTTCCCGGCGGAAACGTGGGCCTGGACAGTCTGCCACGGGTCCCCCTCAAACTCCAGGGGAGACCCCAGCCTGTTGTCAACCCTGTAAAGCCCGAAAACCCTCACAGGCGAGGGCTCGAGGGAGCCCACTAGGAACCCTGTAGCCTCCCAAGCCCCCAAAGCCATAAGCTTCAAAACCTCGCCTAAAACCCCAAGTTTAACCACCGGCACACTCATAAATCCACCAGCCTCGCCCTAAGACTAGTCAAATCAACTATAGCCACAGTAGGCTTATTAAGAGCTCCTCCCCCGTCGCCGGGGTTTAACAAGAGCTTCCCCCTAACATATTCAATGCTAGCCTCATGAGTGTGACCGTAAAACACTGCATCCCACCTGCCACTCTCAACCAGCCCACGAACCACCTCATAAGTACTCTCAGGATCCCCGAAACCGTGGGCGAGGAGGATCCTCCTACCCCCCAGAGGCACGATCCTAGGCTGCTCCCCCAGGATGCCATTATAGAGGGAGGCTATCTTAACAAGACCCAGCCTCTCCCCATCATTGTTACCGAAGACGCCCTCAAACCTCACGTTTAGAGAATCCAGGAGAAGCCTGAGAGTGAAGGGGGCGACGAAGTCTCCCAAGTGGATCACCGCGCTCACCCCCCGGTTCTTGAAAACCTTGATGGCCTTCTCCAGGTTAACTATAGAATCGTGAGTATCACTCAAAACGCCAACAATCAAGCCTACCCACACCATTTAATATACACTACTATAAGTGCTTAAAACACTAACAAAATTAAAGCCCCCAGGCCAACTAATATAAAATAGGCGGCAATGAGCGGAGCTGGTATTACTGAGCACGTGATGCGTGACACCAGGAAGGAGCCGCCTCATAAACACCCCAACATAAAACCGGGAAAACCCTAAACACCACCACTAAACCCATTAAATAGACAGATAAAACTGGCGCGATGGCCCCACCTTCTAGATAATTCAACTTCATACATCTCCTCCCCCCATGGAAGTGAAGGTAGAGAAAGACGATTATGCGGGCAGAGCCGGAAAACCAGCCAGCTAAAAGTCACACTATTCTCTTTTAATAAGGCAACGGCAGAATCCTCAAAGGAGAAAAGGGGAGTATATAATAGGAAACGAGTAACTAAGAGACATGACTTTCCCAAGGCTTAAGGGGTGGGGGATTAACTCTTTACGCCCGTAACTCCCATGGGACGCTGGAAATCTATGATTGAAGCTAGAGCGAGTCCCACGCATTCTCTTTAGGGGGAATGATTTGAGCAGGCTCTAGAGGATTTAGGGGGTTGAGGATTCTCTGGAGTTCAAAAATCCTTTTGTTTTTATTGTTTTTATGTTGTTGGGTTGGCTTGTTTTGTTTACTCTTTTTGTAGGCAGATTTCTATTCCGCTTACGCGTCTCGGCCTTTCTTCTCCTGTCTGTGGGTTTCTGACCATTACTTCTTGGCTGCTTATTGTTATATCGCTTATTGTTAGGTTCTTGGTGAACCTGCTTCTAACTATTTCTACAGCGTCTACAGCTTTGTTAATGTTTCTCCCTCTAGCTTTGACTACCACGCTGTTTACTCCCTGCTCCATGAGGGTTGTTAGTATGGCTAGCACGTAGTTCATTACAGGCTTCTGTCCTATCCTGACCTCGGGTGCTCCCTCACACGCCATCTCATATGCACCTCTTGCCTCTCTCAACCTCTCTAAGTCACTATTCTTATGTTGGGGCTTGCCTATTTAAGCTTTTCGCATTCGATGAACTAGACTTGTAGGGGGGTGGAACTATTGGGTGCTAGGAAAGCCATAGTTATAGACAACATGGAGGCCTATGTGAGCAGGTGGCTTATAGCAGAGTATAGCGAGGCTAGTAGGGTTGCAGAGGAGCGTGGAGTAAACCTCTACGTCGCCGGGCTAGTCCCCGGAGAACTTGAGTCTATCCTAGCAAAGAGGGGAGTTAGGATTTTGAGGGAAGCTGAAAGCCTCTGCAACAGGCCAGACGCCGTACTACTCGACATGAGAGCCCCTAAAACCCTCGACCCCATGGAAGCTGAGGGGGCATCGTGTTTCATAGTTGGGGGCATAATGGGAGACCGCCCCCCAAGGGGGAGGACTATACTATTATACCACAAGTACCCCTATGCTGCTAGGAGAAACCTTGGAACACTCCAGCTCAGCGTTGACGGGACTGTTAAGGTTCTTACCAAGATACTCTCAGGAACCCCTATGAGCGAGATCAAGGTAGTATATCCCGTGAAGCTCGCAATAAACTCCCCCATGGGGCTCGTGGAGGTGGAGCTCCCCTTCGCCTACCCGGTGGAGCGGGGAGAACCTTGGATACCCGGGGAGGTTGTCAAACTGTTGAAGAGCGGGCTCTAGGAGTGTGTTCCACGCTGGGGGTCTGTGAATATTAAAGTTTATGGGGGCTGGTTAGACTTAAATTAGGGGGTGGGGGGTCATGGCTAGGTTCATAGTTACGGCCGCGTGGCCTTATGTGAACTATGTTCCACACTTAGGGACAATAATACATTTGATAAGTGCAGATGTTTACGCTAGGTATTTGAAGCTTAGGGGGCACGAGGTCATATCTGTTAGTGGGAGCGACGAGCATGGGACCCCTATAGAGCTCGAAGCCAGGAGGATGGGGGTTCATCCTAGGGAGTTAACTGAAGCCGTCCACACTCGCGACCTAGAGCTTTTTAAGGCCCTGGGTATTGAGCTGAGTAACTATTCAAGGACTGAGAGCCCTGTTCACAAAGATTTTGTCAGGTCTTTCATGTTGAAGCTTCAGGAGAACGGCTATATTTTAGAGCAGGAGGAGGTCTTACCCTACTGCGAGTTTGACAAGATGTTCCTCCCAGACAGGTTTGTTGAGGGTAAATGCCCCTATTGCGGCTATGAGAAAGCTCGTGGAGATCAATGTGACAACTGCGGCAGGCTCCTACACCCGACGGAGCTGATAAGCCCGAGGTGCAGCCTTTGCGGTTCTAAGCCTGTCTTTAAGTCTACGAGACACTGGTACATAAATCTTAGTAAGGTTTCAGAGAGCCTTCGTGAGTGGCTTGAGAGTAACGATGAGATTCAGGAGAGCGTTAGAGAGTATAGTTTAAACTGGATAACTCAGGGCCTTAAACCTAGGAGTGTCACTAGGGATACCCGGTGGGGTATAGAGGCCCCGTTCCCGGGCTCCCAAGGTAAAACTATTTATGTGTGGTTTGACGCCCTCCTAGGCTATGTGAGCGCTACTAAGGAGTATCTTGAGAGAGAGGGCCGTGGGGGCGAGTTTGGGGGGTGGTGGCTTAACAGGGAGGTTAAAACAGTGTACTTCATAGGCAAAGACAATATACCGTTTCACTCGATAATATTCCCGGCGATGTTAATAGCGAGCGGAGACCCGTACGTGCTACCGTGGAGGATAAGCGCCACGGAATACCTGCTATACGAGGGGCAGCATTTCAGCAAGAGCAGGAGGATAGGGGTGTGGGTCGACGAGGCCCTCGAAATAGCCCCGGGAGAGTATTGGAGATGGGTTCTCATGAGGCTCAGACCGGAGCTGAGAGACCAAAACTTCACGTGGAGCGAGTTCTACAAGATAGTTAACAGCGAGCTCAACGACGACATAGGGAACCTGGTGAACAGGGTTTTAACGTTAATAAACAAGCTTGGAGGGGAACTAGAGAAACCCCAAAACCTGGATCCCATAGATGTAAACTTCATGGAAGAAGCCAGGAAAACAGCGTATAAAGCGGTGGAAGCCATGGACGCGATAAGGTTCAGAATAGCGACGGAACACATACTAGAACTAGCGAGGCTAGGCAACAAGTACTTAAACGAGAGACAGCCATGGCAGCTGGCTAGGGAAAATAGAGAGGAGGCAGCGAAAGTATTGTGGGTCGCATCATACATGATAAAACTACTAGCACACCTCCTAACACCCTTAATGCCCCGAACCGCAGAGAAACTATGGATCATGATAGGCGGGGAGGGGAGGGTGGAAGAGAAACTATGGGACGCAGAGTTAGATAAGCCCTTTGAGAAAATAAGAATATCAAAGCCTGAGCCCCTATTCACAAAACTACCCCCAGACTTCTTAGATAAAATAGAGGCAATAATAGAGGAGGCTAGAATGAACGCGCTAAAGAAGAGGCCTCCAATAATAGCGGAATGAGAGCGTCAAGCCCCAAAGCTATCCTTAAACGCGATCACTATAACAATGATTAAAGCATTCAGAAACAGCGTTATGGGGTTTACGTTCAGGATAAATGCTCGTTTACAAGTTAAACCTAGGCGGTTCTCGCCGGCTCGCTCGAAAGCCTTGCTCTTAAAGTGAGCTTGTTATTGTGGATCAGAGTGTGACAGACTTTAGCCTCTTACCGTCAAGTGAAAACACGTGTAATTTCCTTATTTTAACTTTGACACTATGCCCTTGAGCAATATTTGATTCTGCGAGGACCTTCAGGACTATGCCATCACCTAAATCCACTTTAGCATACCTACGTGAACCCACGTACTCTATCATGGTAGCCTTTCCTGCCAGATGCCCCTCCCCAGTATCTACGGCTAGCGCGTCGTCCGGGCGTATCCCTATTATGATCTTATTGAGGCCCTCCATGTTGAGCTTAAGCCTCTCTGCGATTTGATGGCCTGCGGGGAGCTCGCACATGTTCATTGGAGGGTCTCCTATGAAATTAGCTATGAACATGTTTTCAGGCTTATCGAGGAGGTCCTCTGGGGACCCTACTTGCTGTATTGAGCCGTCCTTTAGAATCATGATCCTATCCCCAACACTGAACGCATCCGCCTGGTCATGGGTCACCAGTATTGTTGTAATTCCAAGTTTCTTCTGGATTTCTTTCACAAACTCTCGGGCAGCTACTCTAATGCGGGCGTCGAGGTTGCTGAAGGGCTCGTCGAGTAACAGTACATCGGGCTGCTTGACTAGAGCGCGCGCTAGCGCGACTCGCTGCTGCTGGCCGCCGCTTATTTGTGAGGGTTTACGGTCTAGTAGGTCGGCTATTCCAAGGGCTTCAGCAACATCTCTCACGCGCTTATCTATCTCTTTCCTGGGGACGCCTTTAAGCTCTAGGGGGAAAGCTATGTTCTCATACACTGTCATGTGGGGGTAGAGAGCCCAGGTTTGGAAGACCATCCCTATATTCCTGTCCTGCGGCTCTACGAAGACTCCCTTCTCGGCGTTAACCACCTCTTTATCGCCTATGGCAACACTGCCCTTCGCGGGGATCTCCAGCCCGGCAAGTATTCTGAGTAATGTTGTTTTAACAGACCCGGAGGGTCCTAAGATCACGAAGAACTCTCCCGGGGCGATCTCAAAGCAACTACTCGTGGCGGGAAGACTCTCTATAGACTTTTAATTACCACGCCTTTAGCCATGCCCCTTCACCTCTTAATAGCCCACCCAGTAAACCCCCTCATATAGTATTTGTTGAGGGCTGTATAAACGATTAGGGAGGCCAGCATAGCTAGTATTGAGCCCATGATACTGGCCCTTAAGCCGCGGCAGCATCTGAGTTATAACCATCTTGCTTGGATCAAATATTAGCACTAAGGCGAAGAAGTCGTTCCAGACCCACGCGAACTGGAGGACAGAAGCGGATATGATCCCGGGTAGCGAGAGGGGGAGGACTACTCTCCTAAAAACCTGGAAATCAGAGGCTCCGGCGACCACTAGCCTGGCATGCAACTCTTACCCTTAAGTTAGCATTACTCAAGGCAGACTTATAATCTCAACAGTGCCGGTGAGGGGGCTTGCAACTATTTACATAGTATAGTCCTTTGGGGGGAGAATGCTTAAAAGTGTTTTACCCCCTGTTTCCCTTAAGGGAAAAGAGAGTTGGCTATGCCGGGTCCAGGTAGCCCTAATGGCATTTATGTTTACGATAGTAAGGGCAGGGTTTGGAAGGTTCTCAGGGCTAAAGGTGAGCCCTTCAAGTTGGGGGAGCTTGGGGACGGTTTGTATATGGTTTATTTTGATAACCTCTATTGTCCAGCTTGTAGGTCTCAGGATCACCATATCTATAAGCTCGTGTCCAGGTATGGGGGTAAGCCTAACCTGTTTTTCGTAGTGATACTTTGCGACTGGTTTGCGGATAACTGTGCTTCTGAGGCGGCGTCCAGGACGTTTAGAGAGTTTAAAGTATCCGCTAGCCCCACGATACTGGTGGCTTCCGTTAGGGGCTCCGAGATCTCTCAGGAGAGGCTTGAGGGCGTTAGAAACGATTCATCGCTAGAATATTATGTTAAAAAGTTTCTTGAAATAGTTGAAGGCCCTAGCCCTCCCTCATAGCACTATCAACTATAGACCCCAGCTCTCGAGCCCTCCTAACAGCCTCATCCACAGCCTTTATTAAAGCAGCTGGAACCCCCATATACTCCATTACTTTAAGCCCCGCAATTGTTACCCCGGCTGGAGTTACAACTTCATCCCTTAAAACCATAGGGTGAACCCCCCTCTCGAGCATCTCTACAGTCCCCCTGAGAGAGTCTAGAACAGCGCTCATAGCGAGCTCCCTAGGCAACCCCGCCGAGACACCCCCCAGAACTAGAGAGTCAACTATGAGGGCGGCGAACGCGGGCATGCTACCGGATACAACGGTCCACGCGTCGAGAAGGTCTTCGGGAACCCAGTACACTTTGCCGGCACATAATAGAATAGACTCCACAACCCCAGCAGCCTCCCCGTCTTGAGGTCCTGAGACTGCTGTAGAGCTTAAACCTATAGAGGCGTTCACGTTTGGCATAGCCCTATAAACGTGGGCGGCCCCTAGGGCTTTTTCGAGAGTGGATCTCCTGACCCCGGCTACTATGGAAACCACTATTTTACCGTTTAAGTGCCCCCGGACTTCCTTTAGTAGCTGAGGTAGCTGGGAGGGTTTCACGCTTATAATCACGATCTCTGAGGCTGCTATGGCAGCCTTATTATCTCTGGTAGCTAGGGCTCCGAGGGTTTCCGCTCGCTTAAGTGTTTCCTCTCTTCTACCCGTGGCTGTGACTTGGAGTCCGCATTTAACGAAGCTCCTTACTAGAGAGGAGCCTATTCTGCCGGCTCCGAGGACTGCGACTTTGAAGTCTTTAGGGCCGGCAATACGCGGCACCTCTAAGGGGAGCTAGGCTTGCTGCTTAAAAGCTTTACGGTAGGCAGGGGTTTACGGGGATTTCACCATCATAGTAGACTTGTATTGTTGAGCCTTTGAGGAGGCTTCTAGTCCTGTAACCCTTATATTCTATTATGTTCTTGTAGGCGCAGAGTTTCGAGGCGAACTTCTCATCCACCTGCCTGAAGGGCCTGACCTCCGAGATGTCCCCCCTTAGGGCTATGAACACCACGGATACCCTGAAGCCCGGCGCCCCCCCAACCTTTATGTCTCTGAGCATTCTCAGCTCGTCTAGCTGCCTTGAGGCTCTATGGCTCTCAGCGCTGGGAAACAAACCTATACCCCTAGAGTCTGCGAAGTTAACCCCCTTAACCTCTACGGCTAAAGGCGGCTTGCCCGGCTCTAGTATCATGAAGTCAACCCTATACCTGGAAATCGGGCTCCTTATAGAGAACTCTCTAACAACCTCCCTCAAATGCTCGGGGCTCTCGTAAAGTAACGGTATGAGCTTCGAGAATAGAGTGTTGGGGAGCCTTGAATCTAGTAGAACCATATTGTCGGGGTCACCTGTAGCCACGGCATCACACCATGTAGCCCTACCAGCCTTATAGACGTCAACATAGTAAATGGGGGCCCCTCTGGGAATATGATATATGAGCCTCCCGGTATCGTGCACGTGACACGGTAGCGTAGACCCGCCCCTAGCTTCTAATATTACGGTAAACCTGGAACTCACAGACCTAAGACTCCCCTTCTTCACACCGCCAACCTTAAAGATCGGCTCCAAGGCCCCCTACACTTGTATTAAAACTGAAACCTTATTAGTCGTTCAGGCCGCAGCGCGGAGCACTCTATGAGAGTCTAGCGTTTATAAGGGTTGAAAGCTAACCCACATTATTATGGCTAAGGGGGAGGGCCCGTAGCTCAGCCCGGTAGAGCGGCGGGCTTTTAACCCGTAGGTCCCGGGTTCGAATCCCGGCGGGCCCGCCACACCATAATGGGCTCCTAGGGCTCCATAATTGGTTAAAATATATTTTCACCGGTATTACCTGAAGTTAGGGGGATTACTGGTTGTCGAGCGTGGAAGCGCTTAAAAGTGTCGCCAACGACATTTACATAGTGGGGTCTAAGCCGATCCTATATGTTAAAAGTTCCGACGCCCTAGTGATAGCCGATGTTCATCTAGGCTACGAGGAGGCTATGGCTTCTCAGGGCGTTTTCATACCTAGGACGCAGCTTAGGCGGGGCTTGAGGGTTTTAAGAGAGGCTAGGAGGCTTGTGGAGGCTAGGAGGCTCGTAATTAACGGTGACCTGAAACATTCTTTCAGCAAGCTTTTGAGGCAGGAGAGGGTTGAAGTTGAACAGTTCATAGCTGAGGCTTCATCCCTGGGCTTTAAGGAGATAGTCTTAGTTAGGGGTAACCACGACAACTACGTTTCCCCACTCCTCAGAAGGCTGAACGTCTCGATCATAGAAGAGTATATGGATGTGGGAGGGGGGATAGCGTTAACCCACGGTCACCTGGAGGTCATGCCTGAGAGCGACATAGTGGTTATAGGTCACGAGCACCCGGCTGTTCAAATAAACGCGGGAGGGTCTAAGGTCAAATTCCCGGCACTACTGTTAATGCCCACTGTTAAAGGGGGGCTCATAGTTGTTATGCCGGCTTTCGGGTCTTACCAGACGGGTAACATAGTGACGTTAGATAGGAGTAATTACCTATCGCCCCTCGTTAAATCCTACGGGGTCATAGAAGATACTGTGCCCGTGATAGTTGATGAGGGGCTGGGCACTATAACCCTTTCAAAACTAGAAGCTATGGAGAAAACACTCCTCTAGAAAAACTCTTCTTCTATTAGACACTTGTTCTCCTTAAGAGTCTCATATATAACGTTAACAGCCCTCTCAACCTCCTCCTCCCTCTTAGCCCCAGTTATCACCATCTTCCCGCTACTGAATATTAGGAAGACTACTACAGGCTTGCTCATCCTATATATAAGCCCGGGGAACTGCTCAGGCTCGTACATGCTCGAGGGGAGGGCTAAGGCAGCCTTCTCCAAGTCTATTATCGCCCCCAAGTTCGCTGAGGCGACTATATTCTGGATCTGTATCTGGGGCTTCCCGTGGATCGGTATACCCTTATTTATAATGGTTTTAAGGATCTTCTTCACGGCGAAGACAAGCTGGTTTACACTCTTAGCCCCCGTAACCACCATTTTACCCGATTTAAATATTAAAGCTGTAACTTTAGGCTGGTCAAGCCTATACACTAGCCCGGGGAACTGGTCGGGATTATAGTCAACATCTGGAAGCCTAGACTCTATGAGCGAAAGGTCTAGGGGGTGCTCCAGTATGACGGTGGCGACTATATTCTCTATCTGAACCTCCGGCGCGCTGCCGCCGGGACCCCCCTGAAGCTTCAATTCAACTACACACCTCATTTAAACTTTTAAAACTCCAGGGTATTTAAACCTCAACGCTCAAAGCTCTAAAATATTAGGGCTCAACATAGAACACTATAGATGGGATGAGGAGGCGGGCAGTCTAGGAGATGGTGACTGGCCTAGACTCACACTGACCATCCAGGCTTGGGGGCTGAGAGCTTGTGAAACCCTCTTGGGGCACGATCATAGTTATGGACTTAGACAGGTTCGGAGAGTACGTTGAGGCTAGGGGCCTCAGCAGCTATTCCCCCAATGAAGTTACCGGAACCCTATCAAGGCTTGTTGAGAGCTTCATTTCAAAGTTTAACGGGGTCCTAGTATATGGGCTGGACTGGGAGAGGGGCACTGAGGAGGCTGTAATAGAGGTCCCCCAGTTGGACGCCATGTCTACAGTCGAGGATCTCAAAGCCATAGCGAAAGATGTGGCGAGTCTAGGAGCCTCTATAACTATAGTGGCTTTAACAGGGTACATTATTGGGGCTAAAGCTAGGAGTAGGCGTGAAGCTTACTCTGGAAGCCTCAGGTCTAAGGCTCGAAGGGTGCTAGAGAGGCTTAAGAGGAGGGGTGGGGGTGTAGTGTATGTTGATGGCCTTATAGTATGGTCTTTAAGGGATGAGGAGAAGGTCTTCAACTATTAATGTGTAGCCGTAGCTCCTAGATATTTTCATCGCTTCTTCAAACTCTCTCCTTGTCAGCCTCCTAGATATCTCCTTATACTTTTCCGGCTCCTTCAAGACCAGGTATTCCGGCCGGTACTGGTCCATGAGGTTTAAAACCGCCCTGGGCGCGTTCTTTGAAAGCCACTCTACCACGTGCCTCGTGCAGCATTCTATGTGGTTGGGGAGTACTAGGTGTCTTACTATCATGTCCCCGAGGCCTTCATCGTAAGCCTCTAGGTGGTTTCTCTTAACCACCGAGTAGTAGTTTTTAACCTTAGATAGTCTCATTGCGCACCCGTCGTTCCCATATTTAAAGTCTGGGAGCCATATGTCTATTATGTCCTTTATGAGCTTTAAAGCTTCAGGGGTCATGTACATGTCGCTGTTCCACAGCTGGGGCACGTTCACTTTAAGGTATTTGAGGCTCTCGAGTATGAAAGGTATGTGGGGCGTGGGCTCTCCCCCCACGTGGTTAATGTTCCTAGCCCCCGTCATAGCCAGGTTTTCCTGTATCGCAGCTAGAATCTTCGGGGACACTTTAACGTAATCTAAGCCCTTAAGTTGGCTTATCTCCCAGTTCTGGCAGAAGACGCACCTGAAGGGGCAGCCGCCATAGAATATTGTGCCGCTGGGGACTAGAGGGGCCTCCTCGCCCATGTGGTGGAAGAAACTGTAAACAATGGCGTCCCCGGCAACCCTACAAACCCCGATCTTACCCGAGGCCCTGTCAGCTCCGCACCTCCACTCGCAGAGCCCGCATTTCCTAAGCATCTTCCTAGCTATAGCTATCTTAACATCCAAATAGCTGAACTCCGGCTCTCCCCCCTTAAGTCTTTCCGAGCCTTCTCGTATGTCAAGCCATAAGCTCCTATGCTCTAAGGCTAGCTTATCGTGGACGGACCAGAGCTCTTCCAAGCTTAAACTCTCATCATAAGGGTTTAGGGGGGCCTCTAAACCCCTAGCTATGAGGAATTTTGCAGGCTTCTCCCCTAAGAGCACAGAGTAGTACCAGGGGAGTTTCTCCCTTAGAATATTGTTGTATAGGGCTCTGAAAGCGTCTGGCCTATAACGGTAAACGAAGCTTTCGGGAAGAGGCTCTGGGATCCTGAACATTAGATCCACCTGAAGCCCGTATATAAGATTAGGCCCCCGGCACATTTAAAGCTTAACCATGAGCGAAAAATATTTAAGAATCAAAAGCCCATAATCTTAGTTAGCGCGGTGACCTGGGATGGTGAGAATCCTCAAACTAATAGCCTTAATTCTAGTGACTGCTCTAACCTTAACTACCCTAAACCCAATCCTAGCAGCCGCAACGGAAACATCTAGCCCCCCGGCGTTGCCACAGTTTAGGGCATATGTTGAGCCAGCCCTCCTAGACCCGGCCACATACGTGCTTCCAGTGCTCCCAGACAACCCTAACGCTCTCCCTGAAGGATACTTTAAAGCTATGGAGATAGCCCTTTCCAAAGGCTCTAGGTTGAGGGAAGGACATGTCAAGGCTGTGATAGTCGGATCCCCCAGCCTAGATGTAGAAAGCCTGGAGAGTAAAACTAGGGGGATTATAGGGGTCCTCAGGCTCCCAACATTCACCTATGTGGAAGCGTGGGTCTCAAGAGGGGACATTGAAGAGCTTTCTAGAACGCCCGGGGTCTATCAGATCTCACCGTTCAGGGCCCCCTTATCCATAATATCTATGGAGAGGGAGATAATGGAGAGAGCGGAGCTGGGATCGTTTAGAGGGGATGAAGCTATAGGGGCAGAGCCCACTATATATAAGGCTGTAGAAGTCATGGGGGCCAGTAGAGTCTGGGAGGAGTTCGGCCTAACAGGTAAAAACGTTGTGGTAGCTGTTGTAGACACTGGAGTGGACTTCGGGAGCCCCGGGCTAGGATCTAAGGCTGTAGCGAGGACTCCTGAAGGAACCCCAATGATATTCGACAGTGACGAGATAGGGTTAACCCTAACTCTAGCTACATCAACTAGAGATGCTAAGGGCTTCATAAGCATACCCGCCGCCGGAGTCCCATACTTCGACGGCTGGTTCCTAGCTTATGGAGTGACGAAGACCGGCTGGGTCTACTATAGTTCGCCCACCGGCAAAGTATTCTACGCGGAGTTCCCCCTAGATAAGTTCTATGTTGGAGACATAAGCTCGGCCAGCGGAGTCTACAGGTTTGGATTAGCAATACAGTTTTATGCCGTCTACGGCACACTATATTGGAGTGTCCCAATATTATATGTGGACTCTAAAACCCCCGGGGTGTACGACACTGTCTACGCCGATCTCTCTACAATGTACTACTATCTCCTAGTAGCTCTGAACGCTACTGGAGTAATACGGGCTCCCCCTGAATCCGCTATAAGAGCCCTACGGGACTTCAGCTTCGCAGACGAGAAACCTGCAAAGTTCGGGGACGAGGTCCTTGCTAGAGACTTCACGGGCGACGGTGTGAACGACATAAGCATAGGGGCCCTAGCAGGGTACCTTTACGACTGGGTAGGGTTCCTCACGGGAGAGGCGCCCACGTGGAGCTGGCTTACAGGTTTCGACTATACTGGGAGAGTGTTGCCGGGCTTAGACTCGAGAGGCTTCTATGTCACAATAGCTTACGATTTCCACTCACATGGTTCTAGCGTCGCTAATGTCATAGCGTCAAGGCTTGAAACCCCCGTAGACCTGCGCTATGGGAAGTTCCCATTGAAAGGTGTGGCTCCAGGAGCTCTCATAGCCGCTAACACCGGGCTCGTTAACCCCATAGCTTCAGTGATATTCTTCAGCGGCTTCGACCTCGTAGATAGGTGGGAGTGGAGGTATACTGGGAGGCATAAGGCTGACATTATAAGTAACAGTTGGGGTAGCAGCTTCATACTGCTCCTAGGCTTCGCCAGCACTATATCAATATATGGTTTAATATGGGACCACCTCATATCTACAAGTGGAACCATAATAGTTCACGCTGGAGGTAACGGGGCTCCAGGCTATGGGACCATGACCACGCCCGGAGACTCGGCTTTCGCCATAACACTTGGAGCTAGCACACTCTTCGACTACAGGCCTTACTTCGGATTCCTGCCCGGGACTTGGGATGATGTTGTGTCTTGGAGTGCCAGGGGGCCGACTAACGTTGGCCTAGTTAAGCCGGACGTTGTCAACATTGGGAGTTTCGCGTGGACATTCACGCACACCCTGGCGGGCTTAGGGAGCGGTATTAGGGCTATCAGCCTCTTCGGCGGTACTAGTGAAGCCACGCCTATGACGAGCGGTGCTGTAGCTTTGATAGTTGAGTATCTTAAGAGTAAAGGTTTAAAGGTAGACCCTGGATTCGTCAAATCCCTACTTAAGAGTGCTGCCAGAGACCTAGGTTATGACGCCTACACTCAGGGTGCGGGTCACGTTGACGTTTACAAGGCTGTTAGGGCGTTAGAGCACGGGGGGATACCTATAGCTACGTCTACCTCTGTGGCCGAAAACCTCTATGCCATGGCAGGCTTAAACTCTTTCTACTACCCGGTATACCCCGTGGTGGCCGACGCTCAACTCTACACTGGGCCCGTGAAGCCCGGGGACACTAAGACTTTAGCCCTTAACCTCATGACCTCCCCCGCGTCTAAGAAGGAAGTTTCAGTGGAACTCTCACTTGTAACGTTCCAGGTGTCTAGGGAAGGGCTAGTAAAATACCTAGACCTTGACAAGGGCTATGCTATAGTTGCTGGGAGGGTAACACCGTTATCTGCCGTGCTCGTAGACTTGGGCCCAGACTATATAACCATAAAGATGGTTAGGGGGCTCTCGAGGATAATGGTCCCAATATCTATGACCGCCTTCGAGAAAGCTGACACTGCCGAGATAGCAGCTTGGGTATCTTATAGCGTGTTCGACCCCCTAGGCAGGTCTGGCGCATATGCCTACTTCCTATACCCTGGCCTAGAGCTGCATTACGGTGTAGACGCTAACAACGACGGCTTCATAGCTGTGGGCGAGACCCAGAGGATAAACTATGACATTAGGATTGCTAACGTCCTCCACGCCACTATAGGAAAGCCCCTGGAGAAGTTTAAGCTAGCCGAAGAACAGGCGGCCAAGTGGCTAGGCAGAGATATAACAGGCTTACTGAAAGCCCCAATGCTAGACCTGAGGATCATTGCTACGAGACATGTGGACGTCCCGGTAACATTCAAGCTAGAACTCAGAAAACACGTGAGGGTCGAGTGGGATTGGATAAGCTTCGATAAGAGCAGTGTAACGCTCAAGCCTGGAGAAACATTCACGGTAAACGTTAAAGTAAACGTGCCGAGTACAGCCACGCCAGGCCTCTACGAGGGCTACGTAGTATTAAAGTATGGCTCTGAAACCTCGCTAGTCCCCGTGTCAGTCCCTGTAGCAGCGGTCATAACCAGTGAGACCCGGTCGGTCGTCATAACTGGATGGCAGGACTACAGCTACAACAACTATGCTGTGGAAGGACAGTTCGACTGGGGCTGGAGGTATGAGAGCGCTGACTGGAGAAGCTTCCCAGTAATAGTCGAAGACCCGAGCGTAGCGGGATACGCTATAAGCTTAACGTGGAGAGGCATGGATTCAACGTTTGACGTGGGCATTGCAGGCCTCGGGTTAACACTACTCACAACACCTTCGGAAACACTATTCTATGGAGCTGTGTACGCCGCTAAGCTCAACTGGCCACCATACTACCCAAGTCACGGGATCCAAGCTATATACGACTCGCCTATACCCAAGAGGGCAGCTTTATTCGCCACAGACTTCAGCTTCATACTTGAGAGGCTGGGCTTCTTCGAGGAGCTAGGATGTGAGGGTAGGCCACCCTTCTGGGTCATAGTTAAGAACATAATAACAGAGGCTTCAGATGGAGCCGGCTACCCTGAGAGGTTCCTACTAACGATAATCCCAGTTAGAGTCGAGGCTCCAACATCCATAGACGTTTCTAAAGACAAGCCCACAGATATAAGAGTTAGAGTCTACGGTAGCTCCTCCCTCAGCAGGGCGCTAGTTTTCGGGTTCGTAGCGGAGGAGGGGGCGGCTGACGTCTATATAGAGCCTCAAGTACTGGGCATAGGCTCAGACCACACGTTCAAGGTCACAGTAGTGGCTAAGGAGAGCTCCATCGTAATGGTGGGCCTAGTGCTCCCATATATGCCTCAGATAAGCATAGGGTTCAACTTTGCGGGCGCCAAACAAGTGATAGAACTATCTCCAGGCATAATAATAATTCCTATAGCGGTCAACGTGAAATAAAAAGAGAAGGGAGCCCCCGAGACTATTTTCTCTTAACTTTTTTTAACCCTTCCATTTTCTCTAGCATTAGCTTGCTCTCAACACTGGCGACAAGCCTCCTCGTGGCTATGACAGCGTCCGGGTTTACGCTTATGGATGTTATACCTTCCTTTACTAGGAACTCTACTATCTCAGGGTAAACGCTTGGGGCTTGACCACATATGCTGCTCGTTATCCCATGTTTACTGGCTACTCTTATGACATGCCTTATGGCTTTGAGCACTGCAGGATCCCTCTCGTCGAAGTAGCCCATCTTAGCTAGTAGCCCGCTATCCCTGTCGGCCCCCATTATAAGCTGTGTCAGGTCGTTACTCCCTATGCTGAACCCGTCAACCATCTTGGCGAACTCTTCTGCCAGGAATACTGTGCTCGGCACTTCAACCATTATCCATACTTTGAAGTCTCTGCCCTTCTCGAGACCCTCCTCTTCCATTATCTTCAGGGCTTTCTCGAGCTCCCATGTTGTCCTAACGAACGGGAACATGACCCAGACGTTCTTTAAACCCCACTCTTCCCTAGCCTTCTTAATAGCTCTAACTTCAAGCCTGAAAGCGGGCTCATATGAGGGGCTCACATACCTAGAGACCCCTCTCCACCCTATCATCGGGTTTCTTTCTTCGATCTCAAACTTCTCCCCGCCCTTAAGCTTGGCGTACTCGTTGGTCTTGAAATCGCTGAACCTGACTACTACAGGCCTCGGGTATATAGCGCTGGCTACCCTAGCCACCCCCTCCGCTAGTTTATCCACGAAATAGGAGCCCCTACCCTGCTCTATTAGGTATAAGGGGTGGTAGACTATCCAGCTGGCTATTATAAACTCTATTCTCATGAGTCCTATCCCGTCGAAGGGCAAGTGTTTATACCTGTCTATCTCATCGGGCTCCCCCAAGTTCATGTATATTTTAGTGGCGGTCACGGGGTGAGCATAAACGAGAAGCTCTGCAGGGACACCTACAGGGGCCTGAGCCGGCGCCACCTGGGGCTTAGCCTCCCCAACTACACCATAATATACTACCCCCCTACTCCCGTCCACGGTAACCTCCATGCCATCCTTCAAGACCTTCGTCGCGTTCCCCGCACCTACCACTGCCGGTATGCCGAGCTCCCTCGATACTATAGCTGCGTGGGCGGTCATGCCACCCTCATCTGTTACTATTGCAGCAGCTAGCTTCATGTAGGGAACCCAGTCCGGGTCAGTCATCTTCGTCACTAGTACATCGCCCTTCTCCATCTTCCTAGCAGCCTCTTCAATGCTCAAAGCTACTTTAACCCTGCCATGAGCGACGCCGGGGCTTGCAGCCACGCCTTTAACCAGTATTGCCCCAGTCTCTAAGGGTTTCTCTTCAACTTTAGGCCTAACCTCAGCCTTCTTCCTGCTCCAAACAGTTTCAGGCCTAGCCTGGACGAGGAAGACGTTGTTGGGGGCTGGGAGGTCTGAGTCTATAGCCCACTCTATGTCCATAGCCTTCCCAAAGTAAGACTCTACTCTAACCGATAACTTTGATAGCGTTTTAACTTCTTCATCGCTAAGCGCCGGTTCCCCGGGTCTTATCCCATGCTTCCTCACTATAGAAGCTATGCTTGGATGCTTGACCGCCAACGCCTCCAGCTGCTCGTCGCTCTCAGGAACATCTATTTCGACGTTAGCGCCTTTCATATTATCGTAGAAGAGTGCTTTCCCCTTCTCAGCCACCCTCTTCTCTAGGATTTCCAGTGTCGCCTTTCTGACAACGATCCTGTCTGGTGTTACTTTACCTTCAACAATGTATGGGCCGAGCCCCCATATAGCCTCTATCACTATCTTATCCTCCTCCCCCGTCACGGGGTGTATTGTGAAGGCGACGCCACTACTCCTACTATTAACCATCTTCTGAACCACTACAGCCATCATAGCATTCCTATGGTCGATCTTAAGGTTATCCCTATAGCTCATAGCCCTAGCAGTCCACAGGCTGCTCCAAGCCCTCTTAACCATCTCTACGACATTGTCGGCGCCCCTAACATTAAGATATGTCTCCTGCTGGCCGGCGAAACTAGCCTCCGGAAGATCCTCAGCAGTGGCACTACTCCTAACAGCAACGGGAACGTTCTTAACGCCTACGAGGTCTTCAAGCTTAGAGTAAGCCTCCCTTATCTCCTGGGCTATCCTGAGAGGCATAGGGGTCTCGGCGAACTTAGACCTTATAAGCCTGCTAGCCACCTCATACTCGCTAGGCTTACCGCTCGTCACAGTCTCCCTCAAAACACTCTCTATGTAGTCAACCAGGCCAGTCTCAAATATGAACTCATTGTATGCCTCAGTAGTAACTATGAAGCCCGGGGGAACGGGGATCCCGGCTTTAATCATGCCAGCTAATCCTGCAGCTTTACCGCCTATGGATTTTAAATGCTCAGAACCTACCTCGTCAAGCCATAATATCAGCTGCTTCCCCAATAATACACACCAACTCCTATCTATGCTGCCGGAAGTATATATAAATTTGTGGCTAGAGAATTGAAAATTAAGACATGACTGGGGAAAATTCAATCCTACCCCCAAAAATATTAACTTTAGATTGCACCCCCACCATATAGCGTGATTAAAATGTCCTGCTGCATAGAAAGAGGCTCGCTGAACCACGAGAAAGAAAACCTAGTGGAAGCCCTGGGGATGACGCCTGAAGAGAAAGTCTTGGCCTCAAAGATCTTAGATGAAGCTCTGAAGAAAGGGAGGATAAGTGAGATGCTTGAAGTCGTCTGGAGCAGTGAGGGCTGCGAGGCTGTAAGCCTCCAAGCTAAAATCTACGCCACCTTCAAGCTGGGCATGGATGTTTACAGGATAATACTTGAAGACATACTATTAAGGGGAGGGGAGGGCGAGGAAAAGCCACAGTGAGCCTCTTCCGTTTTCTCACGCTTATTAGGTTCTACCCCCATTCCACATTACGAGGTTTTAGGGGTTGGCTGAGAAGCTTAAGCCCCCCCGCGGCTTCAGGGATTTTCCCCCTGAGGTTGCGATTCTTAGGAGGGAGGTTATTTCGAGGGTTGTGAGGGTTTTTGAGAGGTACGGGTTCGACCCTCTCGACACCCCATCCGTGGAATACTGGGAGACTCTAGCTGGAAAGTATGGTGAGGAGGCTGAGAGCAGGCTCATATGGAGGTTCACAGACCCGTGGAGCGGGAGGGAGTATGCTTTAAGATATGACCTCACAGTCCCCCTGGCGAGGTTCATAGCTGGGAGGCCCGATATAGGCTTACCCTTTAAGAGATACCATATAGGCCCTGTTTGGAGGCATGAGGAGCCTCAGAGGGGTAGGTATAGGGAGTTCTACCAGTGTGACGCTGACATAGTGGGGAGCCCTTATCCTGAGGCTGACGCTGAAATAATAAACTTGACTGTTGACGCCCTCAGGGAGCTCGGATTCACAGAGTTTAAGGTTAAACTTAACGATAGGAGGCTCCTAGCGGGGGTATTTGAGGAGGAGCTGGGGCTTACCGACCCCCTACGTGTTTACAGAATTATAGATAAGCTCGACAAGATCGGGCTTGAAGGCGTTATGAGGGAACTCTCTAAAACAGGGCTGGGCGAGCCCCTAGTTGGGAGGATAGCTGAGATAATATCACACAGGGGCGAGCCCCTAGAAGAGTTGAGCTCCCTC
This sequence comes from Thermoprotei archaeon, assembly GCA_029335875.2. GTDB lineage: Archaea > Thermoproteota > Thermoprotei_A > Sulfolobales > Acidilobaceae > DSZV01. Next base: position 6,589 of record JARJMZ020000013.1, on the reverse strand, counting down.
TGCGCCAAGCATGGCGGAAACCCCAGGGTCTCAGAAGCCTGTAAGCACCTTGAAGGGACTGTGGAGCTGCTAAACGATACTAGCAGTGTAGAGCTGGACATGAGCTTAGTTAGGGGTTTAGACTACTATACGGGGCCCATAATAGAGGTCGTCTTGGAGAAGCCGAGAATAGGTAGCGTGGCGGGGGGAGGAAGATATGATAACCTAGTAGAACTCTTCACAGGCAAACACACCCCCGCTACGGGCGTCAGCCTCGGCATAGAGAGACTGATAGATGCGGGGATCGAGCTCGGAATATATAGTGTTTCCAGGAAGACCGTGACACAAGTCCAGGTAATAGTCCTAGACTGGAGCCTCCTCAAACACGCGTGGGCAACAGTGAAAACCTTAAGGGACGCCGGGATAAACACTAGAATAGACATGGCAAGAGCAAATGAAGACTCACAGAGAAGAAAAGCGAGGAAACTGGAAGTACCACTACTAGTATACGTAGGGGCAGAAGAAGTCAAAAACAACACAAAAACAATATACGACACGAGAACAGGGGAGAGGAAAGTGGTCCCGCAAGAGGAGCTAGTAAAGACTGTTAAAGAAATGCTAGCTAAAACCCCCTAAGTAAACAGTAAAGATATCCCTAAACTGGAGAGCTGGATGTTTAAAATATTTCCTGTAAGCTTACTGGGACTCTCGACCTTGTCGGTAAGGCTTCCACTATATATGCTTTAGCCCCATACCTTGACGCTAGCTGTTTTAGCATAACGGTATCTGGTGGCGTACATGTTGAGGCTGGCCCGCACTCTTCTCCTATTTCGTGTGTTGCGCCCCTCAGCTCCCCCCATATTAGGGTTCCATCTCTTGTGGGGTGCTCGTACCATGCTCTATCTAGCTTAGCCAGCCTCTTGAACCTGTTTCTGGTCTGTATAGAGTCTTTGAAGGGGGCTGGGCAGAAGTGTACTGGGATCTTGGAGTTCTCGCCGGCCCATTCCAATACTTTCATTGCCGCCTCCAGGGCCCCCTCGACTGTGAAGGGTCTCAGCCTGCTCTCTCTATACCCTCTGGCTAGGAGGTTTTCGGCGTTCGGCTCCACGAACTCCATCTCGTTTAAGTTGACGAAGCTCGCCCCCCTGCTATAGGCTTCCGATATGACTCTTATGGCCCATTCTTCGAGGCCTGGAGCTATAGGTATTTCAACCCCCACTTCTAAACCCACACTTTTAGCCTTCTCTACAGCCTTCAGAAACTTCACGTTAACAGGGTGGAATCTGATCTCGTCAAGGCCCACCCTAGCTAATACCCTTAGAGAATCGATAGAAGCCTGCCTCCCAGTAGTGTAGAGGTGTATATGGAAAGCCTGCCCTAAACCCTCCTTCAGAGCCCCCACAACCGCAACAGTCCTATCTAGAGCGGCTAGGGGATCCCCGCCAGTTATGCTAGCCCCGCGAGCCCCCATCCTCAAAACTTCAATTACAACCTCCCCTACAGTAGACACGGGCTCCTCATTCACAAACATGACTTCACTGTACAGCCTAGCCCTACTCACCGGACAGTAGAAGCAGGAGTCGTCGCAAGCCCCGCTAACAAAAACCACAGCCTTAGCCCCGGGGTAGCAGAGCTCGCAGCCCCTAGCTAGCCTATGCCCCCCTATAACACCCTTATAGAAGTCTCCTCTAACCCTCAACTCAAACCATAGTTTTTAAATGCCAGCAAACCCTATTAATACATGCTAGATTACAAAGGTGGAGTGTAGTGGCAGCAGTAGAGGTTAGAAGAGTGCAGCGCTTAGGGTCTAGTAGTTTAATAGTAACCCTTCCACATTCATGGGCTAAAAGTGTGGGGCTTAAGGCGGGCGACAGCGTCATAATCGCGTCTGAGGGTAGAACTCTCAGGATAACTCCTATAACAAAGTCCGTGGGAGACGATGAGGAGGTAAGCCTCGACCTCAGAAAATATAGGGAGCCTAGGATTATGAGCCTGGCACTACCATGCTTATATATCCTAGGCTATAACAGTGTTGAGCTGAAGCTCCCAGGAGAGCTCCCTAAAATGGCGGTGAAGCGTTTAGCGTCAAAACTCATAGGAGTAGACGTGGCTGAGGAGGGCGAGGGCGTTGTAACAGCGAAAATCCTCGTAGACCATGGGAGGGTTAACGTTAGATTTTCAATAAAGGAATTAACTAACCTAACTCTGAAACAGTTTAGACTCCTAGCTTCAACAGTAAGAGAAGGCTACTCGAGCGGTTTAGAGGTGGAGTTGAGGGAGTTGAACGATGAAATATATAGGATTAGGAGCCTCGTTGACAGGTATCTCCACATATACCATAGGAGCCCGGTAACCCATCAAAACCTGAATATACCCCTAGCCATATCGATCCTAGTACTGTTAAGCCTGGTAAACTCCATAATACAGGATACTATAGAGGTCACATCAAAACTTAACGCTAAGCCCGACCATCAACTAGCCAGTCATCTTGATGACCTGGCCAGCGTAGTCCCCGTCATAGGCTCCCTCGCCTTCAGCCCCAGCGTTAAGAGAGCCTTGGAAACCCTGGAGAAAGCTGAGGGTGTTAAGAAAGCCTTGGAAACCCTGATAGCTGGGGAAGCCCTGGATAAAGCTGGTGTAGTGGTCGCATCGAAGACCCTAGACATTATCAAGATAATCCAGATCATAGCATACGCAGTCTTATGCGTAGGATTACTGGACGGTGTTAAAGATGTTAAGGCTTAGCGTGTTAACAGTACTGGTTTTAATAGTCCTCGCCCCCCACTCTATCTGGCTATCTGAAGCTCAAACCGTAAACCTAATAGTCAGCCTGGAGGAGCCTGAAGTAGACTCCATACAATACGTTTACCTCGCTAACGAAACACTATACGCTGCAGGCTCTAGAGGCCCCTACCTTATAGTCCTGGCATATAGGGGTGTGGATAGGCTCTGGGCTCAAAGCGTAAACCTTGGGGGTAACGTGAGCGTTTTGAACATGGAGGTTAAGAGGGGTTTAATCAATATTATAGCATCTTCAAGGTCCACCAATAACAACACCCTATGGACTGTTAAACTGGACACTAACGGGTCCATAGTGGAGAAAGCGTACACGAGGATAAACCTGAGGTTAAACCCCCTGAGAGCCATAGCCTTGGGGGACTCCGTATACATTGTCGGGTCGTCGCTAATACTGGGGGTTGAAGACCACTATATGATAGCTAGGGTGTCGAGCAGGGGGGTCGAGTGGGTTCGCGAAGACATGGGTCTAGGATATTTCAAGTGTATTAATGAGGTTGCTGGGGGCAGGCTCCTAGCTGTTGGAGATAACGGTGCTGCGGGCCTCATAGTAATCATATCTCAAACTGGTGAGGTGCTACGCTCTTATAGCATATCGTTTAACAACACTAACCTTAAAATACTGGGCTGCTGGGGGGCGGGCAGGGAACAATATTTAACAGGCTCCGCTGGAGCCATCCCGATCCTAATGAGGCTCTCCATAGGGGGGAACCTCGAGATCTCCTTAAACTTCACAATAGTAGAAGGTGTTGGAGGGGTTGGGACAAGCCTAGCTCAAATAGGAGATTACATGCTAGTCAACACTATAACCCAAAACGGGACGTTAATACTAGTCTTTAACATAGGCGGCAACCTAAAACTCATAGGCTACTATAATGTGACAAGAGTAACGGGAGTAAACCCCATAGCCCTCGAAGCCTCAACATCCAATAGTAGAGTAGCTTATGGGGGCTTCCACGACAAGAGCGGCTACATACTCATCCTAGAATTCAGCCCGCCAAAAAGCGAGGCCATAACTCCCATAGGAGTGCTCACCCTTATAGGGGACCCCAGACTCACCATAGCCCTTATAGTAGCCATAGTAGCGCTCCTAGCAATAGCCTTATATATCAGGTTATCTAGAAGAAAGCAAGCCCACAGCCAACAATAACGCCTTGCGAGGCTACAAGTATTATATGAGGGCTCCACTCGAACCAGGCGCCCCAAGAGACCTCGAGGGTTGACGCAATATTGAGGGCTACGGCAAGCTCCCAGCTAGCCGGGGGAGAATACTGTAAGCTCAAAGGGCTCCAGCGGCTGGCATAAACTATTGTGAAGACAACCATGTCTATTCTTAGCTTGAGTGAGGGAGTTAAACATGATAGATGTGTGAGTTATCATGTAAGGAAACAAGTACTTCCAGAAGGTTTCCCCTATTGTTGGGCTCTATGGTTTAACATTCAGTATATTACTGTTATGTTCTCTTCTGGGAATCCCATATCTACCAGGATCTTCTTAGCTTTAAACCTGTGGTCTCCTTGAAGTTCTATTCTCCCGTTTTTAGCTGTGCCTCCTACAGCTAGTTTTGACTTTAGCTTTGAAGCTAGCTCCTCTAGGTCGAAATCCCTCTCACTTATACCCTCTATTATCGTGACCTCCTTGCCGAATCTCCTCTTCTCAAGTCTTATTTTTATTATCTGCTCCTCCATACCCAGACTAGCACATATCTCAGGGGGGAGGCCCTTACACAGGCCCGCGTCGCCCATATCTTTTACACTCACCCTTCAAACTTCACCTAACAAGTTGCCTCCCGAGATTTTAAGCCTTACCGTTGTCGAGATAATTATCATAGTTATCGTTTCACTCAAGCCCCGCTATTTTCCATCAAGGAAGACATACTAGAAGCTTTGAGGCGCGCCCCCCGACACTGTTAAAGATAATTGTACTCTGGCTTAAGCTGTTTAACACAAGACTTAGAGTCATTTTAAGGCTTCCACGCTATGCGAGCCTGCCTCTATGATTGACCATCGGAGGCGAGCACAGGGAGGCCCCAGTAATGCCAGCCTATGGAGCCACTAATAGGCTGAGGGGGAAGCCGGAGCCAAAAACCATGAATATCCATGATATTGAGTTCTGTGGCCACGTTTAGGTCCTCGCGCCTCTTAGAGAATCCGTTATGGAGTGGAGAGTGTTGGAGGCTAAGAGTTAATAGGGTTAGACTAACTATTAAATAAGCTAGGTCTCGAGTATGAGCGGGGAGCATGAAGAGTTTTTGGAGGAGGAGAAGCTTAAGAGGAGCCTGCCTTATGGAATAAAACCCACCCCAGTCTATTACGTGTGCGTCCACTGCGGCTACCAGGATACGTTGGAGAACCTGGTGACACTGCCTAGTTTAATGTGCCCCAACTGCGGCCAACGAATATTCACTAAGACGAGAGCGCCCCCTGCCACAGGCCTTATGAGGAAGGTTAAGGCTGTTTAGCTCTCCCCTTAAAGGCTGCTATTAGAGCTTCCTGTAGGGTTTTAGCTGCCAGCATGCTGGTGACGCCTCCAACATCATACTGGGGTGTCACCTCCATAACGTCTAACCCTACAACCCTCTCGTCAACAAGGGCTGCCAGCATTGGTAGGGCTTCTCTAGAAGTTAAGCCCCCGGGCTCCGGGTTACCAACACCGGGGGCGTAGGCTGGGTCGTACACATCCATGTCTACAGTGATATAGAGTTCCCCGCACTCTGAGAGGAACTTTTTAACCTCTGAGACCACGCTCGCAACCCCCATGGACTCGAGAGTTCTGGGAGTATAGTATGTTATTTGGGGGTTTCCATTAGCGAAAGACAACTCCTCCCTATCGAAACCCCTAACGCCTATAAACGCTATATTCACGCCGCCAAGCTCCTCCAACACTCTCCTCATAGTGCACGCGTGGCTCAAGGTGTTAGATAGGTAGTTCAGCCTCAGATCAAAGTGCGCGTCAAACGCGAGCACACAAGGTCTCAGACCCGTAGCTTTAAGACCCCTTATCACACCCAAAGTTATAGTATGCTCCCCCCCAATAACAACGGGGACCCTACCCTCACCAGCTATCTCAGAGACAACTTTTGAAACCCTATCGATAGTCACGCCAACACTACCGTGAACTACGCCCACGTCCCCCTCGTCATAGAAGGGGACATCCTCGATAAAACCTTCAACACTATAACCGTTAGATTCAATGTTCATTGAAGCCTCCCTAACGAACAACGGGCCATAACGCTGCCCTGTCCTATGGGTGGATGTTGAATCAAAAGGAACCCCTACTACTGAGAATAAAGCTCTACCCCTATCCCCCTCAATACCGGCGAAAGTCAAAGGCCTCCTAACAACATACAAATCCACATAACCCACATCCAGCCACCTAGACTCTGACATTCAAAGCCCAGCCCTAAAAGACCTAGTGAACTTACGCAGCAGACGGCGTAATGGAGTGTCTACCCTTAAGCCTACGCAGGTTCCCCGATGGTATTTTGATAGCATGCTGTACTATGAGGGGGATTAGAGTATATATGTGAGTGTGAAAGTATTTAACTGTACTTTACCCCTGACGGTAGTGTACGAGGTGTGTGGTTGTTGAAGATCCTAGGGATAGCGGGCCTTTGTCTAGTATTAATGCTAGCCTTCGTGAGCCTCCTCGACTATAATGCTATGGCTATACAGGAGAGGTCTAGGTATGTGGTTGGTTATAGTGATGACGAGACTTTCAAAAGAGTAGCTTCGGCGGGAGATGTGGAGGTCTTGAAGGTTATTCCCGAGATTAAAGCCATAGTTATATACGCGTCTAAGAACGCTGTTGAAAG